>CANQFD010000003.1 GCA_947598325.1 uncultured Bacilli bacterium
CAAGTAGGATCATAAACACTTTGTAATTTACTCTTATTTATAGTAACTAATTTAGCAAGTATTCTTGATACTTGTTGTGGAGTATAAAATTCTCCTGCTTTTTTACCAGCTGATGCTGCAAAGTTAGAAATTAAATATTCGTAAGCGTCGCCTAAAACATCTATTTCAGCATCTTCATGATGAAAATCAATATCATCAATTTTTAACATTATTGTTGATATTAATTTGGTTCTTTCTGCTTCTCCTCTACCAAGTTTAGAGTTACTTAAATCCATATCCTCAAATAAATTTTCAAAATCATCTTCTGATTCATTTCCTAAAGTAGATTCAGAAATTGTATTAATTGCTTTAGCTAACATTGAAATATCAAATTTACCAGTTTTAATTTTATCAATTAATGTACTCCATAAATAATCTGCTTCTAGGAAATAACCCATATTTGAATCATTAATTAATTGTGACTTTAATGCTTCTCTATATTCTTCTTTTTTCCATGCTTCTTCATAAGTAATATTGTCATCTTTTAAATATGTAGTATTAACATAATTAACTAGATTTTCAGACAAATATCTATAGAAGATTAATCCAAGAATATAATTCTTAAAATCACTCGCATCCATATTACCTCTTAGGGTATTAGCAATACTCCACAATTGTTTTTGAAGTTCTGCTTGTTGTATTTGTTGTTTTTCTTCTCTAGACATATTTTACCTCCTACATATATTTCTTTAATAGATTTTTTACAAAACTTTTTATATTTTCAATAATTGATATTTTCTTTAAGAATGGCGCTTCTATAGATTGTCCAATTAATCCATCTGGGAAAATACCACTATATTCATATTCATTAATAATTGTTTCTAATGTTTCTAAATTAATATTATTATCAGTTGCAAATTTTTCTATTTCTTTTTGTCTTTCTTTATTCATATGTTTATCTAAAGCTTCATCAATTGAATCTTCCTCTTTTAATGCTGGTAATATAGATTTTAAGAAACTCTTAATTAAATCAGCTTTTAAGAATAATTCATCATCAGTAATATTTACTAATTTGCTTTCGATATCAGCTATATCTTTTTGTTTTTGTTCTTCATCTGTTAAATCAACATTTCTAATTAAATTTAAAATATATGAAACATTAATTTTATCTGTTTGTATTAACTCTAGTGAGAATGTTACATCATTCAATATAGAACTTTTTTCTTTATCATTAGATAATTTTCTATATAATTCATAATACTTAGATTTATAATCTTCAAACATTTGAGTATTAATAATTGAATCAGTATTATCTAAATCAAATTGATTGAATGTTTTTAAGCTAACAAGTAATTTTGCTACTCCTCTAAATGCTATAATAAATTCTTTAATATCTTCTTCACTTTCAAGTGAATCTACACTCTCAACAACTGGAGTTATTTCTAATAATCTTTTAACTGCGCCATTAAACTTACTTAGATAATCTTCGTATGGTTTCATTATGACAGTATCAATACTATCAGTTTGCGAAAATAATTTAACTGCTTCATCAACTCTAGCTTTTGTTGTTCTATAACATACTATATTGCCAAACGGTTTTGTATCTGTTTCAACTCTATTAGTTCTAGAAAAAGCCTGAATTAAATCATGATATTTTAATGATTTATCAACATATAATGTATTTAATCTTTTTGCATCAAAGCCTGTAAGTAACATATTAACAACTATTACTATATCTATTTCAGTATTCTTAATTTTCTTACAGATATCTCTAAAATATGAATCAAATGTATGAGATGAAAAGTTTGTTTTATAAATTTTATTATAATCTTTAATTATTTTATCTAAAGATTCTCTTGAATGTTCTGGATTCTTATCTAAATCTTCATTAGCACCATAAGTAAATATTGCACCTATTTTTAAATCATGATTTATAGATTTAAATGTTTCATAATATTTTATTAATAAAGGAATTGATGATACAGTAAATAATGCATTATATTTTCTATCTCTTGTTTTTAAATTATGATGATTAATAATATCTTGAGCAATTATTCCTATTCTTTCATCAGCCATAAATACTTCATCAGTATCTATATCTTCAACCATTATATCTTCTTCAGTTTTTCCATTCCATTCAACAAATTTCATATAATCAACAGAAAATCCTAAAACATTTTCATCTTTAATAGCATCTTTAATTAAATATGTATGTAAGCATTTCTCAAAAATATCAGCAGTACTTCTTCCATCTTGAGATGGATTTTCTTTAAATCTAGGTGTCCCAGTAAATCCAAAATATTGTGCCTTACTAAATGTTCTGGATATTTGTTTATGCATATCCCCAAATTGAGATCTATGACATTCATCTATAATAAATACAGTTTTTAAATCTTTATATTTTTCCATCACATTTGAATATTTGGGATTAGAACAAGCATTAGCCATTTTTTGAATTGTAGTAATAATTAATGGTCTAGTGCTATCTTTAATTTGCTGAATTAATTTTTCAGTTTGATTTGTCATATCTACACAACCTGGATCAAACTTATTAAATTCATCTAGTGTTTGTTTATCTAAATCTTTTCTATCAACTAAGAAGAATACTTGATTGATGGATGGTTCTAATGACAAAATTTGACTTGTTTTAAACGAAGTAATTGTCTTCCCAGAACCTGTAGTATGCCAAACATAACCATTATTATTAGTATCTAAAGCACGTGAAACTATATTTTCAACTGCATATACTTGATAAGGCCTCATTACCATCAACATTTTTTCTGTTTCATTTATAATCATATATCTAGCAATCATCTTACCAATATGACATCTATCTAAGAAAAATAAACAAAATTGTTCTAAATTAGTTATTCTTTCATTATTAACATCCGTCCAATAAAAAGTAAATCCATAATTTAATTCTTGATCCCCATTTGCAAAATATTTAGTATCAACACCATTACTTATAACAAATAATTGAATAAATTTATATAATCCAAAATATGAATGTCTTTTATATTTTTTAATTTGATTAAAAGCTTCTTTCATATCCATTCCTCTTCGTTTTAATTCAACTTGAACTAAAGGAAGACCATTAATTAAAATAGTTACATCATAACGATTTGTATATTTTCCTTCAACTGTAGTTTGATGAGTTACTTGAAAAGTGTTTTTACACCAATCTTTTGTGTTAAATAATTCAATATAGATGATTGTTCCATCATCTCTTTGAATATCTTGTTTTTGTCTTAATTCTTTAGCTGACTGAAAAACACCTTTACCAGATATTTTTACCATTAGTCTTTCAAATTCTTTATCAGATAAATCTTTATCTTTTAATTCTATTTTATTATGTTTATTAACCTGTTCTCTAAAATTTTTTTGTAATGAATTTGCATCATCTATTTGTACTTGTTCATATCCTTGTTTAACAAGTTGATCAATCATTCTATTTTCTAATCTAGCTTCACTTTCATAAACTCCCATACTACACCTACTTATTTAAAAATCTTATAATATAATTATAACACGAAAAATACCAATTTTTAATTTTTGATAATAATATCCATAAAAAAAGAAGAAATTAATCTTCTAATAAGTAATAAAAAGAAAAATAGGGCTCTACCGTAAGATAGTGCCCTTGCAAAAATGTATTACCATTTTTTCCTCGCATGATCATGATACCATATATTAATGATCATGTCAAACTATTTTAATCTGAATTTACATTATAATTTTTTTCAATAATCTTTTTAAAATATAAATATACAGATTTCAATAGCCCATTATTATTATAGTACTCTTTATGATAAATTATTCTTCTAAAAAACAATTCATTGATATCTTTAGTCACATTTTTCTTAATACCTTCACTAGTTACTATTTCGTTAAACATATATAAAGCATAAGTCATTTGTCTTATTCTAGAATTACTTAATTTATTACTTCTAGTTTCTTTCCCAATTTCACAACCATTTAAATAATTGATAATTTTATAATCTGGTGCATAACTATTATCTTTTCTATCAAGGTCTGATAACAGACAAGAATTGTGAGCAACAGCATTTCTAAGTTTAACTATTTCCCTTAGAATAAATATATTTTTTAATTCATTTTTTAAATTATATTCCTTTGAAAAGAATTCATAAAAATTAACTAATTCACCAAATGTGATTATTTCAAGAAATTCCCATATAGGAATATTTTCTAATTGTTGATCTTGATCTATATCATATTTAGAAAAAATTTTATTATAATATTCACTTCCGACTTTTTTAAAGATACTATTATGTACTTTTTTAGGAAACTTTTCATCATTAAAATCTTTTTCTAAATACATATTGACTGCTCTATATCCATTTTCTTCTTCAATATTTTCAATTAGGTTTAATATTCTTATTTTCAAATAATGCTCTATATCAATAATTATTTTAAAAAATAATAGTCTAACTCTATGATCTATAATAGCCATATCCTTAAGATATGCAAAATCTAAATCTTGATATAATCCTTCATATTCACCTGCTGGAGATGGATATTTCAAGAAATTGTGTTTATATGATGTTAAATTATAGTAATTATTGTTATTTCTTAAATAGTCTTCTGCTTCTTGTTCACTTATTTTTTCAAACTTAATATTTTTCTTTTTTAAATATGGAACTAATTCACTAATCTTCATCATAGGTCTTAATTTTGAGATTTTTTCATCGGTTTCAATCATCATATCACTTCCTAACTGCTATAAAATATTATATCACAACAGTTAAATAACACCTATAGTTCTTTAGGACAATTAGTTTTATATTTAACATCACTAAATCCATATACTTTTTTTACAATTATTACATATTATTGCTATTTCATCTATACCATAAATGCTTTCTCCATCACCTTTTTGCATAACTATATCTGTAGAACTACATTTAGGGCAACATACTTTATCATTTTTATTAACATAATCTTGTTTGCAATAATCTCTTATTATTTCATATCCATTTCTATTAAATTTAGGAACAAATTCATCTTTATTAAATATCTTAATTCTCCCAAACATAAACTCTAATTTATCAACTTGTTTTTCTGTATGATAGTGACCACAATACCATTTATCATAGCTAATATTTTCTTCTATTTTATCTAAAAAATATTCCATAGATTTATCTATCTTAGATTGATCTAATCCTTGCATAAATACTTCTCTAGGTTCGTATTTATAAGGGCATGTATGTGTAAGAACAATATCGAAATGCTTATCTTTAACTTTATCTAAAATTATATTCATTTCTTCTTTAGTTAATTGCTCATCTTTAAACCATCTATGCTCATACATTAATCTATATTCTTTATCTACTGAGTAAGCTCCACCAATTACAAGAACACTTTTACCATCAATATTGTAGATTTCTCCATCTTTTGCAAATATTAAATTAGGATAATTTTCTTCTATAAAGACTTTCCCATCAAACATTTTAACTTCTTTATAAGTATTAATGTTTTCTGGTCTTTCTTCATGATTACCTCTTATACAAAATAATTTTAATTTAAACTTTTTCAAATTCTCTTTGCATCTAATATCTTCTTCGCCAAGATAATAATTAATACCAGCATCTCCTAATACTATTAGCATATCATCATTATTTTCTTCTAATTTATAAAGTCTAGAAAAATCTCTATGTGTATCACCAGTTATATAAATCATACTGATTCCTCCTATAAATTATATTTATTTTTAAAAATATTATAATCTTTAGTACTTGAATTATTTTTTATTTGATCTATTATGTACTGCCCAGTTTCTGTAGTCCAAAATATACGTAATTTTTTCTTTGATCTTGTAATTGCAGTATAAAAAATATTTGGAGATATTAATTTTTCAACATCTTTTGTTAATACTACTTTCACAGAATTATACTCAAGCCCTTGAGCTTTGTGAATGGATAATGCATATGCAATATTGAAAGGTACAATATTATTTTTATCATCATCATCGTCATCATTTTCAAATTCTTTATCTATTTTAAATCCTACAATAGAAGAAAATTGTTTTGTTTCAATTAAACTAACATTAGAACTAAATACATCCAAACTTGTTAGTGGTTTTTCTATCTCAATTTCGAAATACATTTCATCATCATTTTGTGATATTTTGGTAATTACCCCTTTTAGATTATTATAAAGAACATTACCAAATCTATTTGTATCAAAGAATAGTACAGGATCTCCTACTTTATACGACTTAATTCCAAAGTCAAATTTTTCATTATTATTAAAATCTTGCAAATATTTATTAATTTGATTTATTCCATACAATCCATCATATCCTAAGCATAATATTATTTCATCATCATCTAATTTGCTAAAAATATCTTGATTTAAATCACTTGAAAAATTATTATTAACTATATACTCTGTAATAGTATCTTCAAAATTTCTAACTTTTTTCCATAATTCTAATAAAGTTTCATCATCACTTCTAAAAGTTTCAGATAGTTCATGAATAGCAAATTCATTAACAAATTCTTTGGCAAAACTAAACCAATTTCCAAAATTTATAGATTCAATTTGATATATATCTCCAACTAATAAAAGCAATTCAAAATTTGTATTATTAAGAACGTCTAATATGTCTTGATTACTAACAGTACTACATTCGTCAATTATTAATATATCGCAGTTCTTTTCTATATAATCATTATTGTTATATTCAGCAATTGTATAAAATTCTGAATTTATAACTTTGATTCTTCGACGTAAATTTTCAATAGCAGTATTTGTATTTGTTAAAAAAATCTTTTTCTTATTTGACAAATATTCTGATAGACAACTAATCATAGTAGTTTTACCTGTGCCAGCTGCACCATATATTAGTGAAACTTTTGAATCATTATACATTTTTCTTAAAATTTCTTTCTTTTCTTCTGATATATTTTGACTATATCCATCAAACATTTCCCAAAATTCATATGATGATTGATAACCATCTATACCATTTTTTGATAATTCATTAATTATATTTATTATATCAATTGTTGATTTTTCATATCCTTCCATATAAACATAATTATGTTCTTTAATAATTTTCAACCTTGTTTGTTCTCCATACAATTGTCTATTAAATTTGGATATTAATTTATCTGTATCGCCATATTCTAATAACTCATTAATATCTGTATACATTATCCCTTTTTGTTCAATATTATTTAAAATATGTCTAGCTAATAATTGATCTTCACAAAGTTCGCTATCTAAAGACATAAATAAATCTTCTCCACTCGGTATATGTTTAACTAAAGACATAACAAATGGTAATTTTTCAAATGGAAAACAACTTCTTTTTAAACAAAGATTTGACATGAATTCTGTAGGAATATTTTCTCCACGAATCCTATTAAGTTGTCTTTTAATGACAATATTTCTCATATTATATAATAAATATCTAATGACTTTATAACCATTATTTTTATTTTTTATTAAATTTCTACAACTATCTAACAAATTAAATATGTAATTTGTTTTTGCTACTCCTATTTTCCTTTTTTCTACTAAGTATTCATCATCGCTCATCAAAACTAAATTCAACAAATTAATATTTTCTTTAGTTAAATAATTCATTAAATTATTATATTCATTCATATTACTTTTAACTATATTATCATTACAAAAAATTTTCAATAAGTTATTAATTTCACATGATCTAATTGCCACTCTCCAATTATTGATTATTTTAATGGTTGTTTTTGAAGAAAATAGTGATATTTCTTTTTCAACAAAAGATATTGTAATTGCATAGTTTGGTAAGATATCATACTTTGTATACGCTATCATTCTATCAAATTTATTTATTTTATCTGTAGCTGTTGATAATGTTATTTCATAATAAATATTTCCATCAATTTCAAAAGGTTTTGTCTTTTCAACATAATATCTAGCTTTATCTAATTTATATTTAGAGCCTATTTCTACTGTATTTATCTCATTAGCAATTTTTTTATAATAATCTAATAAAGATGTATCATTATTTAATGGGTATTTAGAAATATTTAATAATATTTCTATATTAAATTCATTTTTTACATATACTTTTAGTTTTAAAAGATAATAATAATACTTTTGCATTAATCTTTCAGCTCCATTATAATCTGGTGTATAATGGGATTTCGACGATTGTAAATATCTATGGAACTCATTTAAAAATCTTGGATTGCACCTTGTTTCTAAACTTTTATAAGCTATTTTTTTATCTTCAAAACGAGTACCTAAATTAGTATTATTATTTTTGTTGTACCATAGAACAATAACATCCTCAACTAAATTTCTCAATTGTGCCAAAATATTTTGTGATAACAAACCTCTATTTAGATAATCCTTTTCACTAATATTATCATCAATTACCATATTTATATTATTAATTTCTTTAATTACAGACTCATTCATAAATACCTCTTCCAAAAAAATAAGCAGTATTCATCTTAAAAAGATTAATACTGCTCATCTTTATAAAGTATTATAACACACATTTTTGCTATTTCTACAAAATAGTAAATAATTATAGTCAAAAATTCAATTTAATCATTATTTTAAATTCTAAAGCACACTTTTTATTATAATTATACTTGTTAGTTTATTTGTTTAAATACAGTGTTCTAATACCCTTTTAAATTTAATCCATGTAAGAGCTAAGTCCCTCCTCCCACATTTAAGTGATTAAATATAACAAATTTAGCTAGAAAATTCACTACAATTAGATTAAAATACATTTACTATATTCAATATATCTAGCATTAAATTACTTTTCACTTATTTATAAAAAAAAAGATACCAAAGTATCTTTTATTTAGCTGCTTTTTCGCTATCGAAACCACAATCTAATTCAACTTTTACAGTATAATCCTTTTTACCATATGGGCTTTTTGGATAAATAACTGCTCTTGTATTAGTTGCATTACATGCTTTACCGTCTTCATTTTTGAAATTAGCTATTTCATCTTCATTTTTTCCATCGTTATATCTTGATAAATTATCTAAATTTATCTTTATTCCAATATCTTGGAATTTTGAAAGGAATTCTGAAACTTCACTTTCTGATTTTCCTTTTGAAATTTCAGTATAGTAAAATTCTGTATAAAATTCTTCTCCCATTTTTGTTAAACTATCTGATAATTTCTCTTCTTGTGATAATCTTGATCCTCTTGTTAAAAATAATATAACTCCTAGTACAATAACTAACCCAACAGCAATAGCACATATTTGAATCATTTTCTTTTTCTTTTCTTCATTTGCAAGTCCTGTTTTTTCTACTTTTTCAGTTTTTTCAACTTTTACTTCATTTTCTTTTGACATAGTATCACTTCTTTCTATAATTTTCTGTTATTGTGTATTCTTTTTCTAGCTCTTTATCCCCATGCATTTCATTTCTAAGTATCTTTGTTTCTTTTTTAACTTCTGAAACAGACTGATCATCTAGTAAATCATTTATATCTGTTTTTACATGCTTTGGAATATATGAATCTGCTATTGTACTATTGTTTGGATTATATAACATATTAGAATTTTTGTCAATGGGGTTTGAACCATTTGGTAACAATCCTGTTTCATCAATTTCATCTATTGCCTCTGAGTTTTTCTTATGTAAATACATTATTAGTAATATTATTAGAATTAATAGTAATAATAACAACCATAATACCCAATAATCTTTAAATATTCCTCCAGATTTCTTTTCTACATTTATTGTATAATCCTTCTTAAATCCATTTTTATCAGTTACTTCAACAACAACTGTATTATTTCCATCTTTTAGATTTTTATTACCTTTAATTTTTACTGTTGAACCTTCACTTGTAGGTACTGCATCTATATCAAGTTCATCAACATCAGATCCAACTTTAATATTGAACTCGCCATTACTATCAGGTTCATCTAATAATAAGTCTTTTTTATTTACAACTAGTTTCTTTAGATCAGTTTCACTTTCGTATTGGCTACGTTTTATATTCAAAGTATAAATTTTTACTGATGAATCTTCTGCTGTTACAACAATTGTTACGGTATAAGTTTTTCCTACTTCTAAGTTTGACAATTTAGAATTAGTTATTTGTACCTTAGCTTTTGAATTTTGTGGTATTGCAGAAATAGTTAAGTTTGTTACTTCAAATGGTACATAAACATCATAATTAGTTTTACTTGGATCAAAATCAAGACCATCTATACCAGAAATTGATTTTAAGTTATTATTGCTTGATTTATTTGCAGTGTTTCCACTAGTACTTCCACTAGTATTACCGCTTGTTGAACCATTACTTGATGAATTATTTCCGCTAGTATTTCCACCGTTTGTTGAACCATTACCTGATGAATTATTTCCACCAGTATTTCCACCAGTGTTACCGCCTGTTGAACCACCGCCTGATGGTGTATTTCCTCCAGTATTTCCACCTGTTGAACCACCACCTGATGGTGTATTTGAAGAATCAGAACTTCTTGTTACTTCGATATTATAAACTTTCTTAGATCCATCCTCTGCTGTAACCTCTACGATAATATTATTTTTTCCAACTGATAAATTATTATTCCCAGTTATTTGTACTTTTGCATTTGGATCATTAGCCTGTGCAGATACATTTAAGCTTGTAACATCATTTGGAACTGTAATTTGATAATTAGTTTGACCAGAACTAAATGCTGGTGTTAATGTTTGTCCATCTACACTTAAATCTGATAAAGTAGCATCACTTGATTTTGATGAACTTCCATCAACTATATTAATTGTTTTTGTTACTGAATCTGCAGCAAGTGGATCACCTATACTAGTTGACCCTTTTATATTTGATATGTTAATCTCTGTATTACCTAAAGTAGCATTACTTAAAACTTTAAATTCAACTTTAAATATCTCTGTATCTGTTGTTTTTGTACTGCTAGGTGGATTAGAATCATATCCTAAAAATGTTACTTTATCTGTAGATTTTGATGTATATATTTGCCATCCAGTAATACTATTTGTTGCGCTAATAAATTCTAATTTTGAACTATCATATGTAATTGTTCCAGAATATCCTGAATAACCATTAGTTATTGTACTTAAATTATTAGCGGTAAGGGAGAAAGTAATATTTGTATTTTTAGTTACAGAACTTGGTCCATCTATTTTAACAACATACTTTGATAAACCAAATACATTAATACTAAATATTGTACCAAGAATTGTAACAAATGCGAATATAGATATTATTTTTAATTTTTTCATATTACTCACCTACCCTTTCATATAAACTCAAATTCCCTAATATATGACTTCTAATCTTAATCAGATCAGATACGCCTGCATCACCATCACCATTTGCATCTGCCGCCTCAAATTCTGCATTTTCTAATATTATATTGCCTAATATATGCATTCTTAATTTTATAATATCAGATACTTCTACTCTACCATCACTATTTAAATCACCTTTTATAACTAATACTTTTGAATCATAAACTACACCGTTTATTTCAAGTTTAATTATATATCCTGTTCCTACTGGATCAGTATCAGATATTTCATTATTGTCCAAATCATATATTTTTAAATATGAATTTGGATTAATCATTTCATTTTTTACTTCTTGTGATATTTCGCCTTCCTCAATAGTTGCAATATATGTATTTCCTATTGTATGAATTTCAGATGCAAGTTTATTATTTCCTACTGATACTTTTATTGTATAATCCTTACGAGCTGAATTTTGATCAGTTACAGATATAGTAATTATATTTTCTCCAAATACCATATTTGTATTTCCTGTTATTGTTACTGTCGCATTTTTATCTTCAGGAATTGCAATTACATCTAATGAATTTACATCGTCATATACATTCATTGTATAATTAAGAGTATCTTTATCAAATGTTTCATTTAAATTATATCCATCTACTTGTAAATATATTAAATTTGGACTTGGACTTGCTACACTACCTCTATTAACAACAACTCTATATACATTTTCATTTCCATCATTATCAGTTGATACTATTTCAAATACATTAACACCAACATCTAAGTTTTTCTTACCATCACCTGTTATTTTATTATTTCCGGTAGCACTAATTGTTATACTATCTTCTGTTTCATCTAAATCAACAGTATATAATTTTTGTTTACTATCAAATGCTGGTTTTAATTCTCCTTTATCAACAATTAATGATGTTAACTCATTAGAACTATTATCAGATTTAACATTTACAAATATATAATATGTTCTTATTGAACCATCTTCTGCAGTTACTGCAACTTTTATAGTATTTCTACCAGCTTTTAATGCTACTATACCATCACTTGGTATACCTGTTATTGTTTGACTTTCTTCAGATTTTATTGCTGTTATTTGAATTTGATTTGTTCCTGCTGGTAAATCAACATTATATGCTATCTCATCAGGATCAAATCTTGGATCCAATACACCTTTATCAATTGATAAAGATTTTAATTTATTATTTGATGATAAACCTTTTACAAAGTTAAGTCTATATGTTCTTTTAATACCTCCTGCAGTTGATACTACTATTTCATGTTGTTGTGGTAATGTCGTAATAGCAACACTTCCATCACCACTTACTTGTAAACTTTCATCAGCCTTTGTAACAGTTATATTAACATTTTTTACCGATTCTGAGATAACTACATCATAATCTTGGTCATCTTTATTAAACTTTGGACTTAATGGATATTTAACACCATCATCACCTGTTACTGTAATATCTGTTAAATAATTATTTGCTTGATCTTGTCTTGTTACATATATTTCATAAGTTCTTACTGTATCATCTTCTGCTTTTACATTAATAGTTACTTTATTTTCTCCAACAGTAAAATCTTTATTATCATCAATACTTAAACTTGCTGCTTGATCCTCAGGTATTGCATTTATATTTAAACTTGTTACTTCATATGGAACAGTTATGTAATATTTTGTTGTTTCTTTATCAAAATCTGGAGTATATTTTCCTTCTGTTATATTTAAACTTGCTAAATAGTTATTTGAAGATTTTGCTCTAGTTACTTTTATTGTATATGTTTTAGGAGTTCCATCTTGTGCAGTTACTATTACAGAAATATCATTTAATCCTGTGGCTAATGGTCTTTTTCCTGTACCTGTTACTCGTGCATTTGCACTATCTACAGCTTCAGCATTTACTGTTATTTCTGAAACTTCATTACCTACACTTAAAGTATACTCAGTAATATCACTTCTAAAGTCTGGATTTATCTTATAACCTTCTACTGACAATGATTTTAAATCATTTACACTTGAACCTTTTCTAGTTACTTCTATTGTATATGTTCTTGTTGCACCACTTTCTGGATTTACTGTTATATTAAATGTTTGAGTCCCTGCATTCAATGATTTAACACCAGTATCACCAGTTACTACAGCACTACTGCTTTCAGGTTCTGCATTTATCTCTATTGAAGCTGTTTCATTTTCTACTTCAACAGTATATCTTTCAATTTCTCTATTAAATTCTGGTGTTAAAGTTCCAGGACTAACTGTTAAGCTCTTTAAATAATTATTTGTAGATGCAGGTTTATTTACTGTTATAACATATGTTTTTGCATCTGTAGAACCACTTTCTGGAGTTACTACAATATTAATTGTATTTGATCCTGTACTTAAAATTATTTCATTTCCACCATCAGTAACTGGTTCTCCATTTATTGTTATTGTACTTGTTTCTGCTTCTGCAGTTGCAACTACTTTAAGTTTAGTAATATCCTCAGTCACACTGAAATTATAAGCATCTGTAGTTTTTACAAAATTATTAATATATTCTTTTTGATTTTCATCTTTTATTGATAATGTATCTAAGAAATTATTTGAATTTGATTTTCTAGTTATTTCAATTGTGTATGTTCTGTCTATATGTGAATTACTTGTTACTGTAATAGTAAATGTATTTAAACCAACATTTAATTGTTGTAATCCTAAGTCACTATCATCCCATGTTGATTCTGGTGCTTCTTTTGTTGCTGCTATTGTTACACTATCAACGTTATTTTCTACTGTTATTGAATATTTTACTGTAGTTTTTGAGAAAGAAGTAATATATTCAGTTTGAGCAGTATCTTTAACAGATAGACTTGATAAGAAATTATTTGCTGAAGCTAATCTAGTTATATTCAATGTATAGTAATTTACAGTTCCATCTTCTGCTGTTACTGTTATTGTTTTTTGATTTGGTCCTACATTCAATGTTAAATCATCTGGTAAATCAACAGTAGCATCTTTATAAGTTGGCTCTGCTTTACTTATTGATAAATTTTCAACTTCGTATGGAACTTCTATAGTATATTCAGTTGTTTCTGGTGCAAATTGTGGTTCCATTTTTGTTACACCATCTATAACCAAATTTTTTAATGTTGCATCATTACTTTTTGCTCTTTCAATTGTTAACGTATATGTTTGAGTTGTTGTTCCATCTTCTGCTGTTACAAGTAAGCTTATTGTATTTGTTCCAGTATTTAAACTTACCTGTTGTCCTAAGTCTGGTACAACACTTCCATCAATTGTTACTGTTGCATTTGGATCTTGTTTTGTTGCACTTATTGTTAATTTATCTATATTATTTGCAACAGAAACATTATATGCAAATGTATTATATGCAAATGGTGTATCCAAAGACGCTCCATCTGACAATGTTATATCATTTAAATATGCATTATTATTTTTTTCTCTTGTTACTACTATTGTATAAGTAATAGGATTACCACTTTCTGGAGTTACTTTTATATCAAATGAATTTGGTCCAGTATTAAGTTGTTGATTACCATCTCCTGTTACTGTTTGACCTGCTTTTTTCTCTGCTACTATATCAATATTAGTTACATTATAAGGTACATTTGCTGTATAACTAGTTACACCTGGAGAGAATGTTGGGTCAATAGATGTTTGAACTATATATAAATTATTAAGAGTTGCATCAGTAGATGCTGGTTTTGTAACGTTTATTGTGTATGTTTTAGTTGTTGTTCCATCTTCTGCTGTTACTGTTACTGTTATTGCTTTACTTCCAGTTGATATATTATAATCATGGAAATCATTTGTTGTCGCATGTGTATCTTCAGTAGCACCGTTAACTGTTATTTGAGTTTTCTCTGATCCTACAGTTACATCATAAGTTTCTTTTTCTTTATTAAAATCTGGTACTGAAACGCCATCTACTGTTAATGAAGAAAGGAAGGCATTATTTGATTTCATTCTATTTACTGTAACAGTATATGTTCTACCTAAACTTTCTTGATTTGCTTGACTAAGTTCATATTCACTTAATACTTTTATAGTAAATACATTTCCATCGCCTAAAGATAAACTACTTGGTCCTGTTACACTAACTATTTGAGCTGCTGGATCTTCTGTTGTTCCGCTTATCGTTACTGATGTTGTTTCTCTAGGTACATCTATAGTATAAGAATCAGTTAATTTATTGAATGGTTCATTTATTGAACCTACAGTTGATGTTATACTACTTAAATAATTATTTGTAGATTTTTTTCTAGTTACATGGATTTTATATATTGTAAATGTACCATCTTGAGCTGTTACAGTTATATCAACTACTGTTTCACCACTTGTTGTAAATCCTGTATTATTTGATACTATAACACTTTGTGCATAACTAGAAGATTTTATTGGTTCTATTAATAAGCTTGAATCTGTAACATCTTGTGAACCTAGTACAAAACTTGTTATTTCATTTTCTACTTCATATCCATAACTTAATGTCTCGCTTGAGAAACCATCTATTGTTTGTCCATTTATCTTTAAGTCTGATAAAGATGAATCGTTATCTAATTGTTTTTTTATTTTTATTGTATATGTTGATTGAGTTTGTCCATCTTGAGCTGTAACTGTAACTGTAAATGTATTTTCACCAGGAATTAAACTTTTTGTCCCAAGATCTGCTGCATTAATTGTACTATCGCTGTCTTTTTTAGTAGCAGAAATTGTAACATCATTCTTACTAAGAGGATACTCTCCTACTGCTGGTAACGTATATGGTCCTAAATCATCTTCTCTAAAATTAGGAACAGTTACGCCATCTACTTGTAAATCAGTTAAAGCTGACTCTGTTTTCTGAGCTCTTGTTACTTCAATAGTATAGACATTCGTAGAGCCATCTTCTGCTTTTACTTCAACCTTTATTGTATTTGGTCCAACATTTAAAGACACTTCACTACCTGTACTTATTGGTTGACCATTTACAGTTATACTACTAGATGCATCTTGTGCGGTTGCTGATACAGTTACTTTATCAACATTACCAGCAACATTAGCTGTATAACTATTTACATCTGGATCAAAAGGAGATGGTGTTAATGTATAACCTCCAATTGATAAAGTTGCTAATTTGGCATTATTAGATTTTTCCCTAACTATATTTACTACATAAGTACTTTGAGTCCCATCTTCTGCTTGAACTAATATATTAATTGGATTAGTTGTTTTTATATCAATACCATTACCTGTACCACTTATTATTGATGCATTATTTTGATTATCAACATCTGCGGCTACATCAACAGTTGCTGTATCTGATGGAACAGTTAATGTATATGGTCCTGTAGAACTTGGATCAAATGGTGGTTGCCATGATTCTCCAGAAACTACTTGTCCACCGCTATCTTTAGGAGTTATTGTTAATGTTTTTAATTTACTATTATTTGATAATCTTCTTACATTTATTGTATATGTTTTAGTTGTAGATCCATCTTCTGCTCTTACAACTATATCTATAGCATTATCACCAACAGTAAGTGCTTTGCTACCTAATTGAGTATCTATAGTTGCCTTTCCTGTATCTTGTACTGTTGCATTTATTGTAATACTAGTAGTTTCATTAGAAACATCAGACAATGTGTAACTAGTAGTACCTGGATCAAAGCCTGTTACTGTAGTTCCATCAACAGTTAAATCACTTAAATTTGCATTTGTTGAAGCTGCCGTTCTAGTTACATTTATTGTGTATGGTAATGATGTACATGCATTACCTGGAACACTTTGATAATCACTCTTACAGTTTTCTGCGTTTACAGTAACTACTCTTGAATTAATAGTTGCTCCAGTATTTGTAAAATTCCATGAGCCATCATTAGTAACGCTAGCTTTAGAATCTGTTGGAGTCGCAGTTATTATAGTACTAGTAGTTGCATATGGAACAACTGCAGTATACGTTTGATTTTGTGGAGTAAATGCTCCAATATTTACATCATTTGATAATGATAATGATGATAATGTTGCGTCATTATTTAATCTATATATATTTAAAGTATATGTATCTTCGCCACCATCATCCGCTTGAACAATTAAAGATACTTCATTATTTCCTACATGTAATTGTTGTGGTCCTGTTCCACTTGCAACACCTGCTAGAGGATCTGTTGCAGTAGCTTCTACATCAACAGTTTCTATTTGATTTGGTACTATTACTTTAAAAGTATGAGTTGCATCACTATCTGCAACAAATGCTGGACTTAATGTATAAGTTGTACCTCCGTTTTTAACTGCTAACGATTTTAATGTTGTTTTTTGTGCTGTAATTGGACTTCCAGGAATATTCATTGTAATGCTGTCAACAGAAACTGGTAAATTATTATATGCATTATTAGGGTCTGAAACAACAGTTTCTATTAAACGCCCATTAATATTTTCACTTTTAACAATATCGAATTTTGCTACTGCTCCTGGTGGTGCGTCTTCTTTAACCTTAAACCAAACACTCAAAAGCATTCCTTCAGAAGTTATTGTAGTACTGTTTGTCGTATTTTCTGATGTCATAGATATTAAGCTATAGTCTGTAGCATTATTTGTTAATACAGTCATTAATGGTTGCGTTTTTAATGCAGGACTATTTCCTTTTGGCGGATATGCATAACCATTATTTGTTGACCCTGTTTCTACATATAGTGTACCACCATCTAATACAGGTTCAAAAATTTCTTTATCATATCTTAAATAAGTTTGTAAACTATGAACCGTAGTATCTCCTGGAACATAGTAAATTGAAACCTGATATATTTTGCCTGGTTCCAAATTAGAATTCGCAGGTAGTTCTGCGCCTGTACCAGTACCTTCCCACTCATTATAAAAAGGATCCCAGTCAATAATTTTTACGCTAAATTTATGAGTAGGTTCCGCATTTACTGGGGAAATATCTACTATAAATGACATAAAAAATACTAGTATTGATAAAATAAAATAATAACTCCTTCTCATCATATACCTCCGCATACTATTCTATTATGACTATTATAACAGTTTTAGAATTATTTGTGAATACAATTTTTAATTTTTATAGATTTTTTTAAATATACAGTTAATCTTATAAAAATAAACAAATTACCTATTGTTTGATTAAGTAAATGTTAAACATAAAATTAATACATATCGTACGAAGATAGAAAAATATAACTATTTTATTAAAAATTAAAAAAATTATGAACAAATCATAATTTTTATAAACATATATATTTATTTTTATTCTTCTAATGTCATAGTAGTTTCTTTAGTCTTTCCATCTCTAATATAGGTTACCTTAATTTTATCACCTATTTTATATTGGTATAAATAATATCTTAATTTTGATACACTTGTTATATCATTTTCATCAAATTTTGTAATTATATCACCTTTTTGTAATCCTGATTTATCTGCTGATGAATTTTTTTCTATATCCGCTATTATTACTCCATAATCAACTTGTGATGGAACTCTAATATCATACATATAAAGTGCATATCTATTATTTATGTCTATTAAAGATACTCCCATAGAAGGTCTTGATATTTCTTCTCCTTTTTCTAAATATTTAACATAAGTTTTTGCTTCATTTATCGGAATAGCAAATCCCATACCTTCTATTTCTTCTTGAGCAAGCTTCATAGAAGTAATACCTATTACTTCTCCTGCCAAATTAACAAGAGGTCCGCCACTATTTCCTGGATTTATAGCAGCATCTGTTTGTAATACCTTAGTGATAATATCATCAGTCTCTATATTTCTATCTTTTCCAGAAATAATTCCCTTTGTTATAGATCCACTATAATCTGATCCCATTGGACTTCCTATTGTTAAAACAGTACTACCAAGTTTTATATCATCACTATTTCCTAAATTAGCTACCTTATTAACTTTATCACTATCAACAGATAAAACTGCTAAATCTGTATACAAATCACTTCCAGCTATTTTTGCTTCAATAATTTCGTTTGAAGTAAGTATAACATCTACTCTATCCGCACCATCAATAACATGATGATTTGTTAGAATATATCCTTTTTCTGAATCTTTTTTATATATAAATCCAGTCCCACTGCCAATATTTTGATTATTTTTATATGATTCTACAGTAACTACAGAATCATATACTACGTTAATTGCATCTTCTATAGCCGTTTCACTTAATTTTGTTTCATTTATAGTCTTCTTTTCTGTTATTACCTTGGATTCTACAGGAAAATATGTAAGATAAAGTATAACAGCAAAAATAGAACTAAATATTGTAAAAATATATGCTAAAAAATATTTCAATAATCTTCTTCTATTTTTCATAATATTACCTCCTAATCAAATTTAATTATTTCCATATAATTCTTTGGAAAACCCATCTCATTATATAATTTTGATATAGATATTGATTCAACTTTATTATCAAAATCTATAAATTCATTTTCTATTTCCATCATCATTTCATCAAATTTATCTTTAATTAGCATTTGTTTTAATATTATTATTAAAGCAAAAATATCATTTTTACCATAGACATATTCTCCATCTTTTATATCTATATTAAGCATTCTATGAAATTTTGTATCATCAATATATCTTTGACTTTTATGATTAAAAACTATATCTTCATGTGCACACAAATTTCTATAATTTGCAAGTAAAGATAAATATATTTCCATATCTTTAACGTCTATGTTATAATTTTCTGCCAATGCTATTTGATCCTCTATTTTTAGTATTCCATATAATTCATTTATTAAACCAAAAGAAAGAACTTTAACTAGTATCCATAATGGAATATATCCATAATTACTAATATAATGGCTAGTTGCTGTATGTTTTGAACCATTAACTCTTATTTGTCTTTTCATCTTATTTATTACATCTTCAACTCTTCTTTTTTCTTTATTATCTGAAGTAAAATTAGATTCTTTTAAATATTCCTTTTCTTTATAGCCGTATTTTTTAGATAATTGATAACTAATTATACTCTTAATATTATTTTCTATAATTAATAAATTTTTAAATAAAATGTTTCTTAAGTTTCTATCAAAAGTAAATAATGCATATAACTCATCAAAGGTAGTACCATAAATAAACCTTTTATCTTTTATTGAATTCATAAATAAATATCTATAACCATTTATAAAAAAGTAATTTTCCATAAATAAAATATCTTTAGTTTTTTCATTATCAGTTATAGTTAAGCCTTTAGATTTAAAAACATTTATTTGCTCATCTAAAGTTTTAAATTCCTTTTTATTCATAGCATCACCTATTAAATTATACCACAAAAAAAATATGCATTAAAGTGATATTATAAAATTATATAAAATAACATTTTTTACACATATTTTTACAAAATTTGAAAATTAATAATTATTTTTTTCTTAAATTTTCTGCTAAATCTTTTATCTTTCTAAATCTATGATTTAAACATGATTTTGTTATCTTAACACCTGTTTCTAAACTTATAATTTCACTTAATTCTAATAGTGAACTCTCTGGATATTTTATTCTAAATTCTGCTACTTCTTTTAGTTTTTCATCTAACACATCATATGCATCATTTTCTTTAATAAATTTTATTTCATTTATTTGTTTTAATGCAGTTTTCATACTTTTCTCTAAATTTGCTTGTTCACAGTTATTTAATCTATTTGTCATGTTTATTTTGTCCCTATATACTCTAATATCTTCATAATACATAACTCCATCATACGCTTTTATAAGTTTTAAAAAATCACATATTTTTTCAGATTCTTTTATGTATACCATATATCCTTTTTTTCTTCTTAAAATCTTTGCATTTAAATTAAAATCATTTAATTGTGTACATAAAAATTCTGCTAATTTTAAATCTGGAATTAAAAATTCTAAATGATATCTAGATGTCTTTGGGTCATTTATACTTCCACCTATTAAAAAGCATCCTCTTATAAATGAAGATTTTAATTCTGTATCACAAATTATTGAATCATTTGGAACCTCAGATAACTTCATTTCATTTTCATTTAATAAACCTATATCCTTTATAATGGATAAAACATTTCTTTTTATTTCAATAATATATATTTCATTTTTCTTAAAATTGTAATTTTTTCTTATTGTTATATTAGCTGTTACATTATATAATTCTTTTATTGTTTTAAATATTCTATTTGCAACATTAATATTTTCAGTTTGAATTCTTATACAATAAATTTTGATATCTGAATTTGTTCTAAGCATTCCTGATAGCTCTGATATTTTCTCTAATTTTGAACTTTCTAGTTTTGAAATTTCTTCTTTTATTTTATATGAAAAAGTCATGTATACATCTCCTTAATTTAGTTTTTTTATTATATCTGTTGCTGCGATTGCTCCTTCTGCTGCTGCTGTTATTATTTGATATAAATCTTTTTTTATTATGTCACCAGCCGCATATATATTTTCTATATTAGTTCTCATATGATTATCAACAACTATATAGTCTTTTTCTGTTTTTATATTTAAATTATCTATAAATTTAGTATTTGGTGTATAACCATTTAGTATAAATAAACCATCTACTTTAATACTAGACCCATCTTCTAATTTTATTTCACTAAGTACACCATTATCCTCTTCTAATGAAATTATTTTTAAATCATCTATTATCTTAATATTATCTTTATTTATTTTAACATTATTTTTAGAATAATTAAAATAATACACTTTTTGTGCTATATTACTTAGGTATTTTGTTTCTGAAATTGAATCATCTTGACCACCTACTACAGCAACTATTTTATTTTTAAATAAACTACCATCACATTTTGCGCAGTAACTTACTCCTTTTCCAATTAATTTTGATTCACTCACTAAATTTAAAGATCTCTCGCACCTACCACAAGTAAGTATTATATATTTTGATTTATATGTTTGTTTGTCAGTTATAACTGATATTTCTTCTTCGTTATTTTCTATTTTTAATACTTTTTCTATAGCTATAGGTATGTCCATATTATTTACTTGTTCATACATAGAATAGGCCATCTTACCAGAATCTTGATCGTTTATTCCTAAATAATTATTTATTTTATTTGCTTTTAAAATATTTCCGCCAGGAGTATTTTTTTCTATTATTAAGACTTTTTTATTTGCATTTTTTAAATATATAGATGCGCTCATACCAGCAGGTCCACTACCTATTATTATACAATCATACATACTATTCCTCCTTTTTATATTTTTCTTGCATTTTTGATTTTGAAATTAAAATCATTCCTATTATTATACTAATTAAAGATATAAATTGTGCCATTTTTATATTAAAAAACATTAAACTATCTGTTCTACTTGATTCAATAAAAAATCTTATAATACCATAAAATATTAAATATAACCCTGATGATACACCTAGTTTTATTTCTTTTTTATTTCTTATTGCTATTATTAAAATTGCTCCAACTAAACATCCTAAACTCTCAAATAGAAAAGTAGGGAAATAATAATTATTATCAATGTGCATTCCATTAATTATAAAATTTGGCAAATGCATATTTTTTAATGTTTCATAAGAAACTACACCTCCATGTGCTTCACCATTAAAAAAATTTCCCCATCTACCTAAAGATTGTGCGATCATTATAGCAGGCGCTATTATATCTAGCATTCTTAGAAAATTAATATTCTTTTTCTTACAAAAAACATATACAAATAAAGCACCAAATATAAGCCCGCCATGAATTGCAAGACCTCCATTTCTTATTGCAAATATATCAATTGGGTTATTTAAATAGTATTTATAATTAAATATTACATAATATAGTCTTGCTCCTATAATTCCTATTATTAATCCATAAAATATCATATCACTAATCAAATCTTTATTTATACCATGTTTTTTTGATTCTTTTATAATTAATACATAAGCTATAATAACCCCAAGTAATATAAATATTGAATAAAAATAAATGTTAAAACCTAGTATATTAAATGCAACCCTATTCATTATTACACCTTCTTATGATAGGTTTTATTATTAATTCCTCCATAAAAAAATTCATTACACTTATCATAACCGCAATAAGAACTCCACTTATAATACCATGTATATGAAAGTGATTACCTAATATAAAATCAACTATTTTTAAAATAAATAAATTAATAAATGGATAAAATAGACCAAATGTTAGTCCTGTTATAGGTATTGTTAATTTAAAAATGATTGGTTTTATAGTTTTATTAAGTAAATATATTATTAATACTGCAAGGAAACCATATAGAATATTATCAATGTCAAAAGAATTAAATATTTTATCTATTAAAACTAAAACTATCGTGTATCCTATCATATAAAGTATCCAGTCAATAAATTTATTTAATTTTATTTCATGACCTTTTTCTGTAATAATCTTCATATTAATCATATCCTTCACGTTTAATAATTATATCATCAATTAAGAAAAATAAAAAGACATTTTATAAAACATCTTTTAAAAATTTCCCTGTATAACTCTTTGTTTCTTGTACAATCTTTTCTGGTGTTCCACTAAATATTATTTCTCCACCATCATCTCCGCCTTCAGGTCCTAAATCAATTATGTGATCAGCTTGTGCTATTACATCTAAATTATGTTCTATAATTATTACTGTATCACCATTATCTACTATTCTATTTAGTATTTTAAGTAACTTCTTAATATCATGTGTATGAAGACCTGTTGTAGGCTCATCTAAAATAAATAAGCTTTTCCCTGTAGGTTTTTTCTGAAGTTCTTTTGCAAGTTTTACTCTTGATGCTTCACCACCAGATAATGTTGGTGCACTTTGACCTAACTTCATATATCCTAGACCAACATTTAAAAGAACTTCTAATTTGGATTTTACTTTTGGAATATTTTCAAAAAACATATAAGCATCTTCTACTGTCATATTTAAAACATCGTTTATATTTTTTCCCTTATATTTTATTTGAAGAGTCTCACTATTATATCTTGTCCCGTGACAAATTTCACAAGGAACATATACATCTGGAAGAAAATGCATTTCTATTTTTTTAACTCCATCTCCAAAACATGCTTCACATCTTCCACCTTTTACATTAAATGAAAATCTTCCTTTATCATATCCTCTTATCTTAGCTTCTTTAGTACTTGCAAAAACATCCCTAATATCATCAAATACTCCTGTATAAGTTGCAGGATTACTTCTTGGAGTTTTTCCAATAGGATCCTGAGATATATTAACTATTTTATCTAAATATTCTATTCCTTTTATTTCTTTATGCTTTCCTGGTCTTTCCTTTGTTTTATATAATGAATTTCTAACAACCTTATATAATATTTGATTTACAAGAGTAGATTTTCCTGATCCTGACACTCCTGTTACACATATAAATTTTCCAAGTGGGAACTTAACATTTATGTTTTTTAGATTATTTTCTTTAGCACCTCTTACTTCTAAATTTAAACCATTTCCTTTTCTTCTCTTTTTTGGAACTTCTATTCTTTCTTTTCCAGATAAATATTTTCCTGTTATACTATTTTCATTTTCCATAACCTCTTTAGGAGTACCAGTTGCAACCACATAACCACCTTTTTCTCCTTGCATAGGACCTATATCAACCAAATAATCAGCTTGAAGCATAGTATCATGATCATGTTCAACTACAATAAGTGTATTACCTAAATCTCTCATTTCTATCATAGAGTTAATTAACTTTTGATTATCTCTTTGATGAAGTCCAATTGATGGTTCATCTAGAACATATAATATTCCTGTTAATCTAGAACCTATTTGTGTAGCAAGTCTTATTCTTTGACTCTCCCCTCCAGATAAAGTTGCAGCTGTTCTATTTAATGTTAAATATTCAAGACCAACATTTATTAAAAATTCTAATCTATCTTTTATTTCTTTTAATATAATTTCAGATATTTGCTTTTGTTCTTTAGTAAGTTTTAGTTTATCAATAAATTCATATAATTTTTTTATACTTAAATTACAAACATCATATATATTTTTATTATTTATATAAATATTAAGAACACTTTGTGATAATCTAGCACCATGACAATGTTCACATTCTTGTTCAACCATATATCCTTCAAGCCACTGTCTAATAAATGAAGAAGTTGTTTCTTTGTATCTTCTTTCAAGCAGATTTATTACACCTTCATATACTTCTATTTTATTATATGTATTACCACTTTTTGAGTAAAAATTGAAGTGAATAGGTTTATCACTGCCATAAAGAACTAAATTTATTTCTTTCTTACTTAACTTTTCCACAGGTTTATTCATATCTATATTATTTTTTTTACAAAATGTTTCTAATTTTTGGATATATATATTTGTATCTTCCATATTCTTAAATGGAAGAATTGCTCCTTCACTTAAAGTTTTACTTCTATCTGGGATTACTAAATCAACATCCATTTTTTGTTTAAAACCAAGTCCTTTACAATATGGACATGCACCGTATGGAGCATTAAACGAAAATATCCTTGGTTCTAGTTCCTTAAGTGAATAATTACAGTGTGGACATGCAAATGTCTCACTTAATATTATTTCTTCCTTTCCAATAACATCTACAATAACCTTTCCCTTTGATAATTTAGATGCAGTTTCAAGTGATTCATACAACCTACTTCTAATACCTTCCTTAATTATAAGTCTGTCAATTATTACATCAATATTATCTTTTTTATTTTTCTCCAAAATAATTTCTTCGCTTAAATCATATATTTCTTTATTTATACGTACTCTAGCATAACCTTCTTTTCTTAGATTATTTAAAGTATCAATATGAGTCCCTTTTTCTCCTTCAACAACTGGACTTAATATCATTATTTTAGTTCCAATATCAAGTTCTAAAATCTTGTTTGTCATCTCTTCAATAGATTGACTCGTTATTGGAATATGATGATTTGGACAATAAGGAATTCCTATTCTAGAAAATAACAATCTTAAGTAATCATATATTTCTGTTACTGTTCCAACAGTACTTCTAGGATTTCTATTAGTTGTTTTTTGATCAATACTAATAGATGGACTTAATCCTTCTATTAAATCAACATCTGGTTTTTCTGAACCACCTAAAAATTGTCTTGCATAACTACTTAAGCTTTCAACATATCTTCTTTGTCCTTCAGCATATATTGTATCAAATGCAAGTGATGATTTACCAGAACCCGATACACCTGTCATAACTATTAGTTTATTTTTTGGTAAATCTAAATCTATATTTTTTAAATTATTTTCTCTCGCTCCTCTTATTATTATTTTATCCACTCAAAACACTTCCTTCGGCATATTATTATACCAAATTTATTAAAATTTATGTAGCGAACATTTTATATTTTGAATATATTATTTAAGAATAGGAGATTTTATGAGTATATTATTGTTTATAACAAGTATAAATAAAACTTTGGATAATGTTGATAAAAAAGATTATATAGAGTTAATAAATAATTTAAAAAAAATTATGGAAAATAATTATATTGACTTAACATATATTAGTTTTTGTGATAATACTCCAAATAAAAATATGATTCTTTATCATACGCGAAATATAGATTATAATATTAATACTAATCATATATATTTAGGAAAGCAGTTTTTAGGCAATGCATATTATAATGATATAAATTCTGGAGAAATACTTTATAAAAATGGTAAATTAAATAAATTAAGTGAAATAATTAATTATGTTAAAGAGCTTGAAAATAATTATAATGAAGTCAAACTTATAATAGTTGATAATGAATTAAACACTAATATATATGAAAATGAATTAAATCAATGTGGTATCAATCCTCTTGCTTTAATTTCACATACAACTTCGCTTAAAGAAATAAACGAATATCTACAAAATTTAAGTGATATTAAAAAAAAGAATTTAAATGTTAAATTAACTTAAATTCTTTTTTACTGCATTTTTATCTCAAATAATAAATCACGAAGATATGTTGCTCTTTCAAAATCCAATTCCTTCGCTGCTTCCATCATTTCTTTTTCTAATTTTTCAATTACTTTCTTTTTATCTTTTCTTTTATAAATTTCAGATATTTTTTCATCTTTTATTTCATCCGTATTCTTAATTAAATCTTGAATATCTTTTTTTATTGTAGTTGGAACTATATTATGTTTTCGATTGTAATCTTCTTGAATACTTCTTCTTCTTTGTGTCTCTTTAATAGCCTTATCCATGGCATCACTTATTTCATCCGCATACATTATTACATTACCATTTGAATTTCTAGCTGCTCTACCTATTGTTTGTATTAAACTTCTTTCACTTCTTAAAAATCCTTGCTTGTCAGCATCTAAAATAGCTATTAATGATACTTCTGGAATATCTATTCCTTCTCTAAGTAAATTAACTCCTACTACCACATCATACTTTCCTAATCTTAAATCACGAACAATTTCCATTCTCTCTAAAGTCTTTATTTCATTATGTAAATACGCAACCTTTATATCTGCATTTTTTAAATAATTTGTTAACTCCTCACTCATCCTTATCGTTAGTGTAGTAACAAGTGTTCTTTCATTTTTAGCGATTCTTTTTTGAATTTGTTCTATTAAGTCATCTATTTGATTTAAAGTTGGTTTTATTTCTATTGTTGGATCTAAAAGCCCTGTTGGTCTTATTATCTGTTCTACAATTTCCCCACCAGTTTTTTCAAGCTCATAATCTCCAGGAGTTGCTGAAACATATATAACTTGATTTATTTTATTTTCAAATTCATCAAATTTAAGAGGTCTATTATCAAGGGCACTTGGAAGTCTAAATCCATACTCAACTAATATTGATTTTCTTGCTCTATCGCCATTATACATAGCGCGAACTTGTGGAAGAGTTACATGAGATTCGTCTATTACTAATAGAAAATCTTTAGGAAAAAAGTCAATTAATGTAGTTGGTGTTTCACCTTCTTTTCTAAAAGCTAAATGCCTGCTATAATTTTCTATTCCTTTACAAAAGCCTGTTTCTTCCATCATTTCTAAGTCATAATTAGTTCTTTGTTCCAATCTTTGAAATTCCAAAAGTTTATTATTTTCTTTAAAGTATTTCAATCTATCATTTAATTCTTCCCTAATATTTTTAATTGCTTTTTTTAGCTTTTCCTCACTTGTTACAAAATGTGAAGCCGCAAATATCGTTATAGTTTGTTTTTGACTTATAACAGCTCCTGTAACTGTATCAAACTCAATTAACTTTTCAACTTCGTCACCAAACAAATCTATTCTATATGCCGTATTTCTTGAATAAGCTGGAACAATTTCAATAGTATCCCCTCTTGTCCTAAACGTACCACGAACTAAATCCATATTGTTTCTCTCATAGAGCATTTCAACTAGTTTTTCTAAAATCTTATCCCTATCAATAATATCTCCTACTTTTAAAGATAAAATTTTATTTTCATATTCCTCTTTTTCACCTAAACCATAAATACATGATACCGAAGCAACTACTATTACATCATCTCTTGATATAAGGGCTGATGTTGCACTATGTCTAAGTTCATCAATTTCATCATTTATTGATGCATCCTTTTCAATAAATGTATCACTAGATGGTACATAAGCTTCCGGCTGATAATAATCATAATATGATACAAAGTATTCTACTCTATTCTCAGGAAATAATTCTTTAAACTCTGAGTAAAGTTGTCCCGCAAGCGTCTTATTATGGGCTAAAACTAAAGTTGGTTTATTAACTTTCTCTATTACATTTGCAATAGTAAAAGTTTTACCTGTTCCTGTTGCTCCTAATAAAACCTGGTTTTTCTTGCCTTCGTTAATTCCTTTAACTAACTCTTCTATTGCTTCCGGTTGATCACCTGATGGTTTATATTTAGATACTAATTTGAACATATTTACCTCCTTACTATTGCTACTCTCAATCACGAATTTACCAAATAACACTAAACAATATTAAATCAATTTCAATACTATATTTTATCACTATTTTATAAACAAAACAAGGAAACTACTATATGTTTCCCTGTTATTATTTTTAGCTTTTTTGATATATTTAATAAAAATTACTAAACAAATCAAATAAAACAATATTTTTCTATTAAAATCAAAAATAGCAATTTATAATATATTATTTTTATTAATTTTTACCATTTTTTATAAAAAAATATTACTGCGTTAGAAGATTCATCAATTCCTATTATTTTATATTCACCATGATTACAATAACTAGAATTATCACAGAATCCGTCTAAATAATATATATTAAAGGCACTTATATCTTCTTTTTTTGTATATTCAAGAAAGTTATCATCTAAATAATACTTATTTTTTATAAAATTAAACTCTCCATTATTTTTTGAAATCTTTTTAATATCTTTTTTATAATTTTGAATTAGAGAATCATTAGATTCATAATATAATGAAAATACTTCACTACCCTGTAAAAAAGAGGGATGATAATGAAATATGATATTCCTTACGCCTTTTGGAATTTTATTAGGAAATTCAAATTTTTTCTTAAAATAAAAATTTCGTACTCTCCAATAATTTATGCTATTATTTACTCCATCACTTGCCATAATAAAAATTGTAGAAGTTAATACAATAAAAATATACAGTATAGAAGAAAAAATTAATAAAATTTGTATTAAATTTATTTTCTTAAGTTTTAAAATTTGTTTTCTATTTAAGTAAATTAATATTAATGAAAACATAGTTGGAATAAAGAATAATATAGTAATAATTACTGATTTAAAAATATCTTCTATAATGAATATACTTCTAAAGTAAATAAATGTAAGAAAATTAAGTATTGCACATAAATACACAAAATTTTCGGAAAAAAATTTTATTATTTGTAAATTTCTTAATTTTAAGTAAATTAACGTAATTGGTAATGCTATCAAAAACCATATAAATATTATTATAATCATTCCAATAAATGTATCAAAAAAATCTTTAACACTATCTGAATCAATAACCATAATTATAATAAATAAAAATGTTGGTATTAAAAATATTTTAAGATAGCATTTTATATTTTCTTTCATTATAGTTATTCCTCCTATAATTATAATTTTTACTTACTTTATATTACTTTTTATTTTACTACGATAAATATCTTTCCTTATACCTCTAACAAATTCAATTTGTTCTGTATTTAATGCTGTTTTTTCTATTATGTTATCATTTTCTATATCTACTAAGTGAAAATAATGATTAGTTTCTATTATTTTTTTTAAATCTTTATAATCCACTCTTACAATAATATAATTACTTCTTTTAATAAAATAATTACTATAAAATTCCATAGTATATTTCTTAGCATTAGATTCTTTTTCAAGTCTTTGATATCTAACTTGTATTTCTCCTTTAAGTTTGCATAATTTAATTAATAGAAATACTCCAATAATAGGGAGATATGCCTCTAATACATTTATTATTGAACCCCTATCAAAAGTATTTAAAATTAGCACAAAAATTAGAAATAATATAGAATAAAATATAAAATTGATCCATAATGTAAGTTTAAAAGTTTTAACATAATCATTATATTGTTTGATATCAATTTCTCCGCTTACATCAAAAATTTTTTTCTCTTTTTTATTTAAAATATTATTCATAATTAAAATTACCCTTTCTTTTTTTTCTTTACTTAGTAAAGTTAGTTAAATTAATTCTTGATTTTATTATAATAAATTCCTTTTCTTATATCTCTAATAAATTGAATTTGATCTTCATTTAGTCCTGACTTTTTAAAACTTACATTAGTACTTTTAAACTCTATATGAAAATAATTATTAGTCTCTACTACTTTTTTTATTTCCCCATAATCTACTTTCATAACAATATAATCTCCTTTTTTTATGAAATAATTATTATAAAATTCTATAGTATATTCCTTATCTTTAATTCTTTTTTCAACACTATTATATCTAAGATTTTTTTCTCTTTTTATTCTACATAATTTAAATAAGATAAAAACTATTGCAACAATACTATATTTTACAATTAAATCAATTATCGTACCTCTTTGAAAAGTATTTATTGTGAGTACTAGCAATAAAAATAATGTTAAATAAGATATATAATCAAGAAATATTAATTTTTTTGAAACATTCAAGTAATCACTAAATTGTTTAATATTAAATTCTCCTTTTATGGAAAATAATTCTTTTTCACCATTATTTAAATTTTTATCCATATTTTAAATCACCTTCTATTTTATTGTATCACAATTTATAATAAATTCACTTTTTTTGAAATATTTTATATTATTCTAATCTGATGTATTATTATCAATATACTTTTTTATTTTCAATATGATTATAATTTCTATATTTTTTATTTTTTTATTTCATATCCTGACATTTTAAAACTATTTAAATCTCCAAGATAAACTATTTTTTTCTTATTTATTACTGGGCATATAATATAACATATTAAAGAATTTAATTTATCAAAAAAAGAATGACCATGGTACAAATATGTATGATGGTCATTTTTAATGTGAAGAAGTTCCATAGCTATATATTACTTTACTATTTATGATATAGTTTTATTGTTTACATTCATATCCAGATTCTTTCCATTATGAGCTAAAACTAAGGTTGGTTCATTAACTTTTTATAATATTAAATACATGATTATTTTTTATATTTTTTGTTCATAAATGCTCTATCAGTTTCTATCCTAGATAAGGCATATTTAACATTTAATTCTCCTTCTTCATTAAAAATATCAAAATTATCTTCTTCTATTTCTGATAATGTTTTTTGTATTGAAGAGTTATCTAAATTACATAATAAACTGCGTAAGTAAATACTTCTTATATAGGAATTAAATGGTTTATTAATATCTAGTTTTGATCTCATTATATATATTTCATTTAATAGTCTATTACATGATGTTGTATACATTTCCTCTATGTAGAATGTTTTAAATATATCCCAAAGTTCTTTAAATAACAAATTTTCTTTTTCAATTAAGTTATCAACATCAAAATTATTGTTTATTAATTCTTCTTCTAAATATGGATTAATAAACATTGATTTATGGATTATATTCATTTTTTGTTTCATAAATAGATTTTCATCATATAACAACAAATCAAGAAATCTTAGTTCAATTTTTGAACTTATTTTAAATTTTAATTCTTCTTTTGCATTATTATATAAATTTTTATCTATTTTCATTGATAATTTTTTATCTCCTATTAACAACATATCTTTAGAATTATTTTCTGGTACATAAATTTGTAACATTTGTTTATAAATTCTTAAAAATATACGTCTTATAATAGATAAATTTTTATCATTGAAAAGAATTATTTCATGATTAGAAAAATCCTGTTGATTTTCATATAAAGTTTTATATTTTGTATATATACTTTCTAATTCTTCTAAGGTTAATTCGTTATATAATTGATCTTCTTTATGTATTATATCTTTAATTTTATTACGATTTCCATATGGAAATTCATAATAATTATATAAATCTGATACTATTTCTATTATTTTATTTTCCATACTTGTTCACCTAAAATTATACTTTTAAATTAATTTATATATAAATAATAATCTTATAATGTTTTTTTAACATTATCATTATATTCATAAAAATTAATTATATCTTGATATGTTTCAGTAGTATATATTTTTACTCCTGCGAACTCCTTTGCAAATTTTGGATCTTTATAAAATTTAAGCATTCTATCATCATAACAAAGTGTTCCTTCTTTGTTAATGTAATATGATCCATTTATATTCTCTTTATCACAATCTGCAATTCTTATTATTTCGTTTTTAATATCGTTTGCCATTAAATATCTAAATTCATCAAAATTACATTTATGATTTTTTAAAGCCATACCATTTAAATCCATTTGAGAACAGATCTTTATATAATCATCTTCACTTACATTACACACATAAAATGCTAAGTCCTTATATAAATCAATAAATTCATATATTGTAAGTGGAAAAATATCCTTTAATCCTCTATATTGAGCAACAACAGTTTTTCTATTAAACGAATCGTTATTATTTTTCACTTTTTTACCCCCTCATAAAATTTTAATAGTACATATTCTATCCTAAATGGTCTTTAATGTCAAATTTTTTTGCAATAATAAAAAGAATCCTTTAAGATTCTTTCTATTGATAATAACTTGTTCTATCTCTATACCATGTATAATGTGCTGGAAAATTTATATAATCTCTTGGATCAACTGTTTCACTTAAGCTTTGGCAACTCTTAACTCCTAAACAAATATTTAGATGTAAATGATCACCAAAACTATGTCCTGTATTTCCCATATATCCAATAACAGTATCTTTAGTTACAATTGAACCTTGACTAACATTTATACCACTTAAATGTCCATATAGTGAAGTATAAACTTTTCCATTTATATTATGTTGTATAACTATGTATTTTCCATAACCAACACCTGGTGTATAGTTCGAATTTGTTTTTACAACTATTCCATCAGATATTGAATATATTTTTGTTCCTCCTGAATTTGAAATATCTACACCTGCATGATATCTATAGCCTCCGCCTGGCATTGGATCTTTATTCCATTTACTTTGCATAAATCCTGATTCAGTTGGTCTCCAGAATTTAGTTCCAGGAGGGATTTGTCCTCTAGCACAAGTTGAAATATCCTCATTATCTTTACATCCATTTTTTTGATAAAAATTAAGTATTGATTTCATATCTTTTATTTCATCTTTTATAGATGCACAGTCATCATCTAGTGCTTTTCTTTCTTGCGCTAATACTACTAATTTTTCAGATAATTCTTTTTGAAGAGCTTTTAAATCCTCTTCTTTTTTATGAATTTTTACTATATTTTCATTGTTTTGTTTTATCATGCTATGCATATCATCTATTAATTTATCATTATAATTTGATAGTTGTTCTGTTACAGAAACTCTATATATAAAATCTGTTATACTATCTGCTGAAAATATATATTCTAAATATGTTGACTCTCCATCTGAAACTTGGAAAAATCTCATTAGATCTTTCAATTCTTTATCCTTTTTTAATATTTCTGAGTTTAATCTTGATATTTCTGAATTTATATTTTGTATTTCTTTATTTGCAGCATCTAGTTCTCCATAAATACTTTGAACTCTTGTCTTTGCTGACGAAATTTGAGAATCTGTCGCTTTAAGACTGTTATTTGTATCGCTGTATCTTTTTTCTAATTCATTATACTCTTGTTTTAATTGACCTAAAGTTTTTGCATCTGCATTAATAGGAAAAATTATTACAAATATTGTTATAAACAATAATATCTTACTTACATTCTTTATCATATTTTTAAATACTTCCTAACAGCGCTACTACTTCCTATCATACCAACTATTACACCAATAATTGCAAGTATAAGTGATGCTATAAATACAAATGGGAAAGGTTCAATTAATTTAATGAATTCAGAGAATATCTTTCCTCCTGTTTTTTCATATAAAAAATTATATCCATAGATTGTTATAAGTATAGGAATTATAGATCCAATTAATCCTATAAACAAACCTTCTATAACAAATGGTTGTTTTATTGAAGTATTAGATGCTCCTACCAATCTTTTAATCTCTATTTCTTCTTGTCTTGAGAAAATAGTTATCTTAATTGTATTTATAATTAAGAAAGCTGTTACTACAATTAATGAAATAACTATTATTAACAATATTTTTTCTATAATCTTAAAAATTGATATAAGAGAATCTATCATACCCTCACCATATCTAACCATTTGAACACCATCTATTTTTTCAATTTGATTTGCTGTTTTTGATATTTTTTCAGAGTTTTCAACTTTAACTAAATATGTATCATATAATGGATTTTCTGAATCAGACCATGATGACATTATATTATTAAATACTTCTGATTCTTTTTTCATTCTATCTGCTATATCTTTTTTAGAATCAAAACTTACAGACTCTATATTATTAAGTTTTTCAATACTCTTTTTTATTTCATTTATTTTATTTTCATCTGCATCTACATTTATATATGTTACAATTGTAAAATCATCTCTTATAATCTTTGTAAAATTTTCTACATTTAATGAACCTATTATGGAAACTGCTACTAAAATAAGTGTCACTGTTATACACGAAATTGATGCCATTGATAAACTAAAATTTCTAATTACGTTTTTAAGACCATCTCTTATATTTCTAAATAATATTCTAACATTTTTCATTTTTATCATAAGTTCCTTTCTCAAAATCTTTTTTTAGTTTACCTTTGTCTAGAAGTATAACCCTCTTTTTCATTTTATTAACAATATCCCTATCATGAGTTACAACTATTACCGTTGTACCTAAATTATTAATTACCTCTAAAACTTTCATTATTTCAAGCGATGTATCTGGATCCAAATTTCCAGTTGGCTCATCACATATTAACAATTTTGGAGCATTTACAATAGCCCTCGCTATTGCAACTCTTTGTTGCTCCCCACCTGATAGTTGATCAGGATAACTTTTAACCTTTTCTTTTAATCCAACTAAATCTAATGCTTTCAAAGTCTTTGCTCTAATTTCTGTTTTATCATAACCAAACATTTCTAGAACAAATGCAACATTTTCATAAACAGTAAGTCTAGGTAATAACTTAAAATCCTGAAACACAACACCGATTTTTCTTCTTAGTTTATATGTTTTTCTATTCTTTAACTTACCTACATTTACTCCACCTATAATTATTTCGCCTTTTGTTGGTCTTTCTTCTCTATATAACATTTTTATTAATGTTGATTTGCCGCTTCCAGATGCTCCTATAATAAAAGCAAAATCCCCCTTTTTTATATTTAGATTTAAACCATATAATGCAGTAACTCCAGATGGATATGTTTTTTCAACATCAGTAATCTTTATAAATTCCATTATATCTGGCCCCTTTCTTTTTCATGGTTTCTATGATTATCTGCACCATATACTTGATATGAATCGGATATATTAAAGAATGCATTTGGATCTATTTGTAAAATACCTTCCCTTGCTTTAAAGTATTCTGATGTAGGTATTACAGCCATTATCATCTTTATTTTATCATTGCTATAGCCACCATGTGCATCAATTATTGTTATTCCTCTAGATAAATTTTCTAAAATATATTTTCTTACTCTTGCCTCTTCAGTTGTAACTATATAAAATGTTTTATTATTAGATATACCTAATACTACCTTGTCTGTTATAATACTAATAATATACAGTATAATAAGCGCATATAGTACTATTCTCCATCCAAATTGGTAACCTGCAAATAATACAATAAATCCATTTACTATTAAAGTTGCATTACCAAAGGATAATTTAAATTTTTTAACTAATATATGTATTATTGTGTCTGTTCCTCCTGTACTAAATCCAGTTTTGCTTGTCAGCCCAGATGATATTCCTGCTAAAACTGCACCACATATTGCAACAAGCATTATATCATCTTTTGGAATTGATATAGTTACATCCTGAGTTAACTTTACGAATAAAGGATATACTAAAGATCCCACAACAGAATTTAATGCCTTTTTCTTACCAAGAAATATAAAGGCCAATATAAGAGCTAAAATTTGAACTATTAAAATTGTTACAGATGGATCTAAAAAATCTTTGAATACTGTCGCTATACCACCTGATCCACCATATACTAGGTTTTGTCTTAGGAAAAATACATTGTACGCTATTGCGGATATAAATAAACCTATTATCAATTCTAAATATCTTTTTAGTAAATTTTTATTTTCAACTATACCAAGAATATCTTCATCTATTAATTTTCTTTTTATTATTCCCATATAAACTACCTCCACTACATTTTCAAATATCCTTCTATAAATTTATCAATATCTCCGTCCAAAACTTTTTGTACATCGCTAGTTTCTTCTCCTGTTCTATGATCTTTAACCATTGAGTACGGATGCATTACATAGCTTCTTATTTGAGAACCAAAATTTATATCACTTTGATTTTTCTTCTCTTCATCAAGTTCTTTTCTTCTTTTTTCTTCTTCAATTAAATAAAGTTTAGACTTTAATATTTTCATAGCAATTTCCTTATTTTTTAATTGACTTCTTTCATTTTGACATGTAACAGTTATTCCTGTTGCTATATGAGTAATTCTAACCGCACTGTCTGTTGTATTTACTCCCTGTCCTCCTGGACCACTACTTCTATATACATCAATTTTTATATCACTATCTTTTATTTCAATATTAATTTCATCATTTATTTGAGGAGTAACTTCAACGGATGCAAATGATGTATGTCTTCTATTTGCTGAATCAAATGGGGATAACCTAACTAATCTATGTACGCCTTTTTCACTCTTAAGATATCCATATGCATTAAGTCCTTTGATAAGCACTGTTACCCTTTTTATTCCTGCCTCTTCCCCATATAATGTATCTAAAATTTCATATTTAAATGATTTTTTATCACACCATCTTAAATACATTCTAAGTAACATGGAAGCCCAATCGCAACTTTCAGTTCCGCCTGCTCCCGAATGTATTTCTAATATTGCATTTTCTTTATCCTCTTTAGATGATAATTTTACTGACATTTCTAAATCAGAAATTTGTTTTTTCAAATCAGAAATATTAAGCGTTATCTCCTTAATCAAATCTTCATCATTATAATCAATAATTTCTTCATAGGAGTCTAATGTTTCTTTTAATTTTTCAACATTTGAAATTATTTTATTATCATCACTTATCTTTTTGGATAAATCAATAGTTTCTTTTGACCCCCAAAGTTCTTTTTGCTGCATAGTTTGAAGTTTTTCTTCTAAACTTTTTATAGATGCTTTTTTTCCATCTACATCAAAGTAACCTCCAAACATCACAAAGTTTTTGTTTTAATGACAATAAGTCTTCCTTTATACTCTTTATATCCATATCATCACCTAAATTATTATAACATAAATCGACAAAAAAACAAATGGATTTATATTCCATTTTTAATAGCATTTGTAGAATAAAGAAATTAAAATTAAAAAATAAAGTTATAAATTTGGAACTTTTTGTTTGTAATAATTAATTATATCTCTAAAAGTTATCTAATTTTATAATGAATTTTTAGTTTGTTTTGTAAAGTTTTTACAAAAAATTGTCTAAATTATGTTAATATGTTTCAAAATTTGACAATTTATTATATAATGATCATAGAATATGAGAGTATTCCAATCATAAAGTATATTTTTTAAAAAGTGTTGTGAGGTGAGTTAATGGAGGTTATATTTAGAAAAGCTACTTTTGATGATGTAGAGCCCATTATTACTTTATGTAATGAGTGTTTTAACGAAAATACATCTTTAGATTATGCAAAAGAAAATTTTAAAGAAACGGAAAATGACCAAAATCAAATATATATTGTTGGTTTAGCTGATGGAAAAATAGTTGCTCATGCAAAACTTACAATTATTCCAACTATGTACGAAGATATGAATACTTATGCAATATTAAACCATGTCTGTGTTAAACCTGAATTAAGGCGTGGTCATATTGGAACTAAATTGTTGGATGAATGTTTTAAAATAGCAAAAGAAAATAATTGTAAATGTGTTGAATTATGGTCAAAGAACTTTAGGGTACCTGCTCATGTTCTTTATCATAATTATGGCTTTGAGGTTATGGATGCAAAATTTTTTACAAAGGATGTTAAATAGGAGAGTGAAATATGAAAATTAGTAATATTTATGTTGGTGGTTGGTTTCAAAGAACCATGCTACAATTATCTGAAATTTATGATTTTTTAAGAGCTGGAAAAAGTCAGTTACATTTAAATCAAAAAAACTTGATGAACATTTAAAAAATTTGGAAATAGGTAATATTAATTATGGTGTTTCTGGTGAAGAGTATGTTGAGTTCACAACAGCATTAAATATTAAGGTTAAAATATTTGAAGATGGGCTAATAGTATTAAATAATGAACACGTTAGTGAAGATACTTTATTTTCTGATATAAATAAGGTACAAGATTATTATGAAAAGAGACTATCCCCTGCATTTAATTATTTATTCAGTTTAGGAGCACCTGTACCAAAAGAACTTGCTAATATAGAAACAGTATATCCGTATTTTATTGTCTGTGATAATGCAACTAAAGATGAAATAAATGATCTACTATCAAAAACTGAAAAACAAAAATATTTTGAGTTTAAAAATGATAAATATGAAGTTATTCGTGGAGATAAATATTATTTCATTAATAATAAAAAACAATCTAATGAAAATATTGAAAGATATATTGAAGAACAAATATTTATTAGAGAATTTAAAGGACAATTACATAGATATTTAAATATCCATAGAATAATATGGGAAAAGATTGATGCAGTAAAGGAAAATGCTCATGTCAAAGGCTCTGATATTGTTAAATTTACTACAAAATTAGAAGGATATGCTAAGACAATTAATTTAATTGATGGTCGTATTAATCAAATGGGAACTTATATTTCAACAAGAGAAAAAATTGCAAAAAATGATCAAGAGCTTTCTGAATTTTTAGCAATATCAGGATATAGATATGAAACATTACGAGATACATTAGATTATATAAAATATTTATGGGGTATGACAAAGAACTATGTATCAGCAGCACAAAAATTATTTGATGGATTAAAAGCAGATGTAACAAGCAAATCAGTTGAAAGTTTAACTATTGTTACATCAATGAGTGCTGGTGCAGCATTACTTGATTTATTTACAGAGTCAGCACCTACTTTTACAGCATTCGGTTTTATTTATTTCTTTATTCTAGCATTTATTGGTTGGGGTTCAACTAAAATTCTTGGTTCAATCGCATCTAGAAGAAAATATGAAGTTTCAGATATAGAATATGAAAAAGATATTAAATAAAAAGATATTTTAAATTTTAAGAATACTAAAAAAGATCCTAAATGATTAGGATCTTTTTTAGTATTCTATTTCTGTACTATACCAATAATAGTTGTTATTAGAACCTTTTTTAAATGTATGTTTAAAAGTATAAAAATCTTGTATGTTTTCTTTTATATAATTTTTTCCAGCTGAAGAAGCATTTGTTAATTCTGAATTCTCATCTACTTTATATTTATAAACACTTTCATCCTTTTTAGTTGTTTTAAAAACTTCAAATTCATAATATTCTCCTGTAACAAATCCTGCTTTTTCTAATACTATTAACTCATCATTGTCAGTTTTATAATCTATAATTTTATTAACTTTTTCAAGCCCTGCGGCTCCTCTTCCATAAAACGTACAATATAAATTATCAGAACTTTTTTTAACAGCACCTCCTGGATATGGAAATTCATTTACTAACTCTGAATAATCATAAGTTTCTTTTAATTTATTTTTTAGTTCTTCTTCAGTTGTACATTTATTTGCAAAACCTCTTACTTCAGAATCACTACTATTTCTAATTACACTATCTTCCACTTTATTAGTTTTATCAAATACCATTGGATATATTGTTGTCGTTTTATCTATAGTTTCCATAGTACTCTTTTCTCCTGAATATGCATCATTATTACTTCCAGATTCATTTCCATCATCTTCTAAAACCATTGGAACAGTTGCTAAATATTTTTCTAATTCTTCTTCTGAAATTTTTATTTGTTCTTCCTTTTTAGTTTCTTTTTTATCAACTACTTTATCAGATTCTTTAACATTAAATACTTTATCATAAATAATATAACTACCCATTCCTATTACTAATAGTATTAAAACTATTACTAAAGCTACTAGTCCTTTACTATTTTTTGTTTTTACTACTACATTTTCATTCATTCTTATTTCCTCCTATTTAACATAAGTATACCCCCCACACAAAAGTTTCAAGTAAAAAAGTTACTTTTTTAGTAACTTTACACTTTTATTTATTTAATTATTATTTACAATGTAAGAATCATTAACGGAGTTTATTAAATTTCTACTATTACAATTTCATTCATATTTACTTAACTCCATTTAAGATATTTACTACTTTCTCTATGGTCTATTCTTTGGCATCATTTCTTTTAATGCACGTAAGAAATATACTGATTCTTCTGGATTTAATTCTTGAGTTGATTTTTCTAATTTAATTTCTTTATATTTTGCTTTAAAATCCTCAGTATTATATGTACCTGCAATATTTGAATCTATAAGTTTAGTTGCTGAAGAAATTTTTATATCACTAACAATATTTTCTACATTATCTGAATCATCTGATATTATGTATATAGCCATACCTCCACTAAGTTCAAACATATAATTTAGATGAATTATATCACCTTCAATGGTATAATTACCATAATATCCAACTACTGACTCTCTAGACATTTCATAATAAAATAGACCATTTTCAAATAGAGTTAACGTAAAATTATCACTTTCACCTTCACTATCAACGTAATCATTACCAGATTCGTCAGTACTATATGGCTCACTAACAAATTTATAAATACCAGTCATATTTTTATAATTATACTTTTCTGATACATTGTTTTTTGACTCTTTAACATTATTATTGTCAGCTTTAACATTTTGTGTTTTTTCAGATTTACCACTATTATTAATTACTTTATCATATGCTGTATACCCTATAAGCACTATTACCATTATTAGTAATATAATTACTAAAGCTACTAGTCCTTTACTATTTTTTGTTTTTACTACTACATTTTCATTCATTTTTATTTCCTCCTATTTAACATAAGTATACCCCCCCCACACAAAAGTTTCAAGTAAAAAAGTTACTTTTTTAGTAACTTTACACTTTTATTTATTTGTAATTTTTATTTCGTAATTTGATTTATCTATTTTTGAGTTGGAGTTCTTCACATTTGACTCATCATTACTTTTATCACTTGTTCATTTGTTGGGATATATTTCTTCCCATAAATTTATGACTTACAAAAAAAATATATTACTGCCCCTATTTAATTTAAATTTAAGTTTAAAAAGACTTACCCTATTCAATAAAAAAATTAATATTCAACGATGTTACTTCTGAATATTAATTTTTATATTTTTTCAATTTCTTAGTTGCTTGATCCAAATTCTTGTATCATTCCATCTTTTGGTAATTCATTGAAATAAAAATATACTGCTCTTGCTATTCCGCCATGTGTTACCAAAAGAATATTTTTATCTTTATATTTTTCTTTTATTTCATCTAAAAAAAGTTTAATTCTTTTAAATAAATCCTGTATAGTTTCTAACCCCTCTACTTTTGCTTTGGAGTAATAGTTCCAATAATCAGTATTATAAAACTCTCCAAGGTCTTTACCAGTATATATACCGCAATCTCTTTCTTCAATTCTTTTATCAAAAATTACTGGAACATTATTAACATTTATAATATCACAAGTATGTTTAGTTCTTAATAATGGCGAACAAATAATTAAATCAATATCTAAATTTTTAATAGCCTTTTGGGCTTTTTTAGCTTGTAATATTCCTATTTCATTTATATCTTCATCTAACTTCCCATTATATTTTTTCTCAACATTACATTTAGTCAGCCCATGTCTAATTACATATAATTTCAATTATAGTCACCTCCCATATAAAACATAATTACATATTAAAATGTTACCGTTGTTAAACTCTTGATTTTACGTGGCTTTTTGGTATTTTTGGGAGCAAATTGAATTTTTTGTGCACATTCTGAGCACATTTTTATAGTTTTAGGGTTTTTTTATCATTTTTTCAAAACTCTATGCCGTGCACCCCCTTATAAAACCTACTACTTTCCACAACAATTTTTGTATTTCTTTCCACTTCCACAAGGGCACTTTTCATTCCTACCGATTTTAGTTACTCTTTTTGGTTTATTTGAACTATCTTTTGAATCATTTGTTTTTGTTGTTTTAGTAACCTTTTTTCTTTCTAAGTTTTGTCTTATTTCTGCTTTTAGTAGATATACTGTTGTATCTTTACTAATTTTTTCTAACATTTCATCAAATAATTCAAATCCCTCATTTGTATATGCAACAAGAGGATTTGTTTGTGCATAGCTTCTAAGACCAATTCCTTCTTTTAAATGATCCATTGTATTTATATGCTCCATCCAATGTGTATCTATAACTCTTAATGCTATTACTTTTTCAAAATCATTAACGATTTCTTCTGGTAAATCTTTTATTTTTTCTTCATATTCTCCTATTATTTTTTCTTCCAAGATTTTTATAACATCTTCTTTTGATTTATTTATTATTTCTGATAATTTTACACTAGAATTTTTAAGTAAATTTTCATTTACATGTTCACATATTTCTGAACAATCAAATTCTAACAATTCATTTTGATCAATCAAATGTGCTGAAATCAAATCATATATATGATTTTTTATTAAGTTTATTATTGAATCATGTATTGAATCTCTATCTAATACTTCATTTCTTCTCTGATACATAATTTCTCTTTGTTTTGCCATAACATCATCATATTGAAGAAGAGTTTTTCTTATATCGAAATTATTACCTTCTACTTTCTTTTGAGCTGTTTCAACATTTTTTGTCATTGTTTTACTTCTAAAATTAATCGTAGTTCCAAGACCTGCTGCTTCAAGTATATTTTTGAATCTATCTGTTCCAAATCTTACCATTAAATCGTCTTCAAAACTTACATAAAATTGTGTATAACCTGGATCTCCTTGACGACCAGAACGACCTCTTAACTGGTTGTCTATACGTCTTGATTCATGTCTTTCAGTTCCAATAACACATAATCCACCAAGTTCTCTTACTCCTTCACCAAGTTTAATATCTGTTCCACGACCAGCCATATTAGTTGCAATTGTAACAGAATTAAGTTGCCCTGCTTTTGCTATTATTTCAGCCTCACGAGCATGGTTTTTAGCATTTAAAACCTCATGCTTAATTCGTTCTTTTTTTAGTAAATCACTAATTATTTCACTAGTTTCTATTGCAATTGTACCAACTAATATTGGTTGCCCTGTTGAATGTCTTTCTTTTATTTCTTTAACAATAGCTGCATATTTGTCCTTTTTAGTAGCAAATATTAAATCAGCCATATCTTTTCTTATTACTGGTTTATTTGTTGGAATTTGTATTACATACATATTATATATATTTCTAAATTCTTCTTCTTCTGTTTTAGCCGTACCTGTCATACCAGATAATTTTTTATACATTCTAAATAAATTTTGGAATGTAATAGTTGCAAGTGTCTTTGTTTCCTCCTGTATTTTAACTCCCTCTTTTGCCTCTATTGCTTGATGTAAACCTTCAGAGAAAGCTCTTCCATGCATAAGACGACCTGTAAATTGATCTACTATTACAACTTCACCATCTTGAACAACATAATCAACTTCATTTTTCATTGTATAATTAGCTCTTAATGCTTGATTAACATGATGAACAATAACTGAGTATTTAATATCATACATATTATCTATTCCATAAAAAGACTCACATTTTTTACTTCCTTCATCTGTTAAACTAATACTATTAGTTTTTTCATCTATAGTATAATCTTCATTTTCTTTTAATCTTGAAACAAATCTTTGTGCATCCTGATATTGATTATTTGAATGCATCGCACCCCCAGATATTATAAGTGGTGTTCTAGCTTCATCTATAAGCACAGAGTCAACCTCGTCGACTATTGCAAAATTAAGAGGTCTTTGTACTCTATCTTCTTTTTTTATAACCATATTATCTCTTAAATAATCAAAACCAATTTCATTATTTGTTGAATATAATATATCTGAATTATATTGTTCTCTTTTTTCTTCAGGAGATAAATCTCTTGAATTAATGCCTACAGTTAATCCTAAAAATTTAAATATTTGCCCCATCCAATTCGCATCACGACTTGCTAAATATTCATTTACTGTTACTATATGGACTCCTTCACCAGTAAGCGCATTTAAATATGCTGGCATAACTGAAGTTAAAGTTTTACCTTCACCTGTTTTCATTTCTGCTATATTTCCATAATGTATAGCAAGAGCTCCCAATATTTGTGTATAATATGGTTTTTCAGAAATAACCCTATTAGCAGCTTCTCTAACCGTAGCAAAAGCATCAATTATTATATCTTCTAATGTTTTACCATTTTTTAATTCTTCTTTAAATATGTTGGTTTTTTCTTTTAATTGCTCATCTGTTAATTTTTCATATTCATCATTTTTTTCTTCTATTTTATCTGCCATTTGCATGAACTTTTTTAATTCTTTATATTCAAAATCAAAAAGACTTCTAAATATGTTCATATTATCATCTCCTAATAATAATTATAACAAATTTATTTACTATACACAATAAAAGTGCTTATAATAAGCACCTAAATTTTCTGACTTTTTTGATAATTTTTTATTAATCTAACAAGAAGTACTGCTATACATAAAATTAATACAGTTAACATTACTATTTGTGAATATGAAATTTTATTTAATCTTTTTGTAAATTGAAAAAGAATTTTTTTTCTATCTGTATTTTGATTAATAGTCCATGTATAAGTATCTTCACTAATATTATCAGCATTTGAAATTAGAACTTTAAAAGGAGTTTTAATATTTATTTGCAAAAAATTTATATCGCTTTCATTGCCAATAAGTGATGACTCATTTTGATTTTTAATTTTAACATACTGATCAATATATATATCAACATATTTTTTATTTTTATTATAGCTTATATTATCAATTAACTGATGATATATTTTACTTTTTAATATATATTCATCTATTGTATTGTATTTTTCTTTATATTCTATAATTATTTCATCTGAAGTTTGTTTAACTTTATATTTATCTCTATCAATTTTATTATCATCAAATATTTTTATAGTCTTATTGTATACATTGTCATTATTATCCAATGATAAATACAAACTTTCATCTATAGACAAATCTTTATTAATATTAATATCATAGTTCCCTGAACATCCCGTTAATATAAATATTAAGAATAAAATTAATAATTTTTTTATTTTTTTCATATTATACCCTCTTTATTAAATAATAATGTAATGTCTGATTATTAATTGTATTTTGATCCCAATCAGAACCAGTTCTATTAGCTTTTAATACATTTCCATAAGCGTTGGAAGAACTTGGACATATATAATCATAGTTACTATCATTTGGATCAGCAATTATATATTTACCTTCTAAATTTATATTATATATTACTATGAATGTATCACCACATGTTAAATTTGAATCTTCTTTTGCATCTACCTCTGCTATAACAATTCCACCATTTACTATAGCATTACTAACATCAAGACTAGATATTTCAGAAATTTCAATTCCTGCATATCTATCTTTTAATGCATTAAATACATCTACTATGTTGACAGACTCACTACAATTGTTTGCTTCATCAGATAAATATAAATCCATTATATCTACTGGAGAAATATTACTATCTAATAGAGATGATATTGCCATTGAAACTGATGTTATAGGTGCACCATATTTATTCATATATGAATTTTCATAAATACTACATGTTAATTTTTTTGATCCTATTAACTTATTATTTTGATTATAATAATAAAATTTATTACCTTGATATGTTTTATAATAATTATCTGGCTCTATTTCATATATATCTTCATAATATTCATTTGAATTATGTGAATTATTATAATTAATGATATCTTTTTTTAACTTCATTCTTTTTATTCCATCTATATTTGAATTGTATATGCAACTATTAAGATTAAAAACATTTAAAATAAGTAATGTTAGTAAAAGTACAATTTCAATGATTATAAAGTGTTTCATATTATATTTTTTTCTATTTAAAAATATTAAAAAAGGAATAATAATAACTATTAGCAACTTTAAAATAAGAAAAATATATAATATTACAACATTATCGCAAAAATTCATATATTATTCCTCCTAACAACCTATTATCTTTTCATACTTTCCATTAACGTATTTATACATCGCATGACAATCATTTCTAATATCCCCATATCTTGTTTTATTAACTATTATTTCATATATATTATCTTCATTATAATCTATAATATTTGTTAAATATATTGCTTTTTCTGATAATTCTTTATTAACATCAACTATAACTTTATCAACAATTTTAATATTATTATTTATAACACAAAATATAATTGAAAAGGCTACATCTTTTTCACCTTCAGTATAAAAATTACTAATATTAAATAAATAGTCTTCATTTCCATCATTATTAATATCAATAACATTTTTATAAGTAAGCATATTGTTAATAGAAATATCTATAGAATATTTGTTTAAAACATCATTTATATATTGCTCGTCATATTCTGTTATTGTATCCATCATTTCTAAATTTCCTACTTTTACCTTTTTAGGACCAATTACTGATAAGACATTACTATTCATTTCTATGTTTTCATAATTTTTGCTATATATTTCTAAACCATCTTTTGTTAAATTTAAATAAGCATTTTCTAATATTTGATTATAGCCATTATAAACGTATGCTTCTTTAAATGATAATCTTTTCAATTTATTTAAATTTGATTCCATCCACTTATTATCTTTATATTTCCATACTGTACTATTGCCAATAATCATATATGTTGAATTTTTCTCTATTATTGATAAATATATAATATAAAATAATATATTTAGTATCGAGAATATGAGCATTAATATTAATATTTTTTTATATTTCATAAATTCACCCACTTATTGTTTTACTTTAAATAATGCTACTTGGTTTGACCCCGATGCAAAGCATGGATACTTTGATGCTGTTAAATTTGTACTTGTTGATCCTGGATCTGCCATAATAATTTTTGAGCCTTCAACACCTATTATTGCAACCCAGTGTTGTCCACAATTTGGACTTTTTACCTCTGCTACGGGATAATAACCTTGCTGTATGTAATTTTTTAATTGTCTTGCTTTTGCTGTTATATTTCCTGTAACTGTTCTTTGACCTTTATATTCAAAGTTTGGCGCTATACTTTTCCAGCCAGTCCATGTAAATGCTCCACTAGAAGTCAATCCGCCATTCTTTTTTATTGTTGTTATAAATACACCTGGATCATAATTGGCTACAGTTGCAGTATTAGAATTTGCAACTTGAATAGATACAGATGTTACAAGACATCCTATCGCAGATACTGTTCTTGAACCCATAGGAATTGATTTCCAGTCTCCCTCATATTGTTTCCATGAAAGAAAATCTCCTGTGTTTGAAGATGTATATGTTTTTGCATTTGAAGTTTCTGATTTTGGAACATATACAATATTATATTTTGACTTTGCTAATATCGTATTATATTTACATGAATAAGTATCACCTGATAAAAAGTATCCTGATTCATTATAACCTAAAACAAGGCGTGTTAATATTGGTGCAAAGAATAGAGCTAAAGTTGCAAGTAGTCTCTTGAAAAATTTGGTTGAAGCTTTTTTTAATGCTTGCTGATCTGATAATATTGTCGCTTTTGAAAAATCTAGTGTGCCAAATAATATTAAAAGTATAGGTCCTGCTATATAAAAAACAGTCATTACATTATTGATTAAATTATCTATGGTATCATTAAATATTTTTCCACAATTTTCCTCATTATCTTTTAAAATTACATCTACTTTATCCTGTGTATTTTCACAACTAATTTTATGTTCTTTAGCAGTAAACAAATTAGATAAAATTACATTTTTTTGTAAATTTAAATCATTACACATATTTACTACTTTACTATCTTCTGTTTTAGTACAATCAATATTTAATAATTTATCTGTAATTTGATAATATTCATCTACATCTTTTTCTATATCTGCACAGCTTTGTGCAGAAACGTTAATAACGTTGAAAAAAAAGCTTAACAATAAAATTGTAATGATAAAATATATTTTTTTCATAATTATATCCTCTTATAAGATTATATAATATAGTTAAAATATTTACAAGAAAAAAAAGAAAGTAAAATACTTTCTATTCAGTTTCAATGACACCATAATTGCCATCTTTTCTTTTATATAAAACACATATATTTCCTGAATTAACATCTTTAAATACAAAGAACGAATGACCTAACATATTCATTTGTAATATTGCTTCTTCTTCATCAATAGGTTTCAATTCAATATTTTTTCTTTTAACAATTGTTTCTTCTGATTCTTCTTCATCTTGATAGAAATCATCAATAAATGTCTTACTTATCTTTGAATTGATCTTATCTTTATTCTTTCTTATTTGTCTTTCTAATTTATCAACTATTATATCAATAGCAGAATATAAATCCTCATGAGTTACTTCATTTCTTAATGTAAAATGCTTTGTTGGAATAGTAACTTCTATCGTCTGCATTCTTCCATTTAGTTTTGTTGAAACGTATGCCTCAATATCATCTGATTGTTGAAAGTACTTGTCTAACTTATTAAGTTTACTTTCAATATAATTCTTTATTGCCTGAGTATTCTCAATTTTTTGACTTCTGATAACATATTTCAAAATTATCATCTCCTTTTTAGAATTATAACACATAAAATAAAAAACTACTATACAATAGCAGTTAATTCTTCTTCTTTTATTGCTTTTACATTTGTAGCTTGTAAGCCTTTTTCTGTTTTTATTAAATCAAACTCAACAGTTTGACCTTCTGATAAAGTTTTATAACCTTCTTGATTAATTGCAGTATAGTGAACAAAAATATCTTCATCCACTGAACCGTTTATAAATCCATACCCCTTTTCATTATTAAACCACTTTATTATTCCTTTTGACATTTTTTATTCCTCCTTCTCATGCCTACAATATAAATATACATCCTAAACATAACACAATTCAAGAAATTTCAATCCAAAAAAAACGACATATTTTTTTCAGGCATTATTTATAATAACAATATTTTTCAATAAAATATTTTTTTCTAACAAATTAGACGTTTTTTTCGTTTTTTTCGATAATTTTAACAAAAAAATTAATAAAATTTTAAATAAATCAAATATTAATATATATTTTTTAAAATTTTAATATATATATAATAATTATGATATTATTAAAATGCAGGGTGATTATTTTGAAAAATGCGTTAATTAACAAATGTATGAATTTAATAAGATCTTATAATAAAAATTATACAAAGAAACAACTTGATACAATTAAATATGGACTTGAGGGATTATATTTAACTATAACTAAATTAATTATAATTTTTATAGTATCCATTGTGCTTGGTATATTTAATGAAGTATTATGTTTAATTGTTACTTTTAATATAATTAGACTATTTTCATTTGGTGTACATGCGAAAAAGAGCTCACACTGTATGATTTCATCGCTTATATTTTTCATTACATTTCCATTAATATGTAAATATGTTACTATTTCTAAAGAATTAAAAGAGATTTTAGCGATTCCGTTAGTTATATTAATAGGAATTTATTCCCCTGCTGATACGGAAAAAAGACCATTAAAAGACAAGAAAAAAAGGATAATATATAAAATACTATCTATTATTATAGCTAGCATATTTATGATTTTATCCATAAAAATACAAAATAATACTTTATCTAACAATTTTATGTTTGCAGTTATAATTCAGATAATAATTATTTTGCCAATAACTTATAAGATTTTTGGTGTCTCTTATAAGAATTATAAAAAATATGAAAATAATAAGGAGGATTAGAAATGAAAAGCTTTTTAGTTGGTGCTTTAGCAACAATTGGTACTATTTTAGGAACAATTGGTACTAGTGCTTGTGTTATAGCTATTTTTGATGAACCAGAAATGCCTGATTCATTACAATAAAAACAATAGATTTTAAAAATCTATTGTTTTTTATTTTAGGCTAATCATAACAGTTTGTTTAAATAAATCTTTGCCTATATCATTAAATGTTTCTATTTTTGAATTGTTTTTAGATATATCTTTTACTATAGATAATCCAAATCCATGCCCTGCACCTTTTGTTGTAAATCCTTTTTTACCTATTTTTTCTATATTTACACTTTTATCATATGTGTTACCTATTGTTATAATTAAATAATTATCGTCTATCTTCATGTCTATTTCTATCTCTTTTTTATCTGCTTTTGATGATGCTTCTATTGCATTATCTAAAAACACTCCAAATAGTTTTGTTATATCTCTATACATTGATACATCAAAGCTTTCTTCAAATACATTTTTTACTTCTTTATCTATATATAAAAATGGTCTAATTCCTAATTCTTCCATTTTTCCTAATTTGTGATATATTAAACCCTTTATACCTCCATCTGGAAAATAACTTAATTGTTCGACAGTATAATTCTTTCCACCTTTTTGTTCTTTAATTATAGTTTCTAAATATTCCTTTAATTTTTTCTTATTATCTATATATCCATTTAAAACCATTAGTTGATTATTATACTCATGATTCTTTTTACCTTGTTCATTTATTATTTTTTCATATTTTGACACATATTCTAACATCATATTATATTCTTTTTCTATATTATCTTTTGTTATCTTATTATAAATAATTATTACACTCATTAATATAACAAATATTATCATTCCTATATTTATATAATAAGATAAATTTTTTTCATACGTAAAATAATTATTTGTTATTAACATTATAATTATTATTGTAAATAAACATATATATACTTTCATTTCATAATTATTTAATAATTTTCCTTCGTGCTTTTGTACAAATTTTTGTAATGGTTTTATCTTTGATATTAGACAATTTACGAAAGTATTAATTACTGAAAATAATAACATTGAATATTCAAAGTTGTTATAATTCTCTGTGGAATATTTAAACAAAAATAACATTATAGCTGTTAGTATTATTTCAACAGCATAAATTAAAAAAACATATATCAAACTATAATAAATAGACTTCCCTAAATTCTTTTTAAACAAAATAAAATAATTAGTTAGTATTATAACAATAAGACTAAACATTACTCTTGTAGCAAATGTAAAAAACATAGTATTTATTGTAAGTAATATAGTTGTAATAAATACAAATAACACTATTTCTTTCTTTTTAAACCTATTTCCTGTCAAGTTTTTTAATATATATACTATTCCTATTGATGAAATTAATGTACTTAATACTATATTTATCATATTCATTCTTTATTTCAACTCCTTATTGTATTATATCAGTTGGTTATTAATAATCTCTGAATCTTTGACTTTATTTATATTTATAAATCTATCTTTTATCTTAACAAATCTATCATCTAAATCTTTAGTTATTGAAATCATTGGAATACTAACTTCATATTTGTTATCTTCAGTTTTAATTATTGTCTTTCTTTTGTTATTATCATATTTAATATAAAGTATTTCGTTATAATGAATATTATAATGTTTATTTCTAATTTCAATATCTAAAATTTTAGATTCAGGATAAATATCCAATATTGATCGTATTTCGTTTGATAAACATGCCTCATAATTATCAAATTTTGAAATAAAATTATATATTAATAATTTTGATTTTAGTGTATATGGTAAATATTCAGTATGTGCGGTTGAAATTATTATAAAACTATCCAAATCATTTTCTCTAATTTTTCTTGATATTTCTATTCCTGATATATTTTTTAACTCTATGTCTAAAATATAAATCTTTTTCATATTTTTTTCTTTTATTAGTTTTTTTAAATCGTCATTGTATTCTGTAAATGGATGTATTTTATAATTTATATTATTATTAAACATTGTTTTGTTTATAATATTAATATTTTTTTGAAGGATTATTTTATTATCTTCACATACAATAAAATTTAGCATTTTTACCCCTCCTAACCAACCATTATCGATTATATCACATTATTACCATATTTTGGAAAGTTTTGTCGAATTAGAAAAATAAAAAAGTTAATTATTTTTTCTTTATAATTAACTTTTCTTTCATTTCTTTTTGGAGTTTTTTTCTATCAAATAAGATATCTGTTGTTAGTACAAACCACATTATAATTATAAACAAAATCGCATATATTATCTGACCTAGTTTAACATTACCAAGAACATATACTAGGGATGCGAAAGAGAATAATATATTTATTGCATATATAATTAATACTGATTTAACTTGGCTAGATGTCATTTGAAGTAATTGATGGTGTAAATGTTGTTTATCTCCTTTTGTTGGAGATTCTTTCTTTATTAATCTTCTTAATATTGCGAATAGTGTATCTAATATAGGTATTGCTAGTATTAAAACTGGAACTACAAAGGATGTTATTGTTATATTTTTAAAGCCTAATAGTGATATAACCGCTATCATATAGCCTAAAAACATGGACCCACTATTTCCTAAAAATATTTTAGCGGGGTGAAAATTATGTAATAGAAAACCTAAGGTTGCACCTGTCATTATTAAAGTTAATGATGCATCTAATCCATTATATATTCCCATTGAATAAATAATTATTGATATTGTTATAAAAAATATTGTTGCTATTCCTGAAGCTAGTCCATCAAGTCCGTCTATAAAATTCATACAATTTATTATAGCAACAATGAATATTACTGTTAAAGGCTTTGCTAATGAACCAAAATTAATATATATACCATATGCTGAAACATCATACATTATTATTCCACCATAACAAACTACTACTAATGCTGCAGCTATCTGTCCTACAAATTGTACTTTTGCAGGTAGTCTTTTTATATCATCAAATATTCCTGTTAATAACATTATTATTCCACCTATTAGTATTGATATCATTTGTGGAGTTTGATTACAGAAAAGCATGTATCCTAGTAAAAATCCTAAAAATATACCAACACCGCCTAGTTTGGGAATTGGAGTTTTATGAATATGTCTTCCACCTGGCATATCAATTGCACCTATATGAAATGCTATTCTTTTAATAAATGGTATTATTAGTGCTACAAATATAAAAACTATTAATATTATTTTTATATTATCAAATAAGTTACTGCTCATAACATCACCTAATTTAATTATAACATAATATTAAAAAAAATAAGTATTAAACTTATTTCTGTAGTAAATTTATATTATCTAGCATTATTGCAGTTCCCTGTGCAACACATGTTAGTGGATCTTCTGCAACTTTAATTGGGACTTTTAATTCTTCTTCTAATAATTTATCTATACCATCTATTAATGCTCCACCACCAGTTACAACAATTCCTTTATTAACTATATCTGCTGAAAGTTCAGGCATCGTCTCTTCAAGTACATTTTTAGCTGCGTATATTATTTTATAAATTGCATCTTTTAATGCTTCTTGAACCTCTTTTGAAGATATAGTTATGCTATTAGGAAGACCTGTAACTAAATCTCTTCCTCTTATTGTTTTTTTACCTTTTTTTGATTCAGGATATACAGTTCCTATTTCTGTTTTAATATCTTCTGCAGTTCGCTCACCTATAAGTAATTTATACTTATTTTTTACATATTTTATTATTTCCTGATCAAATAAATCACCTGCTACTCTAATTGATTTACTTGTTACTATATCCCCTAACGATAGTATGGCTATATCAGTTGTGCCTCCACCTATATCAATAACCATACTAGCGGAAGGAACAGATATATCAAGACCTGCTCCTATAGCTGCAACTTTTGGCTCTTCTTCTACAAAAACTCTCTTTGCACCTGTTACCTCTGCAGCTTCTTTTATTGCATTTCTTTCAACCTGAGTAATGTTTGAAGGACAACATATAAGTATTCTTGGTTTTGAAAATTTGCCTTTTCCCTTTACTTTTTTTAAAAATATATTTAACATTGCTTCAGTTAATTCAAAATCTGCTATTACTCCATCTTTAAGAGGTCTTATAGCTTTAACTTTTCCAGGAGTTCTTCCTAGCATCTGATGAGCTTCTTTTCCAACTGCTAGAATTTCTTTTGTTTCAGAGCTTACTGCGACTACACTTGGTTCATTTAAAACAATACCTTGTCCTTTTACATATATTAAAACATTTGCTGTTCCTAAATCTATTCCAATATCCTTACTCACCAAGATATCATTCCTTTCTAATTTCTTATATTTCATTTTTGTTGCATATCCACCATTTATATGTCTTATTTGTAAATGATACTTTAATATTTTTTCAACCTGATTATATAAATTTTTATCTATATAATATAATCTTTCATGTAAATCTTTATGTACTGTACTTTTGCTTACATTTTTATTAAAAGCTATTTCCCTTATAGTTTTTTTTGTATTAATAATATAATTTGCTTCATCTATAACTCTTTTATATATTTTATTATCCAATGAAAACACCTCTATAATAAAATATATAATTATTTGTTATTTTTTATGATTATTTTATAGTTCATTTAATTTCTTATCAAAATATTTTTCAGGATTTACAATTTTTCCATCATATATTAGTTCAAATAATAATCCATTATCAATTGTTTCTCCCAAATTAATATTTCCACTTTTTCCTATTATGTCTCCTTGATTAATTGTTTGATCTTTTTTAACATTTATTTCTGATAATCCCTCATATGTGCTAATTAAATTATTGGCATGTTTTATTTCTACAACATTCCCTAGTATTTCATCTTTCTTTATATCCACTACAGTTCCATCTAATATTGAAACTATTTCAAATGGTTCATCCGATTTATATAAAACACCTGAATTTTGCATATATGTGTCATTATAAAATATTATTGCATTTTGTTTATCTTCATCGGATGATTCTAGATCATAAAATTTTTTTGATACTTGTACTTTATCAGATGTATATGGTTTTGATATTGCTATATCTGTATTTGCTACTGGAACTTCATTTGTTAATATGGTTTTATTAACATATACATAATCTGATTCATTACTTGCTACTTTTTGATTTTGCGTCTTATCTAATAAAACTAATGACATTATTATAGCTGCGCATGCTATACCATAAATCATTGGCATTACAAATGGTTTTAATTTTCTTTTTTCCATATTATTCACCTCATTTTAAGTTTGGTGAATTTTAAATAAATTATACATTTTATTTAAATTTTTTCTATTTGAGTACCCTGATAATAATATTTTAATATTTCTTGATAATTTTTATTTTGTTTTGCAAGAGCATTTGCACCATACTGGCTCATACCTACACCATGTCCATAACCTCTTGTTTTAATTATAATTTTATTATTATTTTTATTGATATCAAAATCATTTGATCTTAAAGATAACTTTGTCTGAAAATTTCTTCCTTTGAATTCTACATTATTTATTTTTAGGCTATATACCCTGCCAGATTCTGTTTTTACTATATCTGTTATATCTAAATTTTCTGAATAATTGAGCCCTAGTTTATTATAAAAATCTCTAATATCAAATTCCTTTGTTGTTTCAAATGAACTAGTTTCACTCTTATCAAAACTACTATCTACAACTTTTAAATAAGGTAAATCTTGTCCAAATACATTTTTATTATCTTCTGTTTTTCCATTACTAGTAGAAAAAAAGAAAGCATATATTACATCGTTATTGTATGTTATATACTCACCTCTAGTTTCATCAATACTCTCTTTTATTTTAGATATATATTTATCATAATTATCTTTCCATTTTTCTCTTAATACTGATTCATCTTGATAAACTTGAGAGCTTGTATCATCTGTAACATCATATTCTTTATCTTTATTATTTTGGATTTGTTTTAGGGCATATGTTCTTGCTGCTACGGCTTGTGCCTTTAATGCTTCTTTTTCAAAATAAACAGGTACCTCTGATGAAACAACTCCTATTAAATATTCTTCTAAATTTATTTTTTCAACTGTATTATCACTTTTTAATACTCTTATAGTCTGTTCTTCTTTATTTGTATTAAACCCTGATATTATTGTTTTTAAAGTGAAATCATAAAAAAAATGAATTATAAAACCAGGTATACTTATTATTAATACTAGTAATATTATTAGTCTTTTCATAGTTATCACCAGTAAAGTATATGCTAATTATTTAATTCATATTCCTTAATTTTATTAACCCTTCTATTATGTCTTTCTTCTTTTGAAAATGGTGTATTTATAAATTCTTCAATTAATCTTTTAGCTCTTTTTATAGATATATTTGAACCAAAAGCTATTATGTTTGCATCATTATCGTTTCTTGTAGCTCTTACGTCTTTTATACTTGTTACTCTTGCACATCTAATACCCTTAACTTTATTACATGCTATACTCATTCCTATTCCAGAGCCACATATAGCAATTCCATAATCAAGTTGTTTTGTTGATACTTTTTCACCTAATTTGAATGCATAATCTGTATAATCAACATTCCCTTTTTTATTAGTACCTAAATCTACAAAATCTACATTGCTTAATTCTTTTTTTATTTTATTCTTAAGTTCATATCCATGGTGATCAGATATTATTCCTATTTTCATAAAAATTCCTCTATTCCTAATAAATTATAACATACAAAAAAAATTAGAACAATGTTCTAATTAATTATTTATTCTTCTGTTTTTTTTGCTTTGTTTTGATTAATACCATATTTAGCATTAAATCTTTCAACTGCACCAGCTTTTGACGCAATTGTTTGTTTTCCTGTATAAAAAGGATGACATTCTGAACAAACTTCTACATGTATTTCATCTTTTGTTGATTTGGTAGTCCATTCACTTCCACAAGCGCATTTAACTTTAGCATCCTTATAAACTACATTTCCTTCTTTTGCCATATATATATCTCCTTCCGCCATAACTATTACAAGCTATAGAATTATTAAAATCTATATTATTATAACAATTTAACTTTCTTTGTGCAAGTCTAAATCGTTAATTTTTAGTATTATCTTCTTATATATCGCCATATTACCCTCGTTTGTTATATAAACTGGATAGCTTTTTGTTAAATAATCAGCATTTTTATTTAAAATACTAAATAAATCAATGTATATAATATTGTTATTTTTAGTTAATTGCTCTACTTTCTTATTTATATAGTTATAATATTTATCATTATTTACATTATTAGTATCATTAAAATAGCCTAGAAAAATTATTTTTTTACTATTTAAGCTTTTTATTTTATTAAATAGCTCATTTATATCTAATACTACTTGATCTAAATATTTATATATTTCATAATCTTGATTATTATCATCTATTTTAGATAATTTATAGTTTATTTCATTATTTCCTATATTTAATATTAAAACATCAGTTCTTTTTATTATATTTTGTATTGAAATATTATCTATATTCAGATTTTGATCTATATCATTTATAACATCTATTATTCTTATATCTTTCTTTATAAAATCTTTTGAATAAAAACCTAAAATTTCTTCATCATCTAACTTCTTTGATATTAAGTCTGCAAAATTAATTGATTTTAAATTATTAGAAAATAATTCTTTATCCCCCAAAATTGTATAATTTATTTCGTTATTATTATTTTGTATATATGAAATTAATATTATTAAAGAGAAAAATATTAAAACAAGAATTATTTTCATTTTCATTAGACCCATCCTTTATAATTTATATTAAATTATATTTGAATAAGTTCAATTTTAGCACCTATTTTTTTTAGTTTTTCAACAATATTTTCATATCCTCTAAGTATATAGTCAGCTCCACTTATTGTTGTTGTACCACTTGCCAATAATCCTGCGATTACTAAGCCTGCCCCTGCACGTAAATCTGTAGCAGATACATCGGTTCCAACAAGATTTGTTTTGCCTCTTATAGTTGCTTTATTTCCCTCTACTTTCGATATTGCACCCATCTTACATAATTGATATAGATTTAAAAATCTATTTTCATATAATGTTTCATGAATTTTGGACTCTCCTTCTGCTTGTGTCATAAGGCTTGCTATTATTTGTTGTAAATCTGTTGGAAAACCTGGATATACTTGAGTTCTAACATTTACCTTTCTTAATTTATTTTTATTTGTTACTTCTATTTTATCACCATCTATATGCAAATCTACTCCCATTTCCAATAACTTTTGAAGTGGTGCATAAATATGTTCTGGTATAACATTTTCAACAGTTAATTTTTTACATACTGCTGCTCCTATCATTATATAAGTGGCAGCCTCTATTCTATCTGGTATAACTTCATGAATACAAGATTTTAAATATGAAACTCCTCTTATTTTTATATTGCTAGTTCCAGCACCACTTATTTTTGCTCCCATAGAATTTAAAAAAGATGCTAAATCTACTATTTCGGGCTCTTTTGCAGCATTTTCTATTATAGTTGTGCCCTTTGCTTTAACAGCAGCCAAAATAATATTAATCGTTGCTCCTACACTAGAAATATCTAGATATATACTATTACCAACTAGTTCGTCTGCCGTTATTGTATATTTATTATTATCTTGAACTACTTTTGCACCCAATGCTTCAAAACCCTTTAAGTGAAGATCAATTGGTCTTGCCCCTATTGTACATCCACCTGGAAAATACATTTCTATTTTCTTATGTCTACCTAATAAAGCTCCCATAAAATAATATGATGCTCTAAGTCTTTTTGATGCATCCTCTGGTATTGGTTTATTTTCTATATTACAAGAATCAATAGATATCTCTCCATTATCTGTCCTTTTTACTTTTGCACCTAAGTATTCTAATATATCCTCTAATGCATCTATATCTGATATGTTTGGAACATTTGTTATTGTTACATTTTCATCACATAATATCGCAGCAGGAATTAAAGCAACAGCACTGTTTTTAGATCCACTTATACTAACTGTTCCCTCTAATTGTTTTCCTCCATTTATTTTTAATATTTTCATATTAGCCTCCTAAACTATTGTCTATATTAACATATGCTAAATATATGAATTTGCTTTATCTATTTTTTTAATTTTATCACAATATATCAAAAAAAAATACTCTATTTTATATTTTAGAGTATTTAATCTTATAAAGTAAATGTATAAGTATATTTATCATCAATCATTTCTTGCATATTTAACTTTTTACTTATTAATAATTGTTTCTTTTTATTTAATAAGTCTGCCTTAGATGTTTCAAGATATCCTGCTTCAGTTAATAATTGATTTGAAAAAGTACACATATCTTCTTCATATTTAGTTCCGATTCTGCTATTTCTAGCATCGTTATACTTTTTGTATAAATCTTTTGGAACTTGTAATCTTTGTCTTAAATAACTATCAACTAAATCATTATTTTCAATTTCCTCATTAGTATATCCAATTTTTAATTTTTTTCCATCTGGTGAATTGATATATATTGCGTTTGGAGTTACTAATTGACATAAATTTACCATTTGAAATTTTGTTGCAGCAGCTACATATAATCCACCTGAATTTGCATAAGACATTTCACTTCTCATTTTTCCATTGTCTTGATCATATTCAACAGTTTCCATTTTTGCTGTCATTTTTCTTATCTTTTTAGCTGTTGCTTTTGTATATCTTTTTGTTTCTTTAAGCTCACTTAATGCTTCATTTCTTAATTTTTCATATTTTTGTACAAGTTCTTTAATATCTGGTGAATTGATAATAAATTCTGATACATCAGGCATCTTTATTATCTTTTTAATCTTTTTATTATCAAAGTTAGCATTATCTATTGCTTGAATCATATTATCTGATAATAAACTATTATCCACTAAAGTTAAAGCTGCTTGTATTTGACTAACATTATAATCTTCTACTTTATCGTTTATTACATTACCCATTACTATAACATCTTCTTGTGTTGCTCCAACTGATTCATAAAAATCTGTATATTCGTTATATGAATTCATTGCAACTTCAGTAATTTGATTTTGTAATATTTCTTCTTCACTTAATACTTCTTCAGTTGTTTGTGATTCTGTTGTAGTTTCAACTTGTTTTTCTTCTTTGTTTGCACATCCATAAAGGCTGAATAACATTGATCCTATAAGTGCAGTAGTAATAAATTTTCTATATTTTAAATTTCTCATTTTTATCCCCCTTTATATATTACATATTATTTGATAAAGATAAAGTTTTTGCTGATTCTTGTTCTTGTTTTAATGCTTTTAAATAATCCAATTGCTCTTCGTACATTTTTTTAACTGATGATATTGTTTGAGCTTCTATTGTATCTTCTTCTGTATTTTCTTCTACTGTATTTTCTTGTGTTGTATCTTCTTCTATTGGATCATCATAACTATAATCTTGCTTTTCTTCTTCAACTATAGTTACATTAGAATCTGTTTCTTCTGTTGTATTATCTTGTGTTGGTTGTTCATTTACTACATCTTTATTTGTTTCTTCTGCTTCTGGTGTTTCTTGTGGTTTATTTGCTTCTTCTTCTGATCTATTTGCTTCTTCCTCTGATACAACATTACCATTTAAATCATAGTAAGTTTCATCTTTTTTATCTGATTCAATAGGATCATTTAAATTATAATTTGGTTCAGGTTTTTCTGTTGTTCTATCACCAGTTTCTGGATCTATATAATATACTCCTCCTGGGTTTTCTGTTGTTGTTGATGTATTATCCTTTGATGTATCTTTTGTTGTATCTTTTGTTGTATCTTTTGAAGTATCCTTTTTAGTGTCTTTTTTAGTATCTTTACTAACTGATTCTTTATTTTTTCCTTTTGTTGAATCTGTTTTCTTCTCTGACACTTTTGTTGCAACTATTTTTTCTTCACTCTTATTTTTATTAGTTGCTTTTTTAGCTTTTTCTACTTTTTTAGCTGTTGGCATTGAAGAACTTGATACAGTTACATTTTTATTTTCTTTTTCATCATTATTTGATGTTTTTTCTTTTTTAGTTTCTTTATCTTCTTTTTCATCTAATAATTCACTATCATCTTCGTCAAAAGAATACTTATTATTGTCATCTTCAAATACAAATGAATCTGTTTCTTCTGGTGTAGTCATTTCTTCTGTTGTAGATGCAGAATTATCATTGTAGTTATCTTCTTTTTGTTTTTTTCTACCTATTCCAAATATTGTAGTTCCTAATAATGATACCACTAAAACACCTGCTGTTATTATTGCTGCTGTTTTTTTATCTAATCTATGTTCTTTAAATGGTCTCATAATAAAATTTCTATGTTTGTATGTTGGTTTATTTTGTGAACTAAATATATATGAACTGTTAGCAATTAATGTATCTCTTTCATTTTCTAAGCTTTCTCTAATTTCATCATTTTCTATATTTTCTATGTCCATATCAATTAAATTATTATATTTACTTTTTAGAAGTTCCTTATATTGTGCTATTTGTTTAGAAATTTTATTTGCAGTATTTAAATCTTCTTCCTTTAAAGCTTTTTTCTCTTCTTTTAATAATATTTGTATTTCTCTTGCAATACTTTCATATGATTGATTTTGTTTTCTTATTTCTTCTGCCATAGTCAATTCCCCCTTCTCGTAATGACAGGCAATATATTATCATAAGTTATCACTTTTGTCAATTTTTTATAAGAAATATTATTAAAATTTTGTTTAGTTTTTAAATTGAAGTTATACAAAGTAAATTTCTTTTTATAATACTTTTACAAATATTTCGTCTTTTTTTCATTTTGATTTATCATTTACTTGAAAAATTTATTTTTTAATTTAATCAAAGTATTTTTTTATTAATTCTTTTACAAAAAAAGTATATTCTGCATTTGAACTTTCTGATTCATCAGCTTCTACTAGACAAAGTGGAGGAAATAATACACACCACCAATTGTCACCATCTCCATTACCTAGTGTTATTACTAATGATTCATACTTTCCTTCTTTATATACTATTCCTTTGTATTTCTTTTTAGGAAAATAGTTATAACCATAATTTATTTTATAATCTTTATCATAATTTAAGTTATTTAACGTATCTTTAACTAGTTTATCTAATACATCTATATTATCTTTCATTATATTTCTAGTTGTATTTATATCATCAACGCCTTCTAATAATTCAAATATTTTATTTTGAACAACATTTCTTAACTGTATCTTTATATTTTGATCATATACACTGTTACTGTTTGCTATTATTCTAAATCTAATTGCTTCATTTGGAATTATACTTTCTTCTGCTTCTGATTTATTAAATACATAAAACATTGATATTATTGCTAATATTAATATTATATATTTTTTCATAAAAAAATCATCCTTTCATTTTGTTTATGGATGATTAAAACATTTTTATTCAAAATTACTTATAAATATCATTCTATCTCTTCCTTGCATATCTTTTTCCACATTAATTTTTACATTTTTTAAATATTTATTTACTATTGTTTTTATTTCTTCTGCTTGAGTCATTCCTATCTCAAAACAAATTAAGTATTTATCTTTTAATATTTTCTTTATATTTTTGAGAATTTCTTCGTAAAAATATAAACCATTATTATCCGCAAATAAGGCTAAATGAGGTTCATTATTATAAACAATATCCATTATTTTTTCTTTTCTTGATATATATGGAGGATTACTTATTATACAATCAAACTTTTCTTTTATTCCATCATATATATTAGTATTAATAAATTCTATTGATGTATTATTTTGTTTTGCATTATATTTAGCTACTTCTAATGCTTCTTTTGATATATCAGTTGCAACTACACGTGAATTTATTACTTCCTTTTTTAAAACTATACTAATGCATCCAGAACCTGTTCCTATTTCTAGAATAGATGGTTTATTAAAATTTTTATTAAGTAGTTCTTTTGTTTTAGATACTAATTCTTCTGTTTCAAATCTTGGAATAAGTACATTTTTATCAACATTTATTTTATATCCACAAAAATCTACATTACCAATTATATACTGAATAGGTTCACCACTATTAAGTCTTTTAATCCCCTCATCTAATTTAGATGGTTCTAGATATTTTTTTAAATATTCCTTGTCCGTCATTTTAATCACTTTTTTATAAATCTATTGTTCATTTTATTCACCTGCTAATTTTCTTCTCTGATCCTCATTAATTAGTGCATCTATTATTTCATCTAATTTTCCTTGCATTATTTTATCCAAATGCATTAATGTTAAATTAATTCTATGATCAGTTACTCTATTTTGAGGATAATTATATGTTCTTATCTTTTCTGATCTATCACCTGTACCTATTTTACTTCTTCTTTCATCAGTTATTTCCTCATTTTGTTTTCTTTGTATATCATCATATACTTTGCTTTTTAATATTTGCATTGCCTTTTCTTTATTTTTTAACTGACTTCTTTCATCTTGACAAGTTACAACTGTATTTGTTGGTAAATATGTTATTCTAACAGCACTGTCAGTTGTATTTACACCTTGACCTCCAGCACCACTACTTCTATATACATCTATTCTTATGTCTGATTCTTTTATTTCTAAATCTATATCTGTTGCCTCTGGCATTACAACAACAGTCGCAGTTGATGTGTGAACTCTTCCTTGTGATTCAGTTGTTGGTACCCTTTGAACTCTATGAGCTCCTGATTCATATTTTAATTTTGAATATACATTTTCACCTTTTACCATAAATTCTATTTGTGAATATCCTCCACTAGTACCTAATTCCTTATTTATTATCTCTATCTTCCAACCCATTGATTCTACATATCTGCTATACATATCAAATAGATCACCTGCGAACAAATTTGCTTCGTCTCCTCCTGCTGCTCCTCTTATTTCTACTATTATGTTTTTCTCATCATTTGGATCCTTAGGTAATAATAAAATTTCTAGTTCTTTTTCTATTTCATTTTTTTTAACTTCTAAATTTGATAATTCCTCTTTTGCATATTCTGACATTTCCTTATCATTTATCATTTCTTTAGCAACATCAATATTAGCAATTACCTCTTTATAGGTTTTATATTTATCTACTACTTCACTAAGAGATGATTGTTCTTTTGATAAAGATGTCATTAATTTTACATCACTTAAGATTTCAGGTTTACTTAATTCTTTTTCCAAATAATTATATTTTTTAAGTGTTTCTTCTAATCTTTCGATCATTTTATCACCTATTCCTCTATTTCTTCATCATTTATTATTGTTAAATCCCCTATTTCTTCATCTGCGTCCATATCATCGATTGAATCGTCACTATAATCGTCTTCATCTATTTCTTCTTCATTTTTATTTTCTTCTTCATCTTCTTCATCAATTGAATCTTCCTCTGCATCCTCTTCTTCGCCTTCATCTATTATTACTTTTACTACATGATTTTCTTTTAAATCCCAATTTACACTATCAATTAATATAAATCTTTTATCAGTTGAAAGCGCAGTAAAGAAGTCTCCTATTTTTGTTTCAAATTCTGTCTCACTTAAATCTAATAAAGAGCAAACCTCTCTAAATAAGTTTGGTGTATTATATTGTTTTTTATCTTCTTTTATTATTTCATACGCAATATCAATGTATGACATTAACTCCAATTCTAATTTTTCTTTTTTTCTTATACTCATAATTTACATCCTTTCCATTGCACTAACACCTATAAGTGCTAAAGCATTTTTAATTGTTATTTTTACTGAGTTTATTATAGCTAATTTTTCCTTAGATAATTCTATATTATCAGTTAATATTCTCTCTTTAGAATAATAATTATGAAATAAACTAGCTAACTCATATAAGTAATTGGTTATCAAATGTGGTTGTTTTTTTATTGCTGAATCTTCAACCACATTAACAAACTCATATACTTTACTTATCAAATTATATGCAGAATCTGTCATTGATGACTCATATTTTGTTGCTAATTCTATTTTTTTCTCCTTTGCTTCTCTTAAAATAGAACATATTCTAGCATGTGCATATTCTACATAATAAACTGGATTTTCATTTCCTTTCTTTGTCGCTAAATCCATATCAAAATCCATTTGAGAATCTAAACTTCTAAGTGAAAAGAAATACCTAGCTGCATCTACACCAACTTCATCTATCAATTCCGATATAGTTACTGTTTTTCCTGTTCTTTTACTCATTTTTACTTCTTCATTATCTTTTATTAATCTAACTAATTGTAATATTTTTATACTTAATTTACTATCATCATATCCTAAGGATTTAATAGAAGCTTTTAGTCTAGATATATATCCATGATGATCTGCTCCTAAAACATCAATGAGTTCATCATAACCTCTATCTATTTTATCTAAATGATATGCTATATCAGGAGTCAAATATGTATAAAGACCATCACTTTTTATTAGCACCCTATCTTTATCATCTCCATATTTTGTTGTTTTTAGGTATACAGCATTATCTTTTTCATATAAATCATCTTGTTTTTTAAATTTCTTTATACATTCTTCTATTCTTCCTTTTTTTCTTATATCTTTTTCACTAGTCCATATATCAAAATCTACTCTAAATCTTTTTAAATCAACTTTTATTTGATTTAATAATTTTTCTAATCCTATTTGTTTAAAAAATTCTAAATCTTCATCTAGTTTTGTATCCTGATATTTTTCCTTTATTTCTTTTGCTATAGAAATTATTTCTTGTCCATGATATCCATTTTCTGGTAGTTCCTCTTTAAAGCCACATAACTCTTTATATCTTATATAAATAGACAAACCAAGATTATCAATTTGATTACCAGCATCATTTATATAATATTCTCTAGTTACATTATAGCCTGCAAATTCTAATATATTGCATAAACTATCACCATAGGCAGCACCTCTTGCTGTTCCTAAATGTAATATTCCTGTTGGATTTGCACTTACATACTCAACATTTATTTTTTTATTCAATCCTATATCTGATTTACCGTAATCTTCTTTTAGTTTATTTATAGTATTTAAACCTTCAAATAAAAATGATTTTTTTATATAAAAGTTTATAAAACCTGGATTTACAATTTCTATATTTTCTATATAATCTTCTTTTATTTGATCTACTATTTCTAATGCAATGTCCTTAGGATTTTTTGATAATTTTTTACATAAATGCATTGCTATGTTAGATGAGAAATCACCATTTTTTTTATTTTTTGGTATTTCTACTACTATATCAGAAATATTTATATCAATTTCTAATTTTTTTAAAGAATTTAATATCAAATTTTTTATCATTTTTCTTAAATTCATAATTGTAACTCCTTTATATTTATATTAAATTGAAATTTACCTGTATATTCTCCTGAAATCCATAATTCATATTCAATTATTATTTCATTAGTGTTTATAATAAGTAAATTTGTTATAATTTCTGTATCAATATAAAAATTAAGTTCTTTAATATAATACTTTGTTTGGGTCTTTTTATTCTCTATAAATTCAAATATAATTAATGAGTCATTTGTTTCCTTTTTTAATATAATCTTATCTTTTTCTATATTTATATTAAATTTTGAATCTTCATCTTTAAAATCTATATTTTTATTTTTTTTATAGTGGGCTAAAATATTATTTTTTTTTATATTTTCATCATTATTCTTTATAATGTAGTCAATATAACATTTTTGCATAATATCACCAAACTTTTTCAAGTGCAATTATATCACATATATAGTAAAATTGCACTCATATTTTATATATTTTTTTACATAATAAAAATAGAAATAATGGTGATTTAAATGAAAAGAAGAAAAATACTATTAAAATTGTTTGTTTTTTTTGTTTTTTTTATATGCATTTTATTTACATTTTTATATTTTTTTATTAAATTTTCACCAAAATTAGATTTAAAAAAAACTAATAATATAATTCTATATGATAAGAATAATGATGTTTTTTTTAAAGGAAATGGATCTAAAGAATGGATAGCTTTAAAATTAATAGATAAAGATTTGATAAATGCCACTATATCAATAGAAGATAAGAGATTTTATAAACATAATGGGTTTGATTATATTAGAATATTAAAATCGATATATAATAATATTAAATCTAAAGATATTGTAGAAGGCGCATCTACTATTTCACAACAATATGCTAGAAATTTATATTTAGATTTTGATAGAAATTGGAATAGAAAAATAAAAGAAGCATGGCTTGCATTAAAATTAGAAATAAATTATTCTAAAGATAAGATTTTAGAAGGATATTTAAATACTATTAATTATGGTAATGGAGTTATGGGTATTCAAAATGCAGCTAGATATTATTTTAATAAAGGTTCTGAAGATTTAACTTTAGCTGAAGCTGCAATGCTGGCAGGTATTCCTGGTTATCCACAGGAATATTCTCCAATAAATAATGAAAGAAATGCAAAAAAGAGACAAAAAGTTATTCTTGATAGCATGGTAAAAAACGGATATATATCGAAAAAAGAGGCAAATGACGCATATAACGTTAATCTCACATACTATGGAAAAAAGGATAATTTAAACTTATCAACTTTATTATATTATAAAGATGCAGTTATAAATGAACTAGAAAATTTGAAAATAATACCTAATGATTATTTAGATAATAAAGGTTTAAAAATATATACGAATTTGGATTTAGAAGCACAAAGTTCTTTAGAAAATGCAATTAAAAGTAATATTGATGATGATAATGAAATTCAAACAGCAAGTGCTATTATAGAAAATAAAAGTGGAAAAATAATTTCTTTAGCGGGTGGTAAAAATTATGAGAAAAGTCAATATAATAGAGTATTATATTCTAAAAGACAAGTAGGATCTACAATGAAACCATTTTTATACTATGCAGCTTTAGAAAATGGTTTTACTCCATCATCTACATTTTTGTCTGAACCAACTACATTTAGTTTGAATAACAATCAGACATATAGTCCTAATAATTTTGCAAATATTTATCCATCTTATCCTATTCCTTTAATTTTAGCTCTTGCGTATTCAGATAATATATATGCTATTAAAACACATTTATTTTTGGGAGAAGATGCAATGATTGATGTAGCGAACAAAGCTGGTATTAATACAAATTTAAAAAGAAATGTATCTCTTCCTTTAGGAACTACTGAATTAAATATAATTGAGTTTCTTAATGCATATTCTACTATTGCTAATAATGGTATTAGAAATGATACATATCTTATAAGAAAAATTGTTAATGATAAAGGAAATGTTATTTATAAACATAAAAATAACAGTAAAAAAGTTTTAAATAGTAATTATACTTATATATTAAGTGAATTACTTAGTAATTGTTATGACAATACCTTAAGTGATTATACAACTCCAACTTGTTTAAGTATTAAACCTAAATTAACAAAAAAATATGCTATTAAAACAGGTAGTACAAATACCGATTCATGGATAGCAGGATATAATAAAGATTATACTCTAGGTGTTTGGGTTGGATATGATAATAATAGAGAACTCGAAAGGAAAGAATTGAAATATTCTAAAAATATATGGGCTGATTCAATTGAAAATTATTTAAGGAATAAAGAAGATTCGTGGTATAAAAAACCAAAAAATGTAATTCCTGTATTAGTAAATCCACTTAATGGTAAATTAGCTACAAATAGTTCTCCAAGAAAAAAAATAATATATTATCTTAAAGGAACGCAACCAACTGAGTATGATTCGGAATAAAAAATTATAAAAAAATTAGAAATATAAATATTCCTAATCTCTACTTACTTTTATAACAAATTGATATAAATTTTCAAAATCATACTCTTCTAGTTTGACTTTGAATCCTAATGAATTTATTTCATTAATTAAATTATTTATTTTATCTATTACAATTTTTATATCAAAAGGTTCTAATGAATTAAATGGAGGTATACTTTCATCTATCATCTCTATATCACTATCATCTTTTTTATCTATTTTAATATTAGAATCTACTTGTGTCATAAAATCGTTTATTGGATTTATTTTTTCATCTTTTATAATATCATCTTTAATATCAATAATAGGCTTATTGTTTGAATTATCATATTTATTTAATAATGCTTCTATATTATCATTGCTATTAGAAACTGGCATATTAAAGAAATTATCTAAATTATTTTCTATTTTTTCTTCTTGTTCCATTTTTGGCATTTGTACATCGATATTTTCTGTATTTATAAATTCAGGGAATGCAGTATCTTCTTTATTATTTAATACATTTGATAAATTAGAAACTTGTACAAATTCATCATTTTTGCCTAATTTATTAGATATTAATTTTTCTGTATCCCTTACATTTAATTTTTTAGTTATAATTTCATCAAGAAGCTTTTTTTGTTCTTCTTTATCTTCTATTTTTAATAAACTTCTAGCATGTCTTTCAGATATTCTATTGTTTAATAATGCATCTTGTACTTTTTCATCTAAATTTAATAGTCTTAATTTATTTGATATTGTTGCTTGTGTTTTACCCATTCTTACTGCTAATTGATCTTGGGTTAAATATCCTCTATCTAATAATTTTTTATATGATTTTGCTTCTTCTATTGGAGATAAATCTCTTCTTTGAATATTTTCTACTATTGCTACCTCTGCAGATTCATTATCATTTAAATCTATTATTACTGCAGGTACTTTATTTAAGCCAGCAATAAAAGCTGCTTTATATCTTCTTTCTCCAGCTATTATCTCATATTTATCTGATATTTTTCGAAGAACTAAAGGTTGAATTATACCATGTTGTCTGATAGACTCAGCAAGTTCATTTAGTCCCTTTTCATCAAATGATAATCTAGGTTGAAATCTATTTGGGATTATATCGTCTAACGATACCTCGATTATTTCTTTCTCCATTCCATTCATACTTAACCCTCACTTCTTATTCTTATTTATAGTTTACAATAAAAATCCATTTTTTACAATGGATTTTTACTAATTTTACCAAAATTACGTGGATATTTTTTATTTGTTTCATCGTCTTTTTTTATTTTTATTAAATTTCTATTTGAATTTTCTATAGGTAATTTAAAATTTATTACATCCTCTATATGAGAATTTAATTTTAATAATGAATTTGTACTTTTTTCTATTTCATCATCTATATTTGCTTTCATTGTAATAAAATAACCACCTTTTTTTACTAAAGGTAAACATAATTCATTTAGTATATTCAATTTTGCTACTGCCCTTGATACAACTATATCAAATTTTTCTCTTGTTTCTTTTGCATATTCTTCTGCTCTTATATGAATAGCAGTTATATTTTTTAAATCTAACTCTTTAATTACTGCATTTAAAAATTTTATTCTTTTTTCTAATGCATCTATTAGTGTTATATTAAGATTTGGAAAACAAATTTTTAGAACGATTCCTGGAAATCCTGCTCCAGTTCCTATATCACAAACAAATATATCTTCTTTTAAATTAATAGCTTTCATTAATGTCAAACTATCATAAAAATGTTTCAAGTATACCTCTTCTTTTTCAGTTATTCTTGTTAAATTTATTTTATTATTCCATTCAATTAATAGTTCATAATACTTTTCTAAATTATTTAATTGTAAATCATCTAAATATATATTTAATTTTTTTAATTCATCTATAAAAATTTGTTTATTCATTAAAATACCTCTTCATATATATAGATAATATAGATATATCAGAAGGATTTACACCACTGATTCTTAAAGCTTGTCCAAAATTTTCTGGTTTTATTTCTTTTAACTTTATTCTTGCTTCACTAGCTAAATTTGGAACTTTATCGTAATCAATGTCTTTTGGTATTTTTTTATTTTCTAATTTTTTCATTTTTTCTGCTTCTTTTTTAGTCTTTTTTATATATCCTTCATATTTACATATTATTTCTGCTTGTTCAAGTTCCAATATATCATATTCTTTATCTAATTGATTTTTTATTTCATTAATACTTACTTCTGTTCTTTTTAAATAATCATATCCTGTCATTTTTTTATCTGATTTTATTTTTATATTTTTTAAATTTTCAATTATTTCATTGATATTTTTTTCTTTATTTAGTAATCTATTATATTGTTTATCATCGATAAGACCTACTTGATAACCATATTTTCTAAGTCTTAAATCTGCATTATCATGTCTTAAAAGAAGTCTATATTCTGCTCTTGATGTTAATAATCTATATGGATCCTTAACCCCTTTTGTTATTAAATCATCTATTAATACACCTATATATGCCTCATCTCTACCTAATATTAAAGGTTCTTTATTTTTTAATTTTAAGCTTGCATTTATACCTGCCATTAAACCTTGAGCAGCAGCTTCTTCATAACCACTTGTACCATTTATCTGTCCTGCTGTATATAAATTTTCAATTATTTTTGATTCTAGTGTTAATTTTAAGTCTCTAGGGTCTATTGCATCATATTCAATTGCATATGCATATCTAAGTATTTTTGCTTTTTCAAGACCTGGAAGAGAATGAACCATTTTTTCTTGAATATCATAAGGCATACTTGTTGAAAAACCTTGAATATATATATCATCATAATATCTGCTTTCAGGTTCTAAAAATAATTGATGCCTTTCTTTATCTGCAAATCTAACTATTTTATCTTCTATTGATGGACAATATCTTGGACCTGTTCCTAGTTTTTCATAAAATCCACCATACATACTAGATTTATCTAGATTTTCTCTAATTATTTTATGAGTTTCTTCTGTTGTATAAGTCAAATAACATGGTTCTTGACTTTCAATAGTATAATATGGGTCATTATCAAATGAAAATGTATATAATTTATTATCTCCATCTTCTCTTTTTGTTTTTGAAAAATCTATAGTACTTCTATCAACTCTTGGTGGTGTTCCTGTTTTAAGTCTTAATATTTTAAAACCTAATTTTTCTAGATTTTCGCTTAAATATAGTGATGGTCTTTCTCCTTTTGGACCAGAAATTGTTCTTTGATCTCCAACTAAAATATTTGCTTTCATGTATGTTCCAGTTGTAAGTATTACAATGTTAGATAAAATTTCTTTCCCTGTGGATAATTTAACACCTTTTATTTTTTTATTTTCTACTATTAATTCTTCTACAATTTCCTCTACTATATCTATATTTTTATGATTTTCTAATAATCTTATCATTTCTTTTGGATAAGTTATTTTATCACCTTGTGCCCTAAGTGATCTAACTGCTGGTCCTTTACTACTATTGAGCATTTTCATTTGAATTAATGTTTTATCAGCTACTTTACCCATCATTCCACCCAAAGCATCTATTTCTCTTACAACAATTCCTTTTGCAGATCCTCCAATGGATGGATTACATGGCATCATAGCAATTGTATTTTTATTACCTGTAATTAATAAAGTTTTATTTCCCATATTAGCAGACGCAAATGTTGCTTCTATTCCAGCATGTCCACCACCTACTACAACTACTTCATACTTCATCTATTGCACCCTCTTTTTGCAAATGTATTATACTACAAGATTAATTTTTATACAATTAAAGAAAAAATAATATTTTTATATTATTCTAATATAGTTTGCAGTAAAGATTCTACCTTTTTTTCTTCATATACTATAGAATATAAAGTAGATATTATTGGACATTCAATTTTATATTTATCTATTATATCTTTTGCTATACTAAGGTTATCTAAACCTTCTATAACCATACCAATTTCTTCTTTTATTTCATCTAAGTTTTTATTTTTTGATATAAGAATACCTGCTCTTTTATTTCTACTATTATTACTACAACATGTTACTATTAAATCGCCAAGGCCTGATAAACCATAAAATGTTTCTTCTTTTGCACCTATTTTTAAGCCTATTTTTTTTATTTCATTTAATCCTTTTGTTATTAATGATGCTTCTATATTGCTACTATATCCTAAGCCTGATAAAATACCTGATGCTAAAGCAATTATATTTTTCATAGAACCACCTATTTCAGTGCCTATTACATCATTACTTATTTCTATTGAAAAACTATTAGAGTTAAATAAATTTTGTATTTCATAAGCAAATTTATTATCTAGTGTTGCAAATAGAATATTAGTAGGCATATTTTTTATAACTTCTTCTGCATGACTTGGACCTGATAATATTCCTACTAAATTATTTGGTAATTCTTCTTTTACAATTTCTGATAATAACTTATTAGTATTTTTTTCTAAACCCTTTGAAGCAATTATAATTTTTTGAGTTGATACATATTTCTTTATATTTTTGCATGTTTCTCTAATAACACTTGATGGTGTTACTAAAAATATGTAGTCCGAGTCTTTAATAGTTTCATCATATGATGTATAACATTTTATAGATTTATTTAATTTAGAATTTTCTAAAAACATACATCTATGTTCATTATTTATTATATTTGCCTCTTCTTCTTTAAAAGACCATACTTTTACTATATTTCCTTTATTTGCTAAATGATTAGCAAGTGCACATCCAAAACTTCCACTACCTATTATTGCTATATTTTTCATTGTTACCTACTTTCCTAAACAAAAGTTACTAAATAAATTATCAATTAACTTATCATCATAACTCTCTCCTATTATTTCATTTAATATTTCACATATTTCTTTTATATCAATTTCAAGCATATCTATTGGAATATCTTCTTTTAAAGATTTTTCTAAATTTTTAGATGCTTTTATAGCCTTTTTTATAAGTGATATTTGTCTTGAATTAGATAAATATGTAAAATCTTTATTATTCAATTCATCTAAATTAAAGATATTACTTATTTCTTTTTTTAATAAATCAAGTCCATCATCTTTTAATGCAGAGATTTTTACTACTTTTTCATTTTTTAATTTATCTAAATCTATTTTTTCTTCTAAATCTATTTTATTTATTACTATTATTCTTTTTTTATTTTTTGTTTTTTCTAATAATTTTTCATCTTCATTTGTAAAATTTTCATTATTATTAAAAACTAATATTATTAAATCTGAGTTTTTTATTAAATTAAGAGATTTTTCTACTCCTATTTTTTCTACAACATCATTTGTATTTCTTATTCCCGCAGTATCTATTATATTTAATAATATTCCATTTATTCTTATTTGACCTTCTACTATATCTCTTGTTGTTCCTGCAATATTAGTAACTATAGCTTTATCTTCTTCTATTAATTTATTTAATATAGAACTTTTTCCAACATTTGGTTTACCTAAAATTAAAGTATTTATACCCTCTTTTATTAATTTACTATTTTCTGATTCATCCAATAATTTCATTAATTCTTTATTTATATAATTTGATTGTTCCATTATTTTTGTTTTTGTAACTACTTCTATATCATTATATTCTGGATAATCTATATTAACTTCTATATTAGCATTTAAACTTATTAAATTATTTATTATATCTTTTATTAATTTTGATATTTTTCCTTCAACACCATTTAATGCAAGTTTTCTAGAATTTTCCGTTTTTGATTCTATTAAATCCATTATACTTTCTGCTTCTAATAAATCTATTCTTCCATTTAAAAATGCTCTTTTTGTGAATTCACCAGGTTCTGCAAGTCTTGCACCTTCTAATAACAAAATTTCTAAAATTTTATTTGTTGTTGCTACACCACCATGAGCATTTATTTCAACTATATTTTCCTTTGTAAAAGTCTTTGGTGATTTCATAACCGATACCATTACTTCATCTATTATTTCATTTTCATATTTAATATAACCATAATTTATTGTATGTGATTCTACTTTATTCAAATTCTTTGTAAATATTTTATTAACTATATTTATAGAATTTTCACCACTTAATCTTATTATAGATATTGCGCCAACACCAAGTGCTGTTGAAATTGCACATATTGTATCATTCATAAAATTATCACCTACTTTTCTATACTATTATATCATAATGAAAAAAAAGAACTATTTAGATGGTTTTATTACAACATATCTATTAGGTTCTTCTCCTTCACTTTCTGTTTTTATACCTTTAAAATTTTTTAATACCTCATGTACTATTCTTCTCTCATATGAGTTCATTGGATCCATCTTTATTTCTATATTAATTTGAGATACTTCTTTAGCTAATTTTTTTGCTAAATATTCTATATTTTTCTCATGTTTTTCTTTATAATTTTCTACATCTATTATTATATTTGTAAATATACCAGTTTCTTTATATATAGCTTGTTTTACTAATGTTTGAATTGAATTTAATGTTCTACCATTTTTTCCTATTAATATTGAATTATTATTAGATTTTATTTTTATTAATATATATTTATCCATTCTTTTAGATTCTATTTCTACTTCTAGTCCCATAGATTCTACCAATGTTTTTACATATTTTTTGGAAAATTCTAAAACATCTGTTTTTAATATAACATTTAGTATATATTTTTTCTTTTTTAGTAAACCAGACGATTCTTCTGTAATTTTATATATTAATTCATCATCTTTGACATCTAATTCTTTAATTGCTTTTAATATTAATTGTTCTATATTTTTACCTTCAAAATTATATACTTTCATTTTATTATACCTCTTTCTCAAATGATTTCTTAACCATTAAATTTTGAATAATAGTAAATACTGTAGATGCTATCCAATATAATGATAATGCTACTGAAAAATTAAGAGACATTATTGAAATCATTATTAACATTATATTCATCATAGTATTTGGATTTATATCATTTGTTTGAGGTGTTGGAGCTGTTTTATTTAATTTTTGTGATATATATGTTGTTATTATTATTAATAAAACTATTATTATATATTGATAATGTCCTGATGTTATTGCTTTTAAAGGTGTTGTTCCAAGTATTAAACCAAATAAATTTTCTTCAAAAATAACTGGTACTCTATTGATTGCTTCAAAAAAACCAAATAATAATGGAATTTGTATAAAAGCAAATAAACAACTAGAAAATGGATTAATATTATATTTTTTATATAACATCATCATTTCCATAGATTTTTTATTAATAGATTCTTGATCATTTTTATTTTCATATTTTTTATTAATTCTATCCATTTCTGGCTGCATTTTTTTCATATTTTCTGATTGCATAGCAGTTTTTTTAGTAAATGGAGCAAGTAATATTCTTATTACAATTGATAATATAATTAATGCTATACCATAGCTATTTACTAAGTTACCTATCTTTAATGTTAACCATGCAAGTGGTTTAACTACTAATGTTTCCCATAAATTATTATAATTGCCATCACTTGGAGTAAAACTATTACAAGATGGTAACTTTTCTATATTTACTTGTTTTTTATATTTGTTATATTCTTTAATAACACCTTTATTTTCAGGTTTACATAATATATTTTCATTTAATGTAATTTTAACATTTGAATCCTCATAATACACAATTTTATTAGTTTTTGGATCCTTTAGAGTTACTGTACAACCTGTTAATAATATTACTACAAAAGAAAGCATCAATATTTTTTTCATTTTATCACCTAATCTAATATTTTTGAAATTATATTTATTAATTCATCATTTTTTTCATGATAATTTATATTATTTATTTCTTTAGATACAATTATAACATAATCTGTACCTGTTTTAAATAATAAATTACTTTTATCTAGTATATCTTTTATTTGTCTTTTGTTTTTGTTTCTATTTACTGCATTTCCTATTTTCTTTGAAACACATATAGCAAATCTATAATTTTTTAAATTATTTTCTTTATAATATATATAATAATATTTATTTTTTATAAATTTACCATTATGTATTATATCATTTATTTCATCAGATTTTTTTACAATATTTATTTTTTTTATGATAATCACTTCCATTCATACAAAAAAAACCACTTATATAATAGTGGATTTATTATTTAGATAAAACTTTACGGCCTTTTTTTCTTCTTTTATTTAATATATTACCTTTTACTCTAGAAAAAAATCCATGTTTCTTAGCTTTTTTTCTATTATTTGGTTGAAATGTTCTTTTCATTTTTGCACCTCCAAGTTCATAAAAACATTACAATTATATACGTTTTTAATTATAAAGTCAATTTTTTTACTTAATTTTTTTATTTTTTTACATTATAATTTTTAAATATTATTATTTAAAAAAGTACTCATTCTATAAATTTGATATTTTTTTCCACAATAAAAAATATTAATATTTTAAAATTATTAAAAAACTGTGGAAATTTTTTTCTTTTTCTCTTATAATATAAGGTCAATAAAAGTTATAAACATTATAAACACTATTGTTGATAAATTTTAATTGTTTATAATTTTAATGTTTAAAAAAAATTTGTGGAAAATGTGGAAAACTATATTAAACTCTTATATTACATAATATAATTTTCAACTTTTTCTGTTCATAACTTTTATCATTCAATTTTTTTATTGATTTATCAATAAAATAGGTTATAATTAACTTATAAATAAACTATCTAATAATATCAGGGGAGGTGGTTTTATGAACATAGAAAGTATTTGGAATAGATTTTTAAATGATATAAAGAAAAGAGTTAGTTCTTTATCATATAATACTTGGTTTAAAGATTCTAATTTAGTCTTATTAAATGAAGAACATGCTATTATAATAGTTCCAACTATTGCCCATAAAAAACACCTAGCAGAATCTTATATTGATATTATAAAAGAAATTTTTAATGAAATTACAGGAACAAATTTTAATATTGAATTTTTATTAGAAAATGAATACATAAAAGAAGATATAAATAAAGATGAAAAGATAGAAGAACTTGGAGTTCCTTATAATAGTCCTGAGAAAGCTAATTTAAATCCTGATTATACTTTTGAAAATTTTATAGTAGGGGAGAGTAATAGATTTGCTCAGGCTACAGCTCTTGCAGTAGCAGAAAATCCTGGAAAAATGTATAATCCTCTTTTTATATATGGAAATAGTGGGCTTGGAAAAACTCATTTAATGCAAGCTATTGGTAATTACATTATTCAAAATTCTAATAAGAGAGTTTTATATGTAACAAGTGACCAATTTATAAATGATTTTTTAGGATTAAATAAAAAAAATAAAGATGGTAATAATTTTGATTATATTGATTTATTCAAGGATAAATATAGAAATATAGATGTACTTATTATAGATGATATTCAATTTTTAGGTAATGCACCTAAAACACAAAATGAATTTTTCCACACTTTTAATACTTTATATGATGATAAAAAACAAATTATTATTTCATCGGATAGCTCGCCAGATGATTTAAAACATTTAGAAGATAGACTTAGAACTAGATTTAATTGGGGATTAAAAGTAAATATTTTTCCACCAGATAATTTGCTTAGAAAAGAAATATTAAGAAAAAAAATGTCAAACATGGATTTTTCTAATCATATGAGTGAAGAAGCCATTGATTATATTGCTAATATGTGTCACTCAGATATTAGAAGTTTAGAAGGAGCTTTAACTAGAGTTTGTGCATATTCTACTATATTTTTTGAAGAAGAAATAACTCTTGATTTAGCAATTGAAGCACTAAAAGGTACTATAACTCAGTCAACTAGTTTTAAAAACGATATTCAAAAAATACAAAAGGTAGTATCAGAATATTATAATGTAAGTGTAGAGGATTTAAAATCTAAAAAAAGGGTATCAACTATTGCTTTTCCAAGACAAATAGCTATTTATTTATCAAGAAATTTAACGGATGAATCTTTTCCAAGAATTGGAATGGAATTTGGAGGAAGAGATCATTCAACTGTTATACATTCATGTGATAAAATTGCAAATGAAATAAAAAACAATAGTCAGCTTGCAAAAATAATAGAAGAAATAAAACAAAAATTGTAAAAAAGTGGAAAACTTTATTTTTCACCAAAATAATTAACATTTATTAACAATATAAAAATAAGCATTCTATTATATATAAACTTAAGTTTTTTAATTATTAACAATTTCAACAGTAATAAAAAAAATAATATTTATTTAATTATAAAATAATGATATAATTATCATAAGTCATGGAGGGTTTATTATGAAATTTAGTATAAAAAAGGAAATATTATTAGAAAATTTAAATAATGTTATTAAAGCTGTATCTACTAAAAATGTAATTCCAATTTTAGGAGGTATAAAATTTAATTTAACAGAAGAGGGTTTATTCTTAACTTCAACAAATAATGAAATAGATATAGAAAGTTTTATAGATAAAAAATATATAGATAATTTAGAAAAAACAGGAACAATTGTAATTCCAGGAAAATTTTTAATTGAAATTATAAGAAAATTAAGAGATGGAATAATAAATATAGAAGTAGTTGATGGATTAAAATTATTAATATTTAATGATAATTCTAATTTTAGTTTAAATGGTATAGATTCATCAGAATTTCCAAATATAAATTTAGATATATCAACAAATCCTATTATTTTAAGTAAAAAAGTAATAAAAAATATTTTTAATCAAACATTATTTGCTACATCAACTCAAGAGTCAAGACCAATATTAACAGGTATTAATTTTAAAATAGAAAATAATAATATGGAATGTATAGCAACTGATTCTTATAGATTAGCGAAAAAATATATAGAATTGGATCAAACTGTTGATAATTTGATAAATATAGTAATTCCAGGTAAAAATATAGGTGAATTAATTAAAATATTAAATGATGAAGATGAAAATGTAGAAGTTCATATTTTCTCTAATAAAATTTTATTTAAATTTGATAATATTTTATTTCAATCACGCTTATTAAATGGTTCTTTTCCAGATACATCAAGATTAATACCAAATGATTTTCTTTATGAAATAGAAGTAAATTTAAATGAATTTTATGAAGTAATAGATAGAGCTGCTTTATTAACTAATGAAAGAGAAAAAAATGTAATAAAATTTGAAACTAAAGGGAATGAAGCAATAGTTAGTTCTAATATACCAGAAATAGGTAAAGTAGAAGAAAAATTAAATATTAATAAAAATAATGACTCTGATATTAAAATTTCATTTTCATCAAAATATATGATGGAAGCTTTAAGAACTATTAATAGTCAAAATATAAGAATATATTTAAATTCTGATGTTAAACCAATTATTTTAAAAAATGATGAGGATGAAAATTTATTACAATTAATACTTCCTATAAAAACATATTAATAAAAAATGTAAAAATTAATGAAAAAGATAAAAAATTACAAATTTCGACAAATTTTTTATTTTTTTTTTGCTTAAATAGGGGATAATTATTTTTTTTAGTAAAAATAATTAATGAAAGGAAAAAAAATATGGAGCAATATGAAGTAAATTCAAAAACTATAGCTTTAATTCCTATAAATATAGAAAAAACGAGGATAATTGAAGTTGATAGAACATTTGTAGTAAATATGAATTGTATGAAAATAATAGAAAGGAGTTGTGAATATTTTGGTAGTTCATATTTAGGAAGGCATTTAGGTACTAAAAATCTTATAGGCATTAGTCATAAATCACCTATAATTATAGAAGAAAGTAGAAATTTAATATATTTTCCGACAACATCTCCTAGGTTAGAAGGATGTTCTTGGTTTGCACTTAAATATATTTCGGATTATAAATCAAAAAATGGGAAATCTTTAATTTATTTAGAGAATGGTGAAAGTATAGAAGTTAATATATCAATAGGATCATTTGATAATCAATATTTAAGAGCTACTAAACTTGAATCAATGCTTAGAAAAAGAAAAATAAGTTTAGAATAAATTAAAAACATTTTATATAAGAAAAATATATAAAAATATTTAAAAAAATTGTATATTTTCTTAAATAAAGTGTTTTTTTATGGTATAATATCATTGTATGTATAGGAGCATTATTTATATATTAAGGTGAGAATATGGTCATAAAAATAGGTTTAAAATGATTTTGAAAAAAATTTTTCTTACAAATTTTAGAAATTATTCAAAAATAGAATTAAATTTCAATAATAAAATAAATATTTTCATCGGAAATAATGCGCAAGGTAAAACAAATATATTGGAAAGTATTTATGTTTTATCTATTACAAAATCACATAGATGTAATAAAGATTTATTTTTAATAAAAAATAATGAATTATTTACTAAAATAAGTGGTGATATTATACATGAAAATTCACTTAAGAAAAATTATGAAGTTATTATTAATGAAAAAGGAAAAAAAGTAAGCATTAATAATCTAATTTTAAGAAAAACAAGTGAATATATTTCTAATATTAATACTATTATGTTTTGTCCTGATGATCTTGAAATAATAAAAGGTCCCCCAAGTGGAAGGAGATATTTTCTTAATATAGAAATAGGCCAATTCTATAATAATTATTTAAAAGTTATAAATAAGTATAATAAAGTGCTTAAAAGTAGAAATGAATATTTAAAAAATAATATTAAAAATTTTGATAATGTTTATTTTAATATACTTACTGAAGAACTAATAAAACTCAATATTGAAATAATAAATTATAGAAATGAATTTTTAAATAAGATAAATTTTTATATTAAAAAAATATATAAAGACCTAGTAGGAAATGAAGAAATATTAATAAAGTATGATACTTTTATTGATATTAGTAATAGTAAAAAGATGTTTAATGATATAAAAAATAAATATGATAAGATTTTATATCAAGAAAAACAACAAGGAACAACATTAATAGGTATTCATAGAGATGATTTTTCTATATTTTTAAATGATACAAAAATAAATAATTTTGGTTCACAGGGACAACATAGAATAGCAATATTATGTTTTAAATTAGCAGAAATAGAAATGATGAGAGAAAATAAATTTATTAAGCCTATATTGCTTTTAGATGATATATTTAGTGAACTTGATATAGAAAAGAAAAATAATATCATTAAATATATAAATAATGATTTACAGGTTTTTATTACATCAACAGATATTAATAATATAGATTCAAGATTATTAGAAAATGCAAATGTTTTCTATGTTGAAAATGGTAATATAAAAAGAAGAGGTGAAGAAAATGGTGGATAACAAGTATGATGCTTCTGCAATTCAGGTATTAGAAGGATTAGAGGCAGTAAGAAAAAGACCAGGTATGTATATTGGAACTACTGATGTAAAAGGGTTACATCATTTAGTTTGGGAAATAGTTGATAATGCAATAGATGAAGCGCTTGCAGGCTATTGTAAACATATAGAAATAACAATAAATGAAGATAATTCTATTACAGTTAAAGATGATGGAAGAGGAATTCCAGTTGGTATTCATCCAAAAACAGGAATATCAACAGTAGAAACTGTTTATACAGTACTTCATGCTGGTGGTAAATTTGGTGGTGGAGGATATAAAGTATCTGGTGGTTTACATGGTGTAGGAGCATCTGTTGTTAATGCATTATCAAGTTGGGTTAAAGTAACTGTTTATAAAAATGGTAAGATATATGAAACAAAATTTGAAAATGGTGGAAAAACTACTCAAAAACTTACTGTAATTGGTGAATGCGACGAAAATATATCAGGAACTACTGTTTCATTTAAACCAGATGCAGATATATTTGATACAGATATATATGATTATGAAACCTTAAAAGTAAGAACAAGAGAATTAGCTTTTTTAAATAAAGGATTAAGATTAACATTAAAAGATCTTCGTAATAAAGAAAATATAATTGAGCAAACATTTCATTATGAAGGAGGAATTAGTGAATATGTAAAATATTTAAATAAAAATAAAACTCCAATTCATGATGAAATAATACATCTAGAAGGTGAAGAAAATGGAATTATGTTTGAAGTTGCTATGCAATATAATTCTGGTTATACAGATAATATATATTCATTCGTAAATAATATAAATACTCATGATGGAGGAACACATGAAGAAGGTGTTAGAAGAGCTTTAACTAGGGTTATTAACAATTATGCAAAAAAAAATAATTTATTAAAAGAAAAGGATGAGTCTTTAACTGGGGATGATGTAAAAGAGGGTATAACAATGATTATTTCTTGTAAACATCCTAATCCACAATTTGAAGGTCAAACAAAAGGAAGACTTGGTAATTCTGAAGTTAGAAAAATAGCAGATAGTATATTTTCAAAGGGTTTTGAAAGATTTTTAATGGAAAATCCAAACGAGGCAAAAGTTATTGTAGAAAAATCAATGACAGCTTCTCGTGCAAGACAAGCAGCTAAAAAAGCAAGGGAATTAACAAGAAGAAAAAGTGATTTAGATGTTGTTAATTTTGGAGGAAAACTAGCTGATTGTAAAAGTAAAGATCCAAGTATTTGTGAAATATTTCTAGTAGAGGGTGATTCTGCAGGAGGTTCTGCTAAAACAGGAAGAGATTCAATGACTCAAGCTATACTACCACTTAGAGGAAAAATACTAAATGTAGAAAAAGCAAGATTGGATAGAGCTTTATCAAATGAAGAAATAAGAACTATAATAACAGCATTTGGAACAGGTATAGGGGAAGAATTTGATTTGAGTAAACTTAGATATAATAAAATTATAATAATGACGGATGCAGATGTTGATGGTTCTCATATAAGGGTTCTTTTACTTACTTTATTTTATAGATTTTTTAGACCAATTGTTGAGGCAGGTCATGTATATGCTGCACAACCACCTCTATATTGTATAAAACATGGAAAAACAACAAAGTATGTGTTAAATGATGAAGAGAAAGATGATTATTTATCAAAATTGAATGATAATATTAAACCTATTATACAACGTATGAAAGGTTTAGGTGAAATGGATGATGATCAATTATATGAAACAACAATGGATATAAATAACAGAGTTTTAAGAAAAATAACAATTAAAGATGTAATAGAAGCAGATGCTGCCTTTACAAAATTAATGGGTGAAGAAGTAGAACCAAGAAGAAAATTTATAGAAGAACGTGCTCCATATGCACAAAATTTGGATATATAGAAGGGAGTATTAAAAAATGAATCATAGTAGAGATAGATTAGAAGAAAATAATATTGTTGATGAAATAGAATCATCATTTATTGATTATTCACTTAGTGTAATAACCTCTCGTGCACTCCCAGATTTAAGGGATGGTTTAAAACCAGTTCACAGAAGAATTTTATGGTCAATGTATGAATCTGGATATACTCCTGATAAACCACATAGAAAATCAGCTCGTATAGTTGGTGATGTTATGGGTAAATATCATCCACATGGAGATTCAAGTATATACGAAGCAATGGTTCGTATGGCACAAGGATTTAGTTATAGAAATTGTTTGGTTGATGGACATGGAAATTTTGGAAATATAGATGGTGACGGTGCAGCAGCAATGCGTTATACTGAATCAAGACTTTCTAAAATTTCATTAGAATTACTTAAAGATATTAATAAGAATACAGTAAATTTTATTGATAATTTTGATGTAACTGAAAAAGAACCAGAAATTTTACCATCAAGATTTCCAAATATTCTTGTAAATGGAACAATGGGAATTGCTGTTGGTATGGCAACAAATATTCCACCACATAATTTAGGAGAAGTAATTGATGGATGTATTGCGTATATTGATAATCCTCAAATAGATACAATAGGATTAATGGAATATATAAAAGGACCAGACTTTCCAACAGGAGGTATAATTTTAGGAAATAGTGGAATAAAAAAAGCATATGAAACAGGAAGAGGAACTATAACTATTAGGAGTAAGGCAACAATTGAAGAAAAAAATGGAAAGCATTCTATAGTTATTACTGAAGTACCATATGGTGTCAATACATCAGATTTAAAGAATAAAGTTGCAGAACTAGTACATAATAAAACAATTGATGGCATTGCAGATTATCATACTGATTTAAAAAATGGTGTAAAAATAACTATTACTTTAAAAAAAGATGCAAATGCACAAGTTGTTCTTAATAATTTATATAAACATACGCAATTTCAAAATAATTTTGGAATCATATTCTTAATGTTAGATAAAGGAGTTCCAAAAACTTTAGGATTAAAGGAAATTATAAAAAAATATATTGAGTATCAAAAAGAAGTTATTGTAAGAAGAACAAAATTTGAACTTGATAAAGCAGAAAAAAGAGTTCATATATTAGAAGGTTTAAAAATAGCACTTGATCATATAGATGAAGTTATAAAATTAATAAGAGGATCTAAATCAGATGAGGAAGCAAGAGAAGGATTAATGTCTAAATTTGGATTAAGTCAAGCTCAAGCAGATGCTATTCTTGAAATGAAATTAAGAAGATTAACTGGTTTAGAAAGAGATAAAATAGAAAATGAATTAAATGAGTTATTAGCAAAAATAAAAGAATTAAAAGAAATTTTAGCATTTGATGAAAAAATTTATGGAATAATAAAAGAAGAATTATTAGAAATAAAAAATAAATATAGTGATGATAGAAAAACTAAAATAGATATGACTGCAATTGATTATATAGAGGATGAATCATTAATACCAATTGAAGATATAATTATAACACTAACAAATAAAGGTTATATAAAAAGACTTAAATCAGATACTTATAAAATACAAAATAAAGGTGGAGTAGGAGTTAAAGGTATGTCAACAAATGAGGAAGATTTTGTTGAAAAAATGATAACCGTAAAAACTCATGATTATATATTATTCTTCTCAAATAAAGGAAAAGTATATAAAATTAAAGGATATGAAATACCAGAATTTAGTAGACAAGCTAAAGGATTACCTATAATAAATTTATTACCAATAGAAAAAGATGAAAAGATAAATTCAATTCTTAATATTTCAAAAGAGGAAGAAAATAATTATATATTATTTGTTACAAAAAAAGGATTAGTAAAAAGAACAAATATTGAAGAATTTGATTCAATTAGAAAGAGTGGAAAAATAGCAATAACACTTAAAGAAGAAGATGAATTATTATTTGTAACTAAAACAAATGGTGAAGATGAAATTGTTATTGGTGCATCAAATGGAAGAATAGTAAGGTTTAATGAAAAAGAAATAAGAATTATGGGTAGAACAGCAAGTGGAGTAAGAGGTATTAATATTCCAAACAATTCTATATGTGTTAGTTCAGAAAAAGTAAATGAAGATAGTGATATATTAATAATGACCGAAAAGGGTTATGGTAAAAGAACAAGTATAGAAGAGTATAGATTAACTCATAGAGGAAGTAAAGGTGTTAAAGCATTAAATATTACTGAAAAAAATGGTAATTTAGTTGCAGTAAAAAACGTTAATGAAAATGAAAACTTGATGATTATTACTGATAGTGGAATTATAATAAAAATTCCAATGAGTCAAGTATCAAAAATGAGTAGAGTAACACAAGGTATTAGATTAATAAATCTAAAAGATAATCAAAAAGTAACAACTGTTGCAACAACAGAAGAAGAAATTCATGAATTATCTGAAGAAGAAACTGTGGAATAATAGTTTCTTTTTCATTTTATGATAAAAATATAAAAAAATTTAATAAAAATATTTCCCGGGAAATATTTTTACGAACAAAAAGCGAACAAATAATAAAAAAATTATATATTTATTGACAAAATCATGTAAATAATATATATTTTAATTGCACAACGAAAATATTGGAACCAGGTCAGGATAGAAATATAGCAGCCTTAACAATCACTTTTCGTGTGTGCTTTTTTTTGGAGGAATTAATGAATAATAATATTATTATAGAAGAATTAGAAAAATTAGTTAATAAAGCTTTATTAGAAAATGAAGTACCTGTAGGAGCTATTATTGTTGAAAATAATAAAATTATAGGTAGGGGATACAATAAAGTAGAAAAAACTCAAAATTTTATGAATCATGCTGAAATAATAGCAATAAAAGAAGCAATGAAATATAAAAAAAATTGGCGTCTTAATGAATGTACTCTTTATGTATCATTAGAACCTTGTTCAATGTGTAATGAAATTATAAAAAGAAGTCGAATTAAAAAAGTAATTTATTTTTCAAAAAAAGATGAATACAATGATAATAAAGTAGAATATGAATACATAAAAAATGATTATTTTATTACTATATTAAAAAACTTTTTTTTAAACAAAAGAAAAAAATAATGTTTCACGTGAAACATTATATATTTTTTTATTATATGTTTCACGTGAAACATATAAAAATTATTTAACATATATATAATAAAAACATTCTTTTTTTAATTAAAAAATGATATAATAAATGAGAAGTATTTGGAGGAATTTACATGAATTATCAAGCTTTATATAGAAAATATAGACCAAAAACTTTTGATGATATTTACGGACAAGATATAATAGTTAAAACATTAAAAAATATAATAAAAAATAATAAACTAACACATGCATACTTATTTATAGGACCTCGTGGAACTGGCAAAACTAGCATTGCAAAAATTTTTGCAAAATCAATTAATTGTCAAAATAATAAAGATGGTTTATCTTGTGAAAAATGTGATATTTGTAAAATAACTAATAATAGTGAAAATATGGATATTATTGAAATGGATGCTGCATCAAATAATGGAGTTGATGAAATACGTGATATAAAAAATCATGTAACTTTATTACCAACTTCTTCAAAATATAAAGTATATATAATAGATGAAGTTCATATGTTAACAATGGGGGCATTTAATGCATTATTAAAAACTTTAGAGGAACCTCCTAAACATATAATTTTTATATTAGCAACAACAGAACCACATAAAATACCATTAACAATTAAATCCAGATGTCAAAACTTTGAATTTAAACCAATTTCAAAACAAAAAATTAAAGAAAATTTAAAAAAAATATGTGAAAATGAAAAAATTAAAATAGAAGATGAAGCATTAAATTTAATATCTACATATTGTAATGGTGGAATGAGAGATGCTATTAGTCTATTAGATCAATTGAATGTATATAGTAATTCAAAGATTACTAAAGAAGATGTTATTTTATTAAATGGAAGAATATCAAAAGATGAAATATATAATTTGTTTCTCAATATTTTTAACTCAAATCTAAAAGAAATTTTTCAAATGATAGATAGTTATGAAGAAACTGGTAAAAATTTCACATATATTTGCCAGGATATAATTAATTATTTGAAAGAAAATTTAATAAAAATAAAAATGGGTGAAAAGCAAAAAATAAATGAAATACTAGATGAAAAACAAATAATTGATATTATAATGATGTTTAATAATTCTATGAATAATATGCAAAATAGCATAGATAAAAGAATCTTTTTTGATTTAAATATTATTCAAATAATAAATAAACTTAAAAAAGTAAATAAACAAACAAATGTTTGTAACATTAATGAATATTATTGTGATTTAATGGATATAAGATTAAATAATATTATTTCAGTTGCGGATAAAGAATCACTTAAAATGTTTAAAAACTTATTTTCAAATCTTAATAGTGATGTAAGTGATATAGATGATTTAAAAATAATTAATTTATTAAGTGATATACAAATATGTGCTGCATCAAAAGATGGAATAATTATGTCAATAGATAATGAAAATGTTCTTAATGAATTATATAATAAATTATTTGATATTGAAAAAATTATATATAAAAAAATAAATGAAAATATAAAAGTTTGTATAGTATTAGATAGTTATTGGCAAAAACAAAGACCTATATTTGTAAATAAAATTAAATCAAAAGAAAAATTTGAAATATTACCTGAAAATAGTATAATTGAAAATATAAATAAAATATTAAATAAAAAATCTTCAGTATTTAATGATTTTGAAGATTTAATAGAGATAGGAGAATAAAATTATGAATATGAATATGATTATGAAACAAGCACAAGAAATGCAAAAAAAGATGGAAAAAGCACAAGAAAATGTTGGAAAACAATTATTTACTTCTAAACAACAATTAGTTGAAGTTGAAGTAAATGGAAAAAAAGAAGTAACAAAAATAAATATAGATAAGACATTAAATACAGATGATATAGAAATGTTAGAAGATATGCTTTTGATAGCATTAAATGATGCCTTGGGAAAAGCTTCTGCAGAAATGAATAAAAGTTTAGGACAATTTGGACAAGGGTTATCAGGTTTATTTTAATATGAAATATCCACAAACGCTAGAACAATTAAAAGAATGCTTTAAATTATTTCCAGGAATAGGCGAAAAAAATGCAGAAAGATTGGCTTTATTTTCATTATATGATCTTGATGATGAACAAATAAAAATCTTTTCTAATAATTTAACAAAACTTAAAAAAAATATTAAAAAATGTAAAATATGTAATAACTTAACCGAAGATAATGATATATGTACAATATGTGATGATAAAAATAGAGACAAAGAAGTTATATGTGTTGTTGAAAATGTAAAAAATTTAATGTCTTTTGAAAATGCGAATGTATTTAATGGATATTATCATGTACTTGGAGGGTTAATATCTCCATTAGATGGTATAAGTCCTAATGATATAAATATTAATCAGTTAATAAATAGAATTGAAAATGAGAATATTAAAGAAGTTATATTAGCTTTAAATTCAAGTGTTGAAGGTGAAACAACTTCTTTATACATTTCAAAATTATTAGATAATTTCGATGTTTCTGTTACAAAAATTGCATCAGGAATACCAGTTGATGTTGATATGGATTATTTAGATCCTATGACAATACAAAAGGCCATGGAAGGTCGAAATAAAATATCATAATAAAAAGTATATAACATAAAATATATTGAGGTGGACAAGTGTGTTTAAATCAATATTAAAAATAATAAAAAGAATAATAGTTAGTATAATTGTGTTATATGGTTATAATATTATAACTCAGCCTTTCAATTTGAATATACCAATTAATTTAATTACTATCGGAATAACCTCTATATTTGATACTACAGGATTTATATGTTTAGTAATTTTTTATATCATTAATTTTAGATAAATGAGGTGATTATATGCTTGAAAAATATATGGAAGAACAATTAGTAGCAACAAGTCTATTAAAAAATAGTTTATTACAAAATAAAGTAGTACAAGCCTATTTATTTTATAGTAATGATATAAATTACATATTTAAATATGCAAAAGACTTTTGTAAAGAAATAATTTGTAACAAAGATGACAGTAACTATGAAAATATTTGTTTAAAAATAGATAATGATATATATACTGAATTAAAAATAGTAGAACCAATAAATGATTGTATAAAAAAAGAACAATTAATTTCATTACAAAATGAGGTTAAAAATAAACCGGTTTTAGGAAATAAAATAGTTTATATTATAAAAAATTGTGAAAAACTTAATATATCAGCTGCTAATTCAATATTGAAATTTTTAGAAGAACCAAATGATGACATAATTGCAATATTATTAACTGACAATATAAATCTAGTATTTCCTACAATAAGATCTAGATGTCAAATAATAAATTTTAAAAATGTAAAAAAGTTAATAAATAATAAAAGTACTTATTATCTTTTATCAGATTTATTAAATAAAAATATAGAAAACTTAGAAGAAGAAAAATTTAATGATATAATTAATACAACAATTGATTTTGCTGAATCAATTGAAATGAAAAAAATAAATACTATAATAAATATCAAAAAATTAATATGGGATAAGTTAGATAATAAATCTCATTATAATATATTTTTTAATACTTTGATATATTATTATTTTGATGTATTATATAAAAAGATAAATAGAAAAATTAAATATTTTTATGATTTCTCTGAAAGTATAGAAAAGGTATGTGAAAAAAATACAGTAGAGAATATAATAGAAAAGATAACAATAATAGAAAAGATTAAGAGTCAGAGCTTTTATAATACAAATTTAAAACTTTTAACAGATAAATTAGTTATAGAATTGAGTGATGTAAATGAAGAATAATGTGGTAAATGTAGTTGGAGTATCTTTTAAAAAATATGGACAAACATATTATTTTAATTCTGAAAATTTAAATCTTAAAAAGAACATAACAGTTATAGTTGAAACTGAAAGAGGCTTACAATTTGGAACAGTAGTTACAGATGTGATAAAAATAGAAAAAGCAAAGATAAAATTTGATTTAAAAAAGGTAATTAGAATATCAACAAAAAAAGATTATACAAATTATTTAAATAATATAAAAGATGCAAAAAAAGCTTTTACAAAATGTAATGAATTAATAAAAAAATATAATTTAAATATGCGATTAATAGATGTAAATTATTCTTTTGAAAGAACTCAATTATTTTTTACATTTATATCTTCAGAAAGAGTAGATTTTAGAGAATTAGCAAAAGAATTAGCAAAATTATATAAAACTAGAATAGAATTAAGACAAATAGGACCTCGTGATAAAGCAAAAGAAATAGGAGGAATAGGTCCTTGCGGACGCCCTCTTTGTTGTTCTACTTTTTTGCATTCATTTGATAATATAACAATAAATATGGCAAAAAATCAAAATATAGCATTAAATCCAAATAAAATAAATGGAGCATGTAATAGACTTTATTGCTGTTTATCTTATGAAGATGAAACCTATAGTCAATTGAAAAAAGAATTACCTAAAATAGGAGAATATATAGATATGGATACAGTAAAAGGAAGAGTGGTTTCTTTAGATGTATTAAATCAAAAATATAAAATAGAAACAGATGAAAAAGAATTAATAGAGGTAAGTAATAGTGGAAGTAATAAATAGATTATTAAATTATAGCAATTTAAATATCGTTCAAAATACTGATTGGTTTAATTTTTCTTTAGATTCTGTTTTACTTGCAAATTTTGTAGAAATCAATAAAAAAACAAAAAAAATTATAGACTTTTGCACAGGAAATGCTCCTATTCCATTAATTTTAAATAAAAAGTATGAAAATTGTAATCTTGATATAACAGGTATTGAACTTCAACCTGAAATTTTTAGTCTTGCTATTAAAAGTTTAAATATTAATAATAAAAATGACAAAATAAAATTATATAATATGGATGTAAAAGAATTACCGTTAAAATATGAAACAGATACTTTTGATATAATAACATGCAATCCACCATTTTTTAAAGTAAATTCTAATGAGTCAAAATTAAATGATAATAATGTAAAATCAATTGCAAGACATGAGATTATGTTAAATTTAAATGATATTTTTTCAGTTGCAAGAAAAATATTAAAAAATAATGGTAAAATATGTATTGTTCATAGAACAAATCGATTAATAGAAGTTTTACAAGAAATGAAGAAAAATAATATAGAACCGAAGAGAATACAATTTGTTTATCCTAAAATAAATAGCGATAGTAATATCTTTTTAATTGAAGGAACAAAAAATGGTAATTCGGGTTTAAAAATAATGAAACCATTATATATTCATGATAAAAATGGTAATTATTTAGATGAAATAAGAAAAATATTTGAATAGGAGAATAAAATGAGTCAAAAGAGTTATAACAATAGTCCAAGTTTATATATAATCCCAACTCCAATTGGTAATATAGAGGATATGACAATTAGAGGAATAAAAATACTTAGAAGTGTTGATTATATATTTTCAGAAGATACAAGAGAAACAATTAAATTATTAAAGAAATATGCCATTAAAAAACCTTTAATACCCTATCACAAATTTAATGAAGATAAAGTTCAAAATGATATAATAAATAAATTAAGTAATGGTAATTCTGTTGCATTAGTTTCGGATAGAGGTACTCCATGCATTAGTGATCCAGGTTATGTTGCATCTTATAATGCTATTAAGAAAGGTTATAATGTTATTTCTCTTCCAGGTCCAACCGCATTTGTTCCTGCATTAGTTATGTCTGGAATAAATCCAAATAATTTTCTATTTTATGGTTTTTTAGATAGTAAAAAAACTCGAAAAGAAAAACAATTAGAAGAATTAAAATCTCTAAAATATACTATTATATTTTATGAATCACCCTATAGAGTTATTGAAACAATCAATTTAATAAAAGAAATATTTGGTGATAGAAATTTATGTGTTTCGAGAGAAATAAGTAAAAAATATGAAGAAATTTATAGAGGAACCCCAGATGATATATTGAAAGAATTAATTGATCCTAAAGGAGAATTTGTTATAATAGTAGAAGGTGAAAAAAAGTTAGAAAATTATGATGATATAGATATAGTTGATCAAGTTAATTTATTTATAGAACAAGGATTAACAAAAAAAGAAGCAATAAAAAAAGTATCTAAATTAAGAAAAATAGAAAAAAATATAGTATATATGAAGTATAATGGAGGAAAAGAATGAAATTAATAGTAGGTTTGGGAAATCCTGGAAAGATATATGAAAATACTAGACATAATTTAGGCTTTATGATAATTGATTCATATTTAAAACAAAAAAATGAAAAAATAGATAAAGAAAAGTTTTCGGGTTTATATACCCAATTAGTCTTAAATGGAGAAAAAGTAATATTTTTAAAACCTCAAAGTTATATGAATTTATCAGGAGAAGTAGTTAAAAAGTATGTTGACTATTTTAAAATAAAAATAGAAGATATTTTAATTATTCATGATGATTTAGATCAAGAATTAGGAAAAATTAAACTAAAAGAAAATAGTTCCTCAGGCGGACATAATGGTATTAAAAATATAGAATTTCATTTAAATACTAAAAATTATAAAAGACTTAAAATAGGAATATCAAACAATAAAAAAATTGATACAAAGGACTATGTTTTATCTAAGTTTACACCAGATGAAAGAAATGAGTTGAATATTACAATAGATATATGTTTAAATATAATTGATGATTTTTTATGTTTAAATTTTAGTGATTTGATGAATAAATATAATAAGAAAAGATGATTATATGAAATTTTTAAATGATTTAATATCAATTAATAGTATAGATAATATTTGTATAACAGGGTTAACTAATCAGTTAATTTCTTTTTGCATTGATAAAATATATAAAGAAAATAAAAAAGATATACTTATTGTTACAAATTCATTATATGAAGCAAATATAATATATTCATCATTATCTAAATTAAATAATAATACATATTTATTTCCTATGGATGAATTTTTAACTAGTGAAGCTTTATCTGCATCACCTGAACTTAAAATAAACAGAATTAGTACTTTAAATGATTTATCAACAAGTAATGAATGTAATATAGTAATAACTAATCTAATGGGATATTTAAGATACTTACCAAGTAAAAAAGTATGGTTAAAAAATACAATTAAATTAGAAAAAGGAAAAGAATATAATAAGGAAAAATTACATGAAGATTTAATAAATCTAGGCTATATAAATGAAACATTAGTTAGTAAGACAGGAGAAATAGCAACCAGAGGATATATAATAGATATTTTTCCAATTTCATCTGATTTTCCTATAAGAATAGAATTTTGGGGAGATGAGATAGATTCTATAAGATATTTTGATATTGATACACAAAGAACTAAGGAAGAAATTGATTCATTTTCAATTACTTCATATACTGAATTTATAAATGAAAATAAAAAAGAAGATATAGAAAGTTCTCAAAAATATCTTCCATTAGTAATAAATGATGTAGAATCTATAAAGTCTTATTTAAATTCTCCTATAATAATATATAAAGATTATAATCAACTAAAAAATTCTTATCTAAAATTAAGAGAAGAAATTTTTGAATACTCCTTAACTAACAAACCAAAATACACGACAAATTATATGCACAATTTTGAAGACTTATATCAAAATAAGAATAATATATATTTATTGACAATAGATAATATTTTAAAAAATGTAAAAATTAATAAAAGTTATAATTTTAACGCGCAATTACCAAATAAGTTAAATTCAGATTCAAAACTAATAAATGAGTATCTTGAAAAAAAGTTATATGAAAAAAATATAATAATTATAATGCTATCAGACATGAATAAATTAAACAATATAAAAAAATATATAGATAATTCTATTATAACAGACTTAGATCATATACATACAAATAAGATAAATTTAATTAATTATGATTTAGAAGAAGGTTTTATAATATCTAATTATGTAGTATTAACAGAAAATGAATTATTTAAATCAAGAAAAGTAAAAACTAATTATAAAAATAAATTTAAAGTTGGAACAAAAATAGGAAATATAAACAATTTAAATATAGGAGATTATGTTGTTCATTCTAATCATGGAATAGGAATATATTGTGGAATTAAAACTTTAACAAAAAATGGAAATAAAAAGGACTATATTGAAGTTAGTTATAAGGATAAAGATAAATTATATATTCCTGTTGAAAAAATTGATTTGATTAGTAAGTATTCATCAAAAGAAGGATTTGCTCCTAAAATAAATAAATTAGGTGGAACTGAATGGGTAAAAACAAAATTAAGAGTAAGAAATAGAATTAAAGATATAGCTCAAAATCTTATCAAAATATCTGCAGAAAGAAAATTACAAAAGGGATTCGCATTTGAACCTGATGATGAACTTCAACTTAAATTTGAATCAGAATTTAATTATACATTAACCAAAGATCAATTAATTGCTATAGAAAAGATAAAAAAAGATATGGAATCATCTAGTCCAATGGATATGCTTTTATGCGGGGATGTTGGTTATGGAAAAACAGAAGTTGCTTTTAGAGCTATATTTAAAGCTATTAATAGTGGAAAACAAGTAGCGTATTTATGTCCAACTACAATATTGTCATCGCAACAATATAAAAATGCAGTAGAAAGATTTAGTAGTTTTGGTATATCGGTAGCACTTTTAAATAGATTTGTGAGTAAAAAAGATGCTACTAAGATAATAGAGAATTTAAAAAAAGGTAGTATAGATTTATTAATAGGAACTCATAGAATATTAAGTAATGATATAAGATATAAAGATTTAGGTTTATTAATAATTGATGAAGAACAGAGATTTGGCGTAACTCATAAAGAGAAAATAAAAGAATATAAGAGCACAATAGATGTGTTAACATTAAGTGCTACACCAATCCCAAGAACACTACAAATGTCACTTGTTGGAATAAGAAATTTAGCTTTAATTGAAACTCCTCCTGTAGATAGATATCCTATACAAACATACGTAATAGAAGAAAGTGATCAATTAATTAGAGAAGCTATATATAAGGAGATGTCTAGAGGCGGGCAAATATTTATACTTTATAATAGTGTTGAAAATATAGAAAATAAAATGTTTGAAATTAATAAATTAATTCCAGAAGCAAAGATAAGATATGCACATGGTAAAATGACTAAAAATCAAATAGAAGATACAATGTTAAGTTTTATAAATAATGAATTTGATATATTATTATGCACAACTATAATTGAAACAGGAATAGATATTCCAAATGTAAACACTCTTATAGTTTATGATGCAGATAGATTCGGACTTAGTCAATTATATCAAATAAGAGGAAGGGTTGGAAGAAGTAATAGAATAGCTTATTCATATTTAATGTATAAAAGAAATAAAGTTTTAAATGAAATAGCTATTAAAAGACTCAATGCAATAAAAGAATTTACAAAACTTGGAAGTGGTTTTTCAATTGCTATGAGGGACTTATCTATAAGAGGTGCAGGAGATATACTTGGAAGTGAACAGGCAGGATTCATAGATACGATAGGTTATGATTTATATTTAAAAATATTAAATGAAGAAGTAAATAAATTGAAAGGTCTAGAGCTTCAAGAAGAAGTAAAGGAAGAAGAGAAACCATTTATTGATGTATCTACTCATATAGAAGATGATTATGTTAAGGAAGAATCATTAAAAATAGAATTACATAAAAAAATAAATAAAATAGATAGTAAAGAAAGTTTAAATATTATTAAGCAGGAGATTGAAGATAGATTTGGTAAAATAAGTGAAGAGTTAAAATTATATATGTATGAACAATGGTTTGAAAAATTAGCAAAAAAATTCAATATAACTAAGATAAATAAAACTAATTTATATGTTGAAATGATATTTGATAGAGAATCTTCAAATAAAATAAATATGGAAAAATTATTTATGATTGCAAATGATGTTTCCTTAAATTTTAAATTTAATTATAAGAATAATATATTATCTATAAAATTAATGCTTAATAATTTAGATAAACATTTTATATATTATCTTATAGATTTATTATCAAAATATGGTAATAATAATGTATAAAAATTCCAATGATTTCAAACAATATTATTAGATGAAAGGAAGATAATATGAAATCAACAGGAATTGTAAGACGAATAGATGAACTTGGCAGGATTGTAATTCCAAAAGAAATAAGAAAAAATTTAAAAATAAAAGATAATGATTTTTTAGAAGTCTATATTGATCAAAATGATATAATATTAAAAAAATTTTCAAATATGAATGAAATGGAAAAAAATTTTAATAATTATATAAATATACTAAAAAATATAACCGGAAATAATATTATTATTACAGATAAGGAAAAAATAGTTTCAACAACTTATAAAAATGAAGAAATATTAAATGAAGAAATTAGTTCTTTCTTAGACGAAATTATAAAAAATAGATCTACCGTTTTATCTAATGATATTAAAGAAATTTGTTTAACAAATAATGTATTATTAAATTCAAATTATTATATAATACCTTTAATCATTAATAGTGATATCTCTGGATTAATAATTATGTTATCTAATCGAAAGCTAAGTGATCTTGATAAATTATCTTTAGAAATAGTAAGCAAGATTATAGTAAATTATATAGAGTAATTGAAAATTAACCTAACATGTGATAAAATTTATTGTATAGTTGGGTTTTTTCAATTGTTAAATATAATATGAGGAGGTATATACTATGGAAAAAATAAGAGGATTTGAAATAGCTAAAGGTTTCGAAGATAAAGGAATAAATCTTCCTGTTAGAAAAACAAAAAATTCAGCGGGATACGATGTAGAAGCTGCAGAGGATGTTATAATTCCTTCATTCAAGTTAGGTCAAAAACCAGTATTAGTAAAAACAGGTTTAAAAGCTTATTGTCCATCCGATGAATTTTATATGTTATGTAACAGAAGTTCAGGTCCAGGTAAAAGAGGATTAGTACTTGCTAACAGTGTTGGTATAATAGATGCTGATTACTATGGTAATGAAGATAATGATGGTCATTTTATGTATGCATTTTATAACTTTTTTGATCATGACGTTGAAATAAAAAAAGGTGAAGTAATAGGTCAAGTAATTTTTATGAAATATTTAACTGTAGATAACGATAATGCACAAGGAGAAAGAAAAGGTGGTTTTGGTTCAACTGAAGGGGGAAAATAAAAATGAGTAAAACATTTTATATAACAACACCAATATATTATCCAAGTGGTAAATTTCATATAGGAACAGCATATTGTGAAGTTTTAACAGATTCAATAAAAAAATATAAAAAACTACGTGGATTTGATACATTTATGTTAACAGGATTAGATGAACATGGTCAAAAAATAGAAACTGTAGCAAAAAAGAACGGATTATCAAATCAGGAGCATGTTGATAATATGGCACAGGAAGCAAAAAAATTATGGAAACTAATGGATATAGATTATGATTATTTTATAAGAACAACAGATGAAAAACATTGTAAGGCTGTTGAAAAAATAGTTACAAAATTTTTGGAAAATGGAGATATATATAAAGGTGTTTATGAAGACTGGTATTGCATGCCATGTGAAAATTATTTTACCTCTACTCAACTTATTGATGGAAAATGCCCAGATTGTGGTCGCGAAGTTCAAAAAATGAAAGAAGAAGCATATTTCTTTAATATGAAAAAATATGAATCATGGTTAAAAGATTTTTATAATAAAAATCCAAATTTTATAGTTCCAGAATCAAGAAAAAATGAAATATTTAAAAATTTTATTGATCCAGGATTAGAAGATTTATGCATAAGTAGAAGTACGTTTGATTGGGGAATACCAATGCCTAATGATAAAAAACATGTTTTATATGTTTGGTTAGATGCATTAACAAACTATATAACAGCTTTAGGATATATGTCAGATGATGAAACATTGTTTAATAAATATTGGCCTGCGGATTTACAAATTGTTGGTAAAGAAATAATAAGATTTCACGGTATTTATTGGCCTATATTTTTACATGCATTAGGTTTAGAACAACCAAAAAAGATATATGCTCATAGTTGGATAGTTATGAAAGATGGAAAAATGAGCAAATCAGTAGGTAACGTTATTTATCCTGAAACATTAATATCAAGGTATAGTTTAGATGCAACTAAATATTATTTATTGAGGTTTATGAATTATTCCCAAGATTCAATTTTTACACCAGAGGATTTTGTTCAAAGATATAACTTTGATTTATGCAATGATTTAAGTAACTTATTAAATAGAACAATAGCCATGGTTAACAAATATTTAAATGGAACAATTGTTGAATATATAGGTTCTTTAAATGAATTTGATAAATCATTGGAAGAATGTTCTAGTATACAAATAAAAAAGTTTGTAGAAAAAATGGAAAATATAGAAGTTTCTGATGCACTAAAAGAAATATGGGTACTAATTTCAAGAACAAACAAATATATAGATGAAACACAACCATGGATACTTGCTAAAGATGAATCAAAAAAGGAAGAACTTGCTTCAACAATGTATCATTTAGTTGAAAGTTTAAGAAAAATAGCAATATTAATATATCCTTTTATGAAAAACACATCAGAAAATATGTTTAATCAACTTGGAATAGAAGATGAAAGTTTAAAATGCTGGGATAGCATAAATGACTATACTTTATTAAAAAACATTACAGTAGTTAAAAAAGGTATTCCAATCTTTATGAGATTAGATATGGATAAAGAAGTACAATATATTAAAGATAACATGAAGTGTTAAGTTTTAGTAAAATAATTATCTTTTTTTGTCGAATGCTTTTATATTAATATTTTGTATGATATAATGGTTAAGCGTGATAAAAAAGAGGAGAATAGATATGCATATAAGGGAAGAAAAAAATTCAATTTTATTTACAATAATTTACACAATAATAACTGTAATGTTAATTATGAATACAGTTCAGAACAAAATGATGGTGGATATTATATATACAGTAATATTTGTATTCATATATTTAAGATATATATATTTATCTATATTTGATTAGAAGATTATATCAATTTATGATATAATCTTTTCAGACTGTTGACAAAGTAAAAATTGTTAATAGTCTTTATATTTTTGAAAAAATGTATTATAATTAAATTGC
>CANQFD010000004.1 GCA_947598325.1 uncultured Bacilli bacterium
AACGCATATTTTCGTGTTTTTAGTCGTGGTATAATATTAATATAAATTTAGTGTTGACAAAACTTAGATAGTCAATTCTATTCTCTTGCAGACTTAGACTACTGTATGTTATAATTTTATCGTATAAAGATAAAAAATAACCCTTAAAAAGTGCAAAAAACTATATAAATAGATACAACTTTTGAATAAAAAACACTTAGTGTTTTTTATTATAGTTTTATAGAAAGGATGATCCTATGAAAATAAAAAAGATAATAATAATTACATCCATTATTATAGCTATATTTTTATTAATATATATATTTCTATTTTTTGATGGTATTAAAAACTATAAAAACGAGAAATTCTATACAATTGGAAACGAAAAAATACCTACAATAACAGCAATTGTAGGTCAAAGAAAAATTGATTATATAAAATCTAATGAGAAAAAAAACATTGAAACAAAAATTATTAAATATAAAAATATTAAAAATGCTAATTCCGATGTACAAAACTATGTTAGTGAATTAATAGATAATCAAAATTTTATAAATACAACAGATATTAATTTAAATGCGGATACTGGAAATATAAAATTAGCTAAACAATCTAGTGATAAAGATAAAATTATATTATTAACAATTGATTATAAAAAAGAAAGTTATACAATAAAAATACAAAAAGGACTCGGGTCTATTAGAAATTATTAATATAACAATTTATAAATTGACTTAATTTAGTGTAGAAGCATTGTATAAAGAAATTTGTTTGATATAATATTACTCCTATTCTTAGTCGTAATTATTTTACTTCTAAAATAGCAAAAGCATCTGATTTCAACAATAGTTGATTTCAGATGCACTCCACAAGGGATAACATCTGATTCCTACAATCAAATGTATCCTTTTTTATTTTATGCAAATTTCCTTGCTAAATACATCATAACATAAAAATGTCCTTTTTACAAGTCATTTCCTAAACTGGCATAAATTAATATAAAAGCATTGTATAAAGAACATTTGTTTGATATAATATTACTGGATACATTTGAAATATATCAGATGCTTTCCCTTTCAATTATCAAAAGATAAGAGAAAGGTGGTGGTTCATTATGACAAAAAGAGAAGTGTCTCTATTTATTATAATTCTGCTATTATTCTTTGTAGTAATCACCTTACTATTTAGATAATAAAAACATCTGATTTCAACATTTGTTGATTTCAGATGCAACCCTTAAGGGATAACATCTGATTCCTACAATCAAATGTATCCTTTTTTATTTTATGCAAATTTCCTTGCTAAATACATCATAACATAAAAATGTCCTTTTTACAAGTCATTTCCTAAACTGGCATAAATTTTTATAAAATATATTGTTATAGGAACAAATGTTTGATATAATTAACTTGGAACATTTAATAGTTGGGTGCTGCCTCTATCTTTATAGACTGGAGGTGATGCTTGATGAATAAGAAAGATTTTTTAATCTTTGCTTTAATCGTTGTCATCCTTTTACTTATAGCATTACTTTTCGTAATTCTAAATTAAAAGTGCACCTAACTCAACTGCTTTGAATTAGGTGCTACACAAATTATTGGGTAACACTCAACACTGAAATATTGAATGTTCCTTTTTTATTTTATGCAAATTTCCTTGCTAAATACATCATAACATAAAAATGTCCTTTTTACAAGTCATTTCCTAAACTGGCATAAATTTTTATAAAATATATTGTTATAAGAACATTTAATAGTTGGGTGATTGCCAAACTTCATAAAGAAGGGAGGCGATAGTATGAATAAGAAGGATTTTTTAATTCTATCTTTAATCATTCTTATCTTCCTATTAATATTATTACTATTTATAGTTTTAATATAAAAGAAAATCACCTAACTCAACTGCTTTGAATTAGGTGAAACCAATCTTTTGGTAACACTCAACACTAGCATATTGAATGTTCCTTTTTTATTTTATGCAAGTTTCCTTGACATATTCAATATATCATAAAAACCACTTTTTTACAAGTGTTTTCTATTTTTACTCGAATCTTTCCGAGTTTAGTATCAATCTGGTGCCATTTAGCAGAATTGAACTGCTGTCTGATGCTTACCATGCATCTGTTCTACCACTGAACTAAAATGGCATAAATTATATAGTTAAAACTATATAATTAATCTTTAAAGTATTTTGCAATAATTGGTTTCATTATTTCTATAAATATAAATGATATAAGATTTATAATTACAATTATAATAACTTGACTAGATTCAAGAGGTACAATATGTAATAAATACCTAATTGGTGTAATAAATATTAATATTTGAATTATTATAAGTACAATCATCCCTACATTCATATATTTATTATTAAGTATTCCATGTTTAAATATTGGTTCTTTCAAATTTCTACAATTATACGCAAATATCATTTCCTGAACTATTAAACATAAAAACGCCATACTTTGTGAAACAGGTAAACCAAATTTAATAAGCCCAATTTTATAAACTAAATATATTAAGGCAGATTCTATAACTGACGATAATATTAAAAATGTAGTTGTAAATGGTGTAAAAAATTTATTGCTAGATTCGTGTGGTGGTTCTTTCATTATATTTTTACCTGCTTTTTCAAAGGCTAAACATATTGATAAAATTGCATCTGTTACTAAATCTATATACAATATATGTATTGGTAGAAGAACATTTATTCCTAAAATCATACCTACAATTACTATAAATATTTCAGCAAAATTACTTGATAATGAATATAGTATTACATTTCTTATATTATTATAAATTCTTCTTCCCTCTTTTATAGCAATTACAATAGTATTAAAGCAATCATCTAAAAGCAATATATCTGCAGCACTTTTAGTTACCTCTGTACCGGTTTTTCCCATTCCTATTCCTATATGTGCAAGTTTTATTGCAGGAGCATCATTAACACCATCTCCTGTCATTGCAACTACCTTGTTATTTTTTTGCCATGCATTAACTATTCTTACTTTATCATCTGGTGACACCCTTGCATATACTTTATATTTTTTTACTAGATTTATCATTTCGTCATCAGAGTATTTTGAAAGTTCTCTTCCTTCAATCCCTTCATCATCAGAAACTACTAGATCTATATCTTTAGCAATTGCAAGTGCAGTATTTAGACTATCACCCGTTATCATTATAGGAGTAATACCAGCATTTAAACATGTATGAATAGACTCTTTTACGTTATCTCTAGGAGGATCTATCATACCAATCATTCCATTAAATACTAAATTACTCTCTAAAGTAAGTAATTCATCTTCCGTTTTATTTTCATATTCATTATTATCAATTTTTTTATAGGCAAATCCAATAACTCTCAGTGCTTTTTGTGCTAATGACTTTTCAAAAGAGAAAAACTCTTCTCTTTTTTTGTTTGTTAATTCAAGTATTTTACCATTTTCTTCATAAAACGTACATCTTTCTAATATTGATTCTAAACTACCTTTTGAAAATAAAATATTTTCTTTATCAACACAATTTATTGTACTCATCATTTTTCTATTTGAATCAAATGGAATTTCCAAAATTCTGGTATAGTTTTTAATATAATCTTCCATTTTTTCATTAATTTTAGATACAAAGTCTATTAATGCAGTTTCTGTTGGATCACCTATTATTTCTTTTTTTATTATTTTACTATCATTACACAAAATCATATTCAACATTAAATACTTATTAAATTCTTTTATATCTTCTCTCTTTTTTATCTCACTATTTGATACGATAAGTTGAACAGTCATTTCATTTTTAGTTATTGTTCCTGTTTTATCTGAGCAAATTACTTGGGTTGCTCCTAAGGTCTCAATTGAAGACAAAGTTCTTATTAGTGTATTTTTCTTTACCATTTCTGATGCTCCAAGTGATAATGATATAGAAATTACTGCAGGTAATCCTTCTGGAACTGCTGATACCATAAGAGATATACAAAGCATTATTACATTTATTAAATCAGTATGTAATATTAAAAGATTATATATAAATACAATACCAATAATAAATATTATTATTACAGATAGATTTTTACTTATCTCATTTATTTTTTGTTGGAGTGGTGTTGGGACTTCTTTTTTATCTACAATAGATGAAGCAATTTTACCAAGTTCTGTGTTCATACCTGTATTAGTTACAAGTGCAATTATTTTACCATGTATAATATTGCAACCTGAATATATCATATTTCTTCTATCATTTATAATTACATCTTCTTTTATTGCATCTTTTATCTTTTCTATTGGAAGACTTTCACCAGTTAAAATTGATTCGTCAACTTTAGATGAATACTCTTCAATTATTCTAGCATCTGCAGATACTTTATCGCCTGCCTCTAACACTATAATATCTCCTGGGACTAGCTCGGTTGAATCTATTGAATATATTAAATTATCTCTTTTAACCTTTACTTTGCAATTATTAACCTTTTTTAATGATGCGATCGATGCCTCTGCTTTTGATTCTTGAAAATAACCCATAAATACATTTAATATAACTATTAAAACAATAAGTATGGTATCTGTATAAGGTTCATCTGTTAAATTTGAATAAACAAAAGAGATTAAAGATACTATTAAAAGCATTATAATCATAGAATCTTGAAATTGTTTTAATAAAAGTGATAATTTACTAATACTATTTTCATCATCTATTTTATTCATACCATAGTCTTTTAATCTTTTAATTGCTTCTTTTTTTGTTAAACCATTTTTATTAGAGTCAAGTAAATCTAACACTTTATCTACATTTTCCTTATAATACATAAAATCACTCTACCTTTTAATAGTAAATTATCTTAAATGTTATCACTACTATATAATTAGTATATCATAATTTTAATAAATAGATATTTAAAAATCATCCTATAAGGATGATTTTTCATTGCTTATTTTCATTTCTTTTAAAAACTTTGGTTTTTGTTTTAATAGATATTCAGAAAGATTTGTTTCTACCTCACTTAAGCTCCTTGGATCTAAATTAGAGAATTGTACTACTTCTTTAACTGTATCTATATCAATTCTACCAAATATAAACCCTTTATAAACTTGAAAATCATTAAACATATCTGGTGTTATTGAATTTAGTCTATATCCTGGTAGTACTCTTTTTTGAGCTACTAATATTCTTTTATTTGTAAATGCAACTATACACGTTGAAAAAATATCAACTGGGCTTATATTTTTTTGAGCAGGAAATGCATATATTATTTCCTCATCTGGATTTAAATGCTTAGTAATTACCTTACAATGACTACTTAGTCTAAATGCAATTGTAAGCGGATATTTTTTTAAAAATTGATTTATTCTTGTATATATCGAATCATTCATATATATTACCTACTCTAAATTCAAATTTTTCTTTAAAAATGATTCTATTTCTTCTGTTTCAATATTTCCAACAAAACTATCAATTACTTCATCATTCTTTACAGCCATTACAAGTGGAATAGATGTTCCTTGTGATAGAAAATCATTCATTGAATATAATCTTTCTTGCTCTTCATCAGTAAGTTCTGATAATTCTAAATAATAAACATCAATACCAAGTTCTTCAACTAAATTATTAATTTTAGGTTTAATACCTGTACAATGAGGACAAGTCAAACTACCAATAAATACTATCTTTGTATCTTCACTTTTAAATAGGCTTTCTAATTTATCTAAATTTATTACAGTTAAATTACTTATTGATTCTTCTACTTCCGCTTGTTTTTTCTCTTCTGCTTTTTTCTGTGAATCATAAGATGATTTAGCTACTAAAATTGATGTGATTGCTATTACTACCAATCCTATTATTATTAATATCTTTTTTGTTTTACTCATTATATACCTCTTTTCTTTAAAATATTATACAACAAAAAAACTTCTTTTACAACTTAATTAGTTTTAAGAAGTTCTTTCTAAAATTATCATCCATTATTTTATCTCTTTTTTTCATCTTTTTAGTTTTTATTTTTGCTTTTCTATTTTTTATTCCTAAAAATCTTTCAAAAAGAAGTCTATCAATATTAGCTTTTGTAAATATTAGTCCATTATTACTTATTGCCTTAGCATTCTTACTAATAACGATAGAAGCAAGCCCATAATCTTGGGTTACAACAATATCATCTTTATGTAAATCATTTATTATCTTTAAATCAACACTATCCTTTGACTTATCAACTATTATAACCTTGCTATATTCATCATTATATATATGACTATTATCAAAATACATATATACAGATATATTATACTTTTTTGATTCTTCTAATATAATATTTTTGATAGGACATGCATCTGCATCAACAAGTATTCTCATATTATTTAATATTTAAAGTATTATATTCATCTAATACTTTTAATGTTTCAGTAGCCAAATATGTAGCCTTTGGATTATCTTTATTGTATTCCTTCAAAAGTTCTATTGCTTCATCCATTTCAATAAAGAAGCCTTTTAAATCATCTTGTTTTTCTTTTAAAGTAAGATTAAAATATTCAATATCATCTTTACCAGTAAATCCAGTAAAATAATATGTATTAATAAGTCTATTAACTATTTCTCCATCTCCTGATTCATAATCTCTTAAATAATGTTTTACTAGTACAAATGGTTCTATATCATCAAGTAATATATTAATATTTGTTTCTTCTTTTAGTTCTCTTTTTATAGTATCAGTTGGAGTTTCACCAAACTCCATCTTTCCACCTGGTAAGAAGTAAACTCTTCCAAATCTAGTTAATACAATCTCATTATCATCATTTCTAAGTACAATTCTTGCTTTATCAACTACATGTGTTATTTCATCTTGTTTTAATCTTCCCTTATTAATAACAATTTCCTTCATATTCTCACCTAACTTTCAATCTTATTTTTATTATAGCAATAAAATAAAAATTAATAGGTAAATATTTAAAAATTTTACACAAAATATACAAAAAGATTTAGTAAATTTTACTAAATCTCTCATTCATTCTATCTTTTCCTAAGAGTTTCATGATTTCATATAAGTCTGGTGTCATAGATTTAGTTGTTAATGCTACTCTAAGTACCATACTTATATCACCAACATGTCCTTTATATAAATCAGGATTATTTTTGTATTCTTTTACTTCAGAAGCATAACCAAGTTCACTAGATAATTCCTTTATCTTATTAAACCAAGTATCTTTATCATCCTTTTCATCAAAATACTTATTAATATATGTATTTAAAATAGTTTTAACTTCTTCTTTATTATTTATATTTTGAAACTCATAAGTTTCTTTATATTTATCGAATAATTCATCATACATATACCAAATTTGTTTTTTAGCATCAGCATACGTTGCATAGTCTTTTCTTGGTTTCTTTTGCTCCCTTTCAATATTAAATACTTCTTTTGAATAATCTTCATACTTAACAAGTAAATCATAAAATTCTTTGTCAAACTCTTTTGAATAATCAACAATTCTATTATATATTTCATCCTTTGTAAGTTTACTTAAATAATTTTTAGAAATATTAAATAGTTTTGGTAAATCATAAGATGTTCCACCACTTGAGCCTATTTTCTTAAATTCAAATTTAAAATCCTCTATAGAAGCATCTTTGTTACAGTCAAACCATGCTTCAAAATTTGAATTTGTAATAGTAGCTAAATAAATCATAACTGCTTCAATAGGTATTCCATTTTCATGATAATAAGTAAGACCAAATTCTGGATCTTTTCTTTTGCTTATTTTTCTTTTATTACCAGTTTCTTCATCTACTTTCATAAGAGGAGCAATATGTGCATATTTAGGAGGTTTAAATCCTAACATACTAAAAAATTGAATATGTTTATTAGTTGATGATACCCATTCATCACCTCTTATTACATGAGTTGTATGCATTAAATGATCATCAATTGCATGCGCAAAATGGTATGTTGGAAGACCATCTTTTTTTATTATAACTTCATCTATATCATTTTCTGGTAGTTCTATTTTTCCCTTAATTAAATCATTTAACACAACTGTTTTATAAAAATCACCTGGAGATTTTAAACGTAATACAAATTTTTCACCATTTTTTATTCTATTTACTGCATCTTCCTTTGATATAAACCTATCTTTCGCCCATCTTCCATAATAACCAAGTCTTTGTTTAGATTTTTCCTGTTCCTTTCTTATTTCTTCTAATTCTTCTTTTGTTGCAAATGATGGATAAGCATTACCCTCTTCAATTAGTTTTTTTGCATATGCCCAGTATATATCCTTTCGTTTACTTTGCATATATGGACCATAACTACCTTTTTCTTCAGTATCATTAATCATTCCCTCATCAAATGTTATATTAAAATCTTTAAGTACATTTAATATTTTAGATGTCCCATTTTCTACAGTCCTTTCAGTATCTGTATCTTCTATTCTTATAAAAAATAACCCATCTGTTTGTCTTGCAAAACTCTTTGCTATAAAACATTGAAATAAATTTCCCATATGAGGAAGTCCTGTTGGACTAGGTGCATATCTAGTTACAATTGCTCCTTCTTTTAAATTCCTCTGTGGATACATTTTTTCATATTCTTCCCATGTATGTTTAACATTTGGAAGTAATATATCTGCAAACTCCTTATTAGTCATTTTCATTCCTCCTTAAATAATAAAAAATCTAGATATAAGGACGCATTCTAGCGCGGTACCACCTTACTTCATAGATTTTTATTCTAACTCTTATTCTTAACGCGAATTAAACGCAAACCTGAGCTCCAAAGTTTCTTTCAAATACTTGTTATATCCATTTCCACCAACCATAGATTCTCTTAAATAACTTATATTTTACTCTTCTTCTTCATTGCTTTTATAACAATATTCTAACACGATAAATAATTATTGTAAATAGTTAAATTATTATAACAACAAGTCCAAACATTTAGATAATTTATAATAAACTTAATAAAAAAATGCTTATAGCGCTTTAAGTTCTTCATCCATTATCGAATAAAGATATATAACTACTTCCTTTCCAGTTTTATTTTTAATATAGTCTTTATAACCGTTTAACTGATTAATGTATTTTTCATCTTCAATATTTTTTAGTTTATAGTCGATTATATCTATCTTATCATCGTAAACAAGCATTAAATCTATTATTCCATGATAACTTATATTATCTTTCTTATACATAAATTCATATTCCTTATATATTTTAGCAGCATCAATATTGTTAAATAAATCGTTATTTAAAAATTTTATAACTTTATCTTTATAAAAATCGCTAATATCTAATTTATCTAAATTTGGATTTTTAAAATCTACTATCTCAAATATATAATGCATATCAAGTCCAAGTTTAATATTTTCTTTAGTACTTTTATTTAATAAATTATTTGTTCTTTTAGAAAATGATTTCTCCTCTATATTTTTTGTTTCTATTTTTAATTCATTTACTAAAATTTTTTCATTTGTTTTATCTATAAACTGCAAATAGTTATTCTTTTTAATAAGATTATAATCTTTTGTTATATTTATATCATCTATATTAATATTTGTTATGTAATCATATAAATACTCTTTTACTGATAATATCATATCCTTAAATGATCTATATTTAATCCTAGATATATCTTTTAAAACACCATTTTCTTTTTTATTATAAGTCGTATCTTTATCTAGATCACAAACTAAAATCATTTTTTCTTTTGCTCTAGTTAATCCTACATAAAATAATCTTATCTTTTCTGATATTTCCTCTTTAATATAATTATCCTTTACTAATTCTTTATAAATAGTAGAATCTATTCCCTCATCAAAAACAGGTGAAATAATTCCATATTTATTATCAAACATAAATTTATCATTTAAGTCGCTTATATTAAATTTTGAATATAATCCAGGATAATAACAAACATGATATTCAAGTCCTTTTGACTTATGTATAGTCATTATTTTTACAGAATTACCTGTCTCTTTATTTTCATTAAATTTTATATCATATTTTTTCTCTATTATCTGTTGTAAATATTCTGAAAAATCTTTTATTGTATAACCAAGTGATGAGAAATTATCAGTAACATTTAATATATAATCAAGTTTTATAATATTTGAATTTACGTTACCTATTTTTATAAAATTTTCATAAAATCCAAATTCATCTATTACAATATTAACAAAATCTTTTATCGACATATTATCTATATATTCAGATAATTTAAAACATAATTCATATAATTCATTTTCTTTAAAGTTGTTATTTTTGAAACAATTAAATATCATATCATCATTAGTTTCAAATAATGGACTTCTAAATACTGAAATAAACAAATATTTAAATTTAATATCATATTCTTTATCATGTACTTTTTGGATTAATAAAAGTATATTTTTAAGCATAGATAATACTATATCTTCAGTTATTTTTTCATCTTTATATATAGTTAGAGGTACCTCTAAATATTCAAATATTTTTTTATAAAGAGAAAAACTAGTAGATTTATCCATAAGAATTACAAAATCACTATAACTTATATTTCTTATTATAAGTTCATCTTTATCAAAGACTTTATAACCTAATTCAACCTTTTTCTTAATATCATTTGCGATAATAAATGCTTCTATTTCCTCTCTAGTATATATTCCGTTTTTATCATAATTATAATTATATATTTCTAAGTCATTATTTTGATTTACATTTCCTTTTTCATCATAAGAAGTATTACCAAAAATCATTTCATGAGACTCTTTATATTCTGCACCACCTAAGCTATTGTCCATCATTACTTCAAAAATTGTATTTATATTATTTAACACTTCTTTTCTCGATCTAAAATTCTTATTTAAATCAATTTTAAATCCACCATTATTATCTTTATAATTATCATACTTATTTTTAAATATATATGGATTAGCATTTCTAAATCTATAAATAGATTGTTTTATATCTCCAACCATATAAACATTGTTATTAGATATAAGAGAAATAAATTCTTCTTGAATATCATTTGTATCTTGATATTCATCTATCATAATTTCATTAAATTGATTTTTTAATTCATCTCTTACATCTTCATTCTCTTTTAAGATTTCAATTGCTAAAACTGCAATATCAGTAAATTCAAACATATCATTTTTAAACTTATATTCATAAATTTTTTCATCTAGCATAAGAATAATTTCTATGATACACTTTACATAATCATAGGTACTCATTATTTGATTATATATTTCGTCTATATTTTTATATTTACATTGTGATTTTAGTTCTTTTAAAACACATGAAATGTTTGTTTTTAACATTTTTACCTCATCAGATGAACCACTAGGAAGCTTTGGTATAGAAATATTTAAATTATATAATATATCATTGTAGTTTTTAGACTCTATTAATGGATTTAAAGCATCTTTTAAAGAATAATAATATTCTCCATCAGTTATAAATGATAATTCTTCTAATATACTACTAATTTCAATAATTTTTGACTTTAAAATTGACTCAAATTCTAAAATATCTTCTTTTACTTTACACTCATCAAAAACCATTTTCAAATAATTTTTCAAGTAAATCCTTTTATCAAATTTTAAATCTAATTTATCATTAATACTAAGTATATATTTTTTAATTTCTTTATCATCTTTAATGCAAAAATCACCTATTAGTTTTTCAAATAATTTATCTTCTCTCATATATTTTTCATCAAATATTTGATCTAATATTTTTTCTTTTTCTAATCTTATTAAAGACGAATCTATTACAGATATATTAGGAGATACATTTATTAAATAGTGATACTTTTTTACTGTGGATAATGCGAAACTATCAAATGTAGTTATATATGATGCATCTATTAAATTTAGTTGTTTAAATAATGACTTATCACTTTTTATTTTCTTTCTAATTCTTTCTTTCATTTCTTTAGCTGCAGCATTAGTAAAAGTTAAAATTAAAAGTTCATTAATATTTACTCCCTCTTTTAACTTTCTAAGTACTCTTTCTGATAAAACTGCTGTTTTACCTGAACCTGCACCTGCGGATACTATTATATTTTTACCTTCAGCATTAATCGCACTTAATTGTTCTTTTGTCCATGATGGCATAAAATCACCTACTTCAAATATTTATATATAAATTTCCATGTAAAATGCCTTACATATTATTTTAAAAATTCTAAATTCTTATATTCATCTAAATTAACTATATCTTCTTCTTTCATATAACATATATCTTTATATTTACAAAATTCACAACCTACATTATTTTTACCAATTCTTTTTGGATTGATATCAAACTTAGCATCTAATATATTCTTAAATGCATCATTTATATTTTTTTCTGTTATTTCTATAAGTTTATTTATTTCGTCCTTTGATATAGTCTTTGAATAAGCATAAAAACCATTATTTCCTATTTTCATAGATTTTATTACTTCGCTATCTTTATAACTAGAATCAAATTTTTGTAATTTTTCTTCATCATTTATTGAGTAGCCTTGAAGTTTTAAACTATCTTTTTTCTGTTTTTCATATGTTTTATCTTGTGACTTAATAATCTCGTTATTAAGAATTTTTTGAAGATAAAAACCTACAACTTCTGCATTTTTTATTTCACTCATATTATTTGAAAGATACAAATATACAGGAAGCTGCATATCTATTCCGTAAACAGTATTATTTAAATTTGTATGTGGATTTCCTGTTTTATAATCTATAATAACTAGATAAGTTTTATTATTTTCTTGCTTATAAAGTAATTTATCAATAATACCCATAAATGTTAACTTTATATTGCCCTCTTTATTTATATAAACTTTATTTTCATATAGTGCTTTATCAAAACTAGAAAACTTATTTTGAAGTTTTATTGTATCTATTATAAATAATAATTCTTTTTTTAGTTTTTTCAAAAAGAATTTATCACTATAATTTAATTCTAAACCACTTATTGCAATATTAAATTCATCTTCAAAAATAAAATTTTCATCAAAACATTTAGAAAGTACATAGTGAAATATATTTCCAATTTCTTTAGCAAAAGTAGCCTCATATTCTGTTAATTTTAATATGTTATTTAAATAATATCTAAATGAACATCTAAAATAATTATCAACACTTGAGTAAGATAATAACAACTTATTATCTAAATATTCTAATAAATCATTCTTTTTTATACCACTAAATTTATTATCGAATGTTAAATATTTAATATTACTATAGCTATTATATAACTTACTTAAATTATCATCTTTAATACCATACTTTATTAGATTATCTAATGCTTTTGCTAGATGAATAGTATTCATTTTATTTGAATATGCATTTTCTATATTTTCATTTATTATTACATCATATCCTAGTTCATCTATTATTACACTTTTATAATATATATCAAAAGATGTTTTTAATTTATAAGTTATTACTAAGTTCTTAATTGATTTTATTATAGATATGATATTTGTTTTTTCTATATTATTGAGTTCTTCAGTTGTTTCAATATTAAGATTAGGTCTTAAGGGATCAGTAATATAATATTCATCTTTATATATGATAGGAATATTTCCTTGATTAAATCCAAGTAAAAATACATAAGTATTATCATCTATAATGTTATTTTTTATATCTATAATTTCAATAGAATTATTTTTTTCCTCTTTATAATTTTTGGTATGTTTAAAATCATAAATAAGCATATCTATTACATCCAAATAATTATCTATAAATGTATATTTATTTAAAATATCAATTAGTTTATTATAAACATAATTATTTTCCTCATTTAATAAATTATATTTTTCATTTAATAAATTTAATGAAGTATCTATATCATTTTCATTAATAAGCTTAATAAAATCTGATATTATATTCGTATCATATATAGATGAGGTATTTGGTAAATTGACTGGAATATTATAAAATTCAAATATTCTTTTTATAACATTTAAATATTCGCTAGACACCCCCGCAAGTTTAATATTGTTAATATCAATTTTATTATTTATAAGTTTTATTATTCTATTTGCAACAAACTCTACCTCACTATCTATATCACTAAATTCATATATAGTATGTTCATAATTTTTAAGGTTTCTATCAATTATTTTGACATTTGATAACTTACTTAAAATACTTCTATCGTAATTAGTTATATAATCATATCCGTATATTATAACATCTTTGTCTACCATATATTTTATAAAATTAATATCATATTTAAGTAAATCATTATCTATTAATTCTTTTTTTATTTTAGATAATTTATTTAATTTATTATTTTCATAGTGGATAGTATCGACATATTTAATATTATCTAAGTACACCAATGCGACTTCATATTTAATTTTATATTTATTTATTAAATAATATATTGCTTCCTCATCATAAAAATAAGTTAATTTAGATATTAACTCATTTAAACTCATGATTTTTATATTATATAATTTTTTTAATTCATTTATTTCTAAAAGTACTTTGGTTCTTATAGAATTTGGAATAACAATAATAATATTATCTTTTATAATATTTTTTATATCCATATTACCACCTAATACAATTATATCAAAAATATAGATAATTTACATAACTAATTGGTGAAAATATGGTATATTTTCGACATATGAATTTTTAAGATCATAAAATACATCTCTTAAATTATTAAGTTTAGTTATACTCTCTGATACTTTATCATAATCATAGTCAGTTATATCAGAAAAACGTTTATTAATTAGTAAAGATATACTTAACATTAAAAATGCTATTCTATCATTGTTTTCTGATGCTTTTATTTTTCTTTTATTTCTTTTTAAATATTCAACTAATTCATAAGATAATGCGTTAGAAGGTATTTTATCTATTTGATAAGATAATACATCTAAAAAATGAGGTTTTTTATCTTTATCAATTCTTATGTTACCAAAATTCATATCTGAAATAACAATATTATCTTCATGCATTGATTCTAAATTCGTTGATGAACTAGATAATATTTCTATTATATCCTCTGTATCATATATATCTCTAGCATCCCATAAATCTACTCCGTCAATATAATCTTCTACAGTCCCTTTATATGAAGGTGATAAGATTTTATGATCTGGTACTACAACAGAATCATTTATTTTTCTTTTTTCTAATAATTTTAATTTTTCTACCTTTAAAGTTAATGCATATATATCTAGACATGGCTTAAACATCTTAAATACCTTTTTTTTATCAAAACCATAATCTGAAACATATATATCACTTTCAGAACTTTCTACATTAATTTTGTCTAACTTACTAAAATCTATATCATCATAATTAATTGTTTTCATGATACAACCCCCTTAACTGAGTAAGTATTGTATCAAAAAATATAGGATAGGTCAAATTATTCAAAAACATCTAATATGACATCATCATTTATTGTTTTATTATATATAACTAGTTTACCATTTACATCAATAGTAGCAAGTAAAATATCACTTAATTCTTTGCCTTTAACAAAAAGTTCATGCATAAGCCATTCTTTATCTTTTCCAACGTATTTTAAATGTCTTTCCATAATATTACCATCTATTATAACATTTGAGCATAAGCCTTGCTTATTTACTTTTAAATCCATATCTTTAATAGTAACAGGTTTATTTTGACCATTAGGTAAGAAACTAACTTTTCCATTTGCCTCTAATATTGCAAATTCTATCTCACTTAAATCAAAATAACCATTACTTCTTGCTTCTTCAAGTAAGTCATTAACATCATATTTATTTTTCTTCATATTTTTATATATAAGTTTTCCATGCTGAATAATAACATTAGGTTCTCCAGTAAAAAATCTTCTACATATAATACTTTTCATAGTAGAAATAGAAATAATAAGTGCAAGAAAACCAAATACTATTATCGCAGTCATTGCATTTAAATAATCAGCTTCTAAATTAATAGCCATTTCTGATGCAAAATTACCTATTGATATTCCTATAACATAATCAAAAAGACTAAGTTGTGACATTTGTCTTTTACCTAATAATTTTGTTATTACAAATAAAATTAAAAATGCAAATATACTTCTAATTATTACCTCTATAATATCGTTTTTAAATAAATCCATAATTATCACCTATTATTATTATGAATTTATTTTTAATTTTTATTATTAGTTTAATAAAAATATATAAAAATTTAAATATGATGCGAATAATAGCCAAAGTATATATGGAATTTGTAAATATGCGCTTTTCTTATTAATTTTATAAAATATTGTTACCATAAATATTACAAAAACTAAAAGCATCAATAACCATACAAATGCTAAAAAGTATTGTTTAAGTCCAAAAAATATTGGAGTCCAAAGTGCATTTGTAATTAGCTGTATATAGTATATTAACTTTGCTTCTTCTTTATATTTACTTTCACTGTCCATAACTTTATAAAATGATATACCCATTAAAATATATAAAATGGTCCAGGCTATTGGAAATATAAAACCTGGTGGAGATAGTGGTGGTCTATTTAAGGTATTATATACATCCATATTTTTAAATACAAATATACTAGGGATCGTGCCTATTAAAATTGTTATTATTATATATTTGAATAATTTTTTATAGTCTATATTTTTCATATAATCCTCCTAATATAATATTATTTCAATCTTTTGTTTTTATGTCATAAACACTAGGTCCTTTTATAACATTACCATCTATATCAAATCTAGAACCATGACATGGACAATCCCAAGTTTTATCCATATAATTAAATACTAAACTACATTTCATATGTGGACATAAATTTCTAATAATATGTTTTTCTAAATTATTATCAATATATATTCCATAACTTTTACCATCTATATTTTCAAATTTAACTTTATCATTATAAAAGCTCTTATTTTTATTTAGTTTAGTTCCTAAATATATTTTGCTAATATTAAATCCATCAATAAAGAAATTTATACACCTTTTAATAGTTATATCTCTTTTTGGATTAAATAAATCTATGTACTCATTGTTATTACCAAGTATAATATCACTAAGTATTTTTCCTGATAATACCCCATTTGTCATTCCCCATTTATTAAATGCAGTTGCGATTAAAAGATTAGGATTAACATCATTTACCTTACCAATGATTGGTAATAAATCATTTGATGTTAAATCATGAATTGACCATCTATAGTCTATATCAGATCTAAAATTATCTTTAAACTTTTTTTCTAACTCTTTCTGACGTTCATCATAATTTATATGGTTAGACATTTTATAGCTTTCACCTGCGAATACAATATATGAATCTTTATCTTTATGATATCTTATTGAATATATATTTTTTCCAATACTAATTGCATTAAACTTTTTAATTTCTTTTATTTTAGATGCAATAACATGTGATTTTTCCACATGCGTTTTAAATGGAATTAAACCAGGAACTACAAAAAATGGATAATGTGTACATACTACTACATATTTTGCTCTTATATCATTTTCTGTTGTTTTTACTACATAATAATCATTTTCTTTAGTTATATTTAATGCTCTTACATTTTCACAAATTTTAATATTATCGCCTATTATATTAACTAATTTATTAATATATTTTACTGGATTAAATACTGCTGTATTTTTTACCTTTAGAGCGTATGTAGATGGAAATGAATCCGGAAGTTTATCTACTAGCTGTGCATCTATATTTGCTTTTTTAAAAAACTCATACTCCTTATCAATTTTAGTTTTATCTTCATCTTTATCCGAGAATATATATGAATCATTTTCTATATAATCACAATCTATATTATATTTTTTTATATTATCTTTTATTAATTTACTAGCATATAGCTGTGACTCTAAATATTTTTTTGATATATTAAAATTATGAATACTTTCTAAATCACTATATATTGTATCTTGAAGATAAGTAATTTTTCCTGTGGTTAAAGATGTAGTCCCACCTGCTATTTTATTACTTTCTATTAAACATATATTTAATTTTGAATCTTTTAAATAATAGGCTGTACTAATTCCAGAAAGACCTCCTCCAATTATTAAAACATCATATTTAGTACCAGGTTTATTAGAATTTAACTTATTTGTTATATTTTTACTCCATAATGAACTTTCCATATAATCACCTATTTTATTTTTTACAAAAAAAAAGATTTTAAACCTTTTTATTTTATCTTTAATTTTGGAAAAGCTCTTACAAGTCTTCTCTTAATATAATTTTTATTTAATAGTACCTCTTTTACTTTAGCAGTTATTTCTTCTGTATTATCCTGTTTTACTTTTTTAGCAGTTCTTTTTAAATTTGTTATTACATTAACAGAAACAATAATATCAGATATAAATAAGATTCCAATTATAATGAAAAATAAATTTAATAAAATATTTGGTAAGCTATTTAATATATAAGTAAAAAATGGATTAACTATATACATAACAAATAATCCTGCAAAACCAAATGGTATCATAGTTTCAAGACAAATTCTACCATTTATATTAAATTTATACCTACTATAATCCCACCATCTAGCATTAAATAATTTTTCCATAACATAACTTGTTGTATATTCTAAGACTGAAAATAAAAGTATACACATTATAAATAATGTTATTACATCGTTTGTATACTTTGATAATAGAAATACCATAGTTACACATCCAATACCATATATTGGACAATAAGGACCTATTAAAAAGCCTCTATTTACCACTTTTTTCTTTATTAAACAAGTATCAACAACTTCAATAATCCATCCTCCAAATGAATACATTATAAATAACAAAAATAAAATTCTAAAATCACTCATTACTTACATCCCCTTACTAATTTACAAAAAGTTTATCTATATTTTTATTAGGAACTAAAATAAACATTTCTTTACTTATAGAAAATTTGAATTTTTTCTTTTTATGTTTTAATTCTTCTCCATCAAGACACCAGGAATCTTCAGGTAATTTGTCAAATACTATTTCAAGATTATCGGTCTTAAAATATTCACAATCTGGAATTTTACTCGCATCCTTTGTTTTGAAATAATATAAATTCTTTATTAATGATACCTTTGATTTAATATTACATAAGAGTACTTCAAATCTATTATCATCTAATTTAACATCGGGATATATATTATTAACTCCAGCGACTCTTGAACTATTAGTAATAAATATAAAAGAATATTTTCCCTTTCTAGTCTTTCCATCTATTGTATAATTTATATTATACATTTTTAATCTTCCTTTTAACTGTTTTAAACCATATATTATATAGCCTATCTTACCATATTTTTCTTTTAAATTTCTAGGTGTTTCATATGATACATTTACAAAATTCCCCATACCAGCAAAATACACAAAAGGTTTATTATTAATCATACATATATCAATATTTTTAATTGTTCCATTTAATAATAATTCTAAATCATTTATATAATTTGTATCATATCCATACATGGTTCCAACATCATTAGTAGTACCTAGTGGCAGCTGCGCAATTAAAAGTTTTTTACTTCTTTTCATATTACCCGTAATAACTTCATTAAACGTTCCATCTCCTCCTGCTGCTATTACTAAATCAATATCATCAGGTAATTTTTTTACTATAGATGATGCATGTCCCTTTCTTTTTGTAAATACTACCTCTAGATTGTATCCATACTGCTCTATCATCTCACTTAATTTATTTATAAGATTTTTAGATTTATTTTTTCCACTTTTCGCATTATAAATCATAATACAATTTTTCATAAATGATACTCCCCTTACTATGTTTTTAACTAAATTAATTCCTTTAAACGTTCAAGTAATTGAACAAGTTTTCCATTTTCTATATACCTTGCAATTATACCTACTGATGAACTTTCTTGTTTATACATATATGTTAAAAATGTTCTTACTTTATCCAAATCTAAATCATTTATTCTCTCATTTTGAATTTTATTCATATTAAACAAATAGTTTTTATCATAAAAGTTATTTTTATTTAATAATACAAAGAAATTAATAACCTCCTTAGGATAATCAGGAACAGAAGGAATATTTATTGAATCTAAATCAAACCCTTTATCTATTAATTCTTGTTTATAGCTTTCACTAATTCTAAGTTTTTTATAATTTATTTTATTTATATCTTTAATTACGTTAATTATTTCATCTATCTGACTTGCAAGAATATTATAAGAGTTAGTTTTATCATTGTTTAATTCTTCCATGTGTTCTTTATAATTTTTTTCTTTTATCTTTAATAAAACGGCATACTCATGTTTACAATTTCCTTCATATGGACAATCACAATACATAGATTTTATATCATTATTATCATTCAATTGTATTTTTATATGGTAATTATCAATATTTTTCAAAGTTGAATAATAAAATTTTCCATCTTTCTTTAAATTATCTACTATACCTTTATTAAAATAAGTTATACCACGCGCTATCATATTTTTATCAAATAAACTATCTATATCTTCTGAATAAATATTTATCATATCTTCATTATCAGATTTTTTTATTGATACTCCATATTTTTTTAATATAGAAATTACATCTTTATAATTTTCTGGATATTCATTTATTCCTTGTTTTATAATACTATTCCCATCGTATAATTCTATTTTTAATTTCCATATTTCATTTTGCTCTGATAATTTATTTTCATATTTATCTTTCCATTTTAAAATATCTTTCTCCATTAGTGAGTTTATTAAATTTTCAAAACGTGCTTTTGTAAGTGTAATAAAAACATTATTATCATTTTCAGTTATAGTATTAGATTCTCCCATTTGTATTTCAAAAATATTAACTTGTAATGAAAAACTAGTTATAAATTTTATATACCATACACTATCCCTATTTATATTTTCTTTTTTCAAGATAATCACCTCTTATTTTGATTATAACATTTACTAATAGATATTTACTTGATAAAATTAAAAAAAAATAAAAGTTTACACTTTTATTTTAAATTTTTTCAAAAATTCTTTATCTTTTCTTGACACTCTATTAGATTCTATTATCTTTTGAATTGATTTGTTAAACGTAAAAATATCTAAATTACAGTTATTTAAATATTTTAAAGTTCTATCTTTATAATTAATATATAATATTGATATAAGCCACGCTAATGCCATTTTATCATAATAATAATTACACTTAATATATTTTATAATATTAAATATATCATCTATATAATCATCGCATACAAAATAATTTAAAAGCATTACTATTGCAAATCTTTTTTCAAATTCTTTATCAGAGTATATATATTTATTTATAAATTTATATACCTCTTTTTTATTTAATTTAGTTATATGAAACGATGAAACAAAAATATCACATGTATCCCAGCTATCAATTAATGAAATGTACTCTCTTGTATATGAGAGAATTTTCTCAATATCATCTTTAATTGAACATATAATTAAACCCTTTAATAAAATTTCTTCGTGATATTTACAATCATAGTTGTTTATATAGTCTAATTTTTCATTTTTACTTAATTTGTTAATAAAAGATCTTAATTTAGGTATTTTAACTCCCATAATATTATTTACATTTGGTACTAATTTTGATTGAAATATCCTATATTTTTCATCAGATAAAAGTTGTAATTCATTTTTATAATTTATCATTTTGCATTTCCAAATCTTCTATCTCTACTATTAAAACTTTCTAATGCTTTTTCAAATTCTTTCTCGTTAAAATCAGGAAAAAGAACATCAGTAAAATAAAATTCTGAATATGTTATTTGATATGGCATAAAATTACTGATTCTATACTCACCACTAGTTCTTATAAGCAAATCAACTGGTGGAAGATTTTGATATAAATATTTATTGAATGATTGTTTATCAATATCATCAAGTTTTATAACATCATCTGCAAAATCTATAGCAATTTTTTTAGCAGCATCTACTATTTCTTCCATACCACCATAGTTTAAACATATATTTAATATTCCATTTTTATTATTTTTTGTTTTCTCTGTTATTTTATCCATTGCTTCTAATACATCTTCTCTAAGAGGATGTCTTCTACCAGAAAAAATAACTCTTATTCCTTCTTTATCTATTTTGCTCATCTTATTATTAAATTGCATAATAAATAAATCCATTAAATAATTAACTTCTTCACTACTTCTTTTAAAATTATCAGTTGAAAAAGCATATACACTTAATATTTTAACTCCTCTTTTATTAGCATATATTGCAAGTTTTTCTAATGTTTTACTACCTTCTAAATGTCCTGCACTTCTTTTTTTACCCCTTTTTGTTGCCCATCTTCCATTACCATCCATTATTATTCCTACATGATATGGAATTCTCATTTCATTCATAACTTCACATCCTTAAGAATTATTATATCAGTTCCTTAATGATTTGTATATTTTTTTTTTGAAATGCTCATTATTTCTTTTAAAAATATAGACTCTTTTTTATATTTTGTCATTATATATACATTATTTCTAGTTCTAGTTATTGCAACATAAAATAATCTTCTTTCTTCTTCATAGGGATAATAATCTTTAGTTGTAGTAACAAAATTTAATATTTTATCATTTACAATTTTATTTGGAAAACCTAAATAATCATCTATTACATTTAATAGTACTATGTTTTCTTCCTCTAAACCCTTTGATGTATGAACAGTATAATACCTTATATTTAGATTTTTATTTTTCTCATATGTTATTCTATTATCAATTAATAAAAAATTATTTGAATTTAATATCAAATTAATATCTTTTTTATTTCTTCCAAGTACAAAAATATCGGTATTAATTATATCAATTAATTTTTCAAAAGTTTTTGATAACTCTTTATAATAAACTATCTTTATAGGTTTGTTTATATGTTTATTAGATAATAAGTTTTTTTTCATTTGCATTTTATTTTTCATTATAAACTTACCTGCTACTTCTATTAATTCTTTAGAGTTTCTATATGTGTTTCTTATTTTTAATATTTCACAATTACCAAAATATTGCTGAAAATCTAAAAAAATACTTAAATTACAACCAGTAAACCTATATATAGATTGAAAATCATCACCAACAGCCATTATCTTGGCAGAGCAAATATCCTTAATCTTTTTTATAAATTCATATCTTGTTATTGATGTATCCTGATATTCATCAATTATTATATACTTATAACCCAAATTTTTATTTAATTTTTTTGTTGAAAGATTAATCATATCATTAAAATCTATTATATTTTGACTTTCAAGTTCCTCTTTATATAATATATAGATATCATAAATTATTTTTAATAATATAGAATTTTGCCATTTTAAATTATTATCTTTTGTGTTATTATTCATACTATAAAATTCTTTAAATTTACTGACATTAAAATTATTTGACTTAAATAAATTAATAAATGTAAAAATCAAATTTTTAAATCTAACATAAAATTCATAATTTGATTTTTCTAAAATTATACTACTACTAAAATTACATCTAATATATTCATCAATTACATATTTTAATAAATATTCATTAGTAATTATTAATTTTTCTAAAGAGTCATTTCTTAAAATACTTAGTGCAAGTTTATGAAATGTATAAACATCAATATTATAATTATAATTAGATAGTGCATTTTTAATATCATTAACTGAGTCATTTGTAAATGATATACATAATATCTCATTTTCTTTTATATTTTTACACTCTAGTAAGTATCTTATCTTTCCTATTATTGTTAAGGTTTTTCCTGAACCCGCACCTGCGATAATAAGGCTATTATCCTCATCTGTTACAATGCAAAGTCTTTGATCATAATCAAGTGAATGATTATTTATATTATCAAATAATTCCTTATTTTGTTCTAATTCTTTAATAATATATCTTTTATTTTGTCTTTTTTTTAGCTTATCAATATAAAAATATACAATTTTGTTAAACCATTTTATAGAATGTTTATATTTACTTTTAATAATGGAAATATCTCTATAAGTTATATATTTATTTAAATTATCAAATTGTGTATAAAGATCTGTAAATATACTTTTTATAAAATCACCTCTAATATTTTATTAGGCAATATAAATAAAAAAGCCACTAAAAAAACTAACTAATTCGTTAGTTTTTTAGTTATAATCTAGTTAAAGCGTTATTTTGTCTTTTTATCAAATATAATAATACACATATAACCGCTACTAATGATAATAATACAAATAATGAAGATTTTGCATTTCCAGTTTGTATACTTATTATTAATTCTGTCATTGCAGTTGCAACTAATGTTGTTGATACTCCCTGTATGCTTTCTCTTATATTTCCATATATTTGTCCTTCAGATGTTATATTAAATAAGATTTCTTTTCCATCATTATCTAGTAACTTATAATTTCCTTTAGGTAAATCATTTATATATAATCTGCCTCTTACTGTATGCATATCTTTTATTGAATTACCCTTTATATATCTTCCTACTTGATCTTCCTCATCCATCATAACTACATCATAATTTCCATCTTCTAATTTATATAATGTATATGTTTTTTCTGGAGATAACTTACTTCCATCTTCCATCTCATATATTATTATATCCTTTGTTACTTGATCAATATTCAAAACTTCTTTTACTTTATTTACTATATTACCTAATGCTGCTCCTTGAGGTCTTCCACTTATTACCTCTATGTTTCCATCAGCTTCTTTTATAAAATTATGTCCTGAATAGGTTATTGTAAAATTATTTAGATATAATTTAATATTTTGACCAGATTTTATTGTTATATCTTCAGATAAAGTTACATTACTATATAATATTACATTTGTTTCTACTCCAGTTTTTGGAACTGAGTTTATTGCTGCCTTTAGATTATCAAAGTTTACTCCATTAACAGCTGCTACTCTATCTGCTTCACCAACTACACCTAATGTTGCTACTTTTAGTCCAGTACCTTCTTCATCAGATGTTACTATTTTATATCCTGTTGCCACTTCATTTACTTCTCCAGATATAGCAATTGCTCCTTTTATAGTACCATCATAAAAATTTATTATTCCTTTGCCATCATTATATATTCCATATTCTCTACCAATTATTTCTGGTGTATTTAATACATTTTTATCATTGTCACCAATATTTAGTGTTGATGAATTATCTAGTGATATTGCTCTATTTCCTTCTATTTTATTAGAATCTTTAGATATATTTATTGTTGCTCTTATAGCATGTATTGCATCAGCTGAAGAAATAATTTGTGAATTATTTTCTACTGCTAATGTTCCTCCAGACATATCTATATAATCAGATAGATTGATAGTAGAGTTATCAATAGTTGATTCACAGCTAAATAACCTAAATGCATTTGGACTCGTTAAAGTACTACCTTTTATTTTTAATATTCCTCCGAATCTTTTATCAAAATCGCTTCTGCTTGTAGTTTGTAATGTTACTGTAGTACTTTCAAATGTAGTGTTTTTTGCAGCATTGGAATCTATATATAAATCTGAATAAGTTCCACCTTTAATAGTTAAGTTTGAATTATTGACTATATGTAAATTATCAGTATATGTACAATTTTCTAAAGTCAAATTACCTTTTTCTTCATTAGTAATATTTGATGATTCTGATGTTGTATATTCTTTAATATTTGCTTCACCATTATTTGTAAGATTTTTTAAGGTTCCATTTGTCATATTTAAAGTTCTATTATTTGTTAACCTGTCTATTATGCCTCCAGATATATTAGTGTCACCAGAATTTTCTATGTACGAGTTAATAATATTTCCACCTGATATCTCTAGATTACCATTTTCTTTATTATCTATAATAATATTACCGCTATAATTATGATTTGATAAATTACCGTTTAATACTTTATACGTACCATAATTTTCTATTTTTCCATTTATCGATATTTCACTTTCTAAATCTTTATTATTACGTATTATGTTATTAGTAGCACTGCTATTTTGTAATAGTCCTGTGCCTAATTCTGGATCCTTTTTACTGCTGTCTATTAATTTTAATGTACCGTCATTTATTATTGTATTTTCATTTCCAGAATCTATTGTATAGCCTGCAACATCTATTGTTATTTCTTTATCAGATGGTATAGTTACTGAATCCATTGTTGATGTTATTGTTAAGTTTCTTAGTATCTTAATAGTATCTTGGGAAGCTGCTGCGGCTATTGCATCTTTTAAATTATAATAATAATTTGTTTCTATATCTTCTTTTGATAATAATCTTGCAACATGTTCTTTCTTTAAATATATACATTTATATCCATCTTGTGTATCACTATATATACTATAATTATCCTCTACTACACTTACTGAACCATTTACTGCTTTTGTTTTTCCTTTTATTATTCCATCATAGAAATTTAATGTTCCATTATTTGTTATTCCGTATTCGTCACCTTCTATAGTAGGTTCACTTGTGCTTACAATAAGTTCTTCTCCACCATTTGTATCACCTTTTGTACCTAAAGTAATAGTTCCAGAAGTATTTATTATTGAATTTTTAGTTGTAACAGTTGCTTTATTTTTTATTGTTAATTCATTAGTATTATTAAATGATGTACTATAAATTGTGCCACCATCTATTAACATACGTGAACCGTTACTAATATTAGAAAGTTTTACATTACAATTTTTTATCGTTAAATCATTATTATTTTCTATTACTCCAGTGACTCTTTCCTTGTCTTTTTCATCACTACCAATTTCTGTACTTTCTATTGTTGCAACTCCATTGTTTGTAATAACAACAGATGAGCCATTTAATACTGCATCAGTTATTTTTGCATTTGCTTCAGATAAATTATTTATTAATTTTGGACCGTTAATTTTTGTACCAGTTTGTATATCAATTGTTCCACTATTATCTATAACATATGAATTGCCGCTATTACTTTCCAATCTTGAATTTTTTGTAGTAACTTGAGCATTCTTATTATTTATTATTGTACTAGTATGGCTTCCGCCATTATTATATACAAAACCACCATCTATTGTCATTATTTTATTATTAACGATTGTTGAAGAATTACCAGTTGTCAAAATTTTAGTTGTTCCAATTGTTAACGTACCGTTATTTAAAATTATATTTGTTGTTGAACTTTCAATTGCAGATGTACAATTTACATCATCTCCTGAAGTTACTTTACTATCTGTTATTTTTAATGTTCCTTCATTAGTTATAAAATTATTATTATTTGATGTAATTTTATATCCATTTAAATCAAGTATTATATTTTTTTCAGCTGGTATTGTAGTTGGCTCTATTGTAGATAAGATCGTTATATTTCTAAGTAATTCTATTGTTTCTCCTTCTGTTGTTACTGCTTCTACCGCATCTTTTAAATTATAAAATTCTGCTTCTGTTGATTTAATTTTAAATGATGGAACTTGCGCTAAATATGCTTTTTCTTTCTTAACTTGATCTTCATCATATTTTTCCTTTTTAATATCATATGCATCTTCTGTTACTGCTACTTTCCCATATATAGCTTCACTATAACCCTTTATAGTACCATCATAGAACTTAACCTCTGCTTCTGCTGTATTACTTAGTCCATATAAACCACCTTCTATATCAACTAAATCATTCTCAACATTTCCATCTTTCTTTCCTATAACTAGTTTAGCTGTATTTGATTCTAAAGAAATAGCTGGTTTTGTAATAGAATTTACCTTAACCTTTCCACTATATAAGTTTAATGTATTTGATCTACCTAAAATTTTTATAGCTGAATGAGATGAATTATTACTTTGCAAAGATGCACCATCTATATTTATTGTTGAATTATTTGTACTAGCATGCATCGATAATGCTTCTGAACCATTAGAAATATAACTTCCACTATTAATATTAACTGTAGAAGGAGCAGAATAATCTAAATATATACACATATCAGACGTTTTTACATCGTTACTTGTTAATGTTAATTCTCCGCCTTTCATTTGTAAGAATTGATATACACTATTATAATTTTTATCATCCCCTACTGTCATATTACTAATAGTTCCATTACCACTGTTTTTTATTCCGTTTATACCCATTATCTTTCCACCAGTAATATTTAAGTTTCCTTGTGCATTATTTTCTATTCCAAAAGGGATATTACTTCCACTAATATTATTTTCTCTTCCAATTAAACCCTTTGTCATATTAAATGTGCCATTATTTAGAACAAAACTAGAAGATGAATTAGCAGTTAAAGCACCAATATTCCCTCCGTTAAAGTTAATTATAGCGTCATTATTATTTAATATACCATCATTCGTTATTGTAGAATCTGAAATTGTTAAGTTTTTATTATTAGTAATACCTCTTACTGCATTACTTTCCCTTGTAATAGTGGCATTATCTAATAAAGTAAAGTCTTTATTATTTTCTACAGTAATTCCTTTTGATAAATTTTGTATAGTTATATTTGATATTTTTATATCACCATTATTTAATATAATGTTATTTGTATAACCTTTTAATGTTGTTTCTTCAGAATCAGTATCTACTATTTCTAGATTTCCATTGTTTGTTATAAAGTTTTCTTTTGTGTATAACTTTATATTATGTCCTTTGAAATTGATTTTTATATTTTGGTCTTCATTAATAGCTACTTTTTCATTTGTATATAAATCTCTTGTAATTTGAATTTCAGTTTGTTCACTATTTTTTACTGAATTTACCGCTTCTTGTATTGTAGGATATTCATTATTATCTATTTTAGCAACAGAACTGCCGCCTTTAGCGAGACTTAATTTTTCTTTATCATCACCGTTTGTTACGTCAAGTGAATATCCTGCTGGAATATCACTAATAGAATTTTTTATTGTATCATAATATTGATTACTTGATGGAATTTTCTTAGCAACTACTCCATCGTAAAATTTAATTTGAGCTGTTTCTCCGTCAACCTCTATACCATTTGTAGATCCTTCTATATACGGTTCATTTAATGGTTCACTTTCATCATTTGTTCCTATTTCTAAATCAGTTGCCTCTCCATGTATAATATATATTGCAGATCCGTCTTTTGAAGTTAGGCTTCCTCCATCTATTTTTAAATTAGTCTTTCTATTAGTATATTGAGCATTTGAAGAAATTGCAGGATTTGATGAATTATTTTTTATATGAGAATTAATTAAATTTACATTACTATTTTCTGATATCCATAGAGCATCACTATTTGCATTCATCTCAATAGTTGATTCCTCAATTTTATTTGTTCCAGAAATATTCATTAATTTCTCACGATTATTAGATAAATCATTTTTAGTAATTGTTGAGCTACTAATTTTAGTTTCTGAACTACTAGTTGAATCTAAAAATCCTTTATAACCAACATCTAGATTAACACCTTTAATATTCATCTTATCTTCGTTATGTATCAAATAAGCTTGTGTTCTACTACTATTCCTATCATTTGAATACATATTTGATATAGAATCGATGTCTATTGTTCCTTTTTGATTATATATTATGTTTCCAGGGCTAGATAAAATAGAATTTCCATTTATTTCTATATTACCATTTTCATTATATATAGCAGCAGAGGTACCACTACTAGAATCTCCTATTATTTTTGAGTTATGAAAAGTTATATTTGAATTTGAATTGTTATGTATTCCATGACTACCGCTAGAATTATCTGCCATATTAATAGTTATATTATCAAGAGTCTGCTTTTGGGAACTTAAATTATATATTCCATATGTACTAGAAGCATTAAGAGTTATATTTAATCCAGTTGATGTTATAGTTCCATTTGAAAAATTAGTTATTCCTATTCCAGTAGTTGCTGAAGATAGAAGATTAATTATTGAATCTTTCCCAAATTTTATTTCTCCATTATTATTTATTGCAGATGTTGATGCACCCTTACTTAAATTAACTATTCCTTGTTCTATATTTAATTTTGCATTTTTATTATTATTTATAGCAGTATTTGTTGTACCCAAAATATTCCCTTGTAATGTTGAAGCTGTTAATACTGCTTGTTTTAACACTGGTGGAACATTTGATGATATTTTTAAATTATATAGACTTCCAGTTATAGTATTTGAGTTACTTGTATTATTATGATATGTAACTATTTTAAAATAATATTCTCCTGGTTCACTTATAGTAACTTCAAAATCTTCTTTTAATTCATTATTTTTATTTGCATCTCTTGTTACATATTCTTCAAAATCTGATATATTTTTATCATTAGTTTTTGAAAATCCAATATATACTGTTCCTAATGACTCATTATCATGATAATTTTCAAATATTCCCAAATTTCCACTTACAGCAATTGGAACATTTTCAGATACAGTAATTTTCTTTGTATAATAAATCACTGATGTATTATCACCATATGATGTTGTAAAATTTATTTTATCAGTTTGAATTGTCATATTACTAGAACTTGTATTAGTTGCTGAATATTTAAAGTTATCAGCATTTAGTTCTATATTAGTATCTAGTTTGCTAAATTGCTTATGAATAATATCATATATTTCAAGTTCTATTTCACTTATTGATATATCGTTAGTTTCATTTGTTAATATCCATTTAAAATATTTATATGAATCATATTTTTCTCTATCTATAGTTATTTCGCTATATTCATTTAATCCTTTTGCTTCTAGACTATCTTTTAATACTATTGTTTCATATGTTTCTCCATCTTTACTTCCTTTTAATTCTACACTTTTTGGATATTTATTTCTATCATTTCCATATATTTTAAAACTTGTTATTGTTTTTTCTTCATCTAAATTTAATTCTAAAGAATTTTCTTCTTGTTGCGTACTTTCCCAAGAATCTTGACAATACACATCGGATATCAAATTTAGATTATTTTGATTTTCATATATCGTATTTTTATGTAATAGTTCTTTTATACCGTCTGTTTCGTTTGTTGAATCTAATGGTATTGCAAATCCATCTGTAGATTTAAGCTTACCAGGCATTGAATATTCCATGCCATTCCAATAATAATTTACACCATTATATTCTATCGTACCTTTGCTAAAAAATGTTGAACCATATGTTTTAAATTGTACACTTTCAGGGGTTGGACCAACTAGTAATATTCCAGTATACGTACGACCATCATACATAACACCTGCTAATACTGGTTCACCATTAACTTTAGTATAGTCTCTTCCTGATAGTTTGGCGATTAATGCGCCTGCTTCTAGATTTTCATTAAAATTTAATTTTTCATTTCCAATATTATATCTTGCTTTGTCTACCTTATAGTTTTGATTTATCTCTTCTTCTGTTAGTGCTTTATTATATATATTTACATTATATATATTACCTTTATAAAAATCTGTTTCTTTATTTAGACTTCCTATAATTAATGAATTATTTCCAAGAGTCATACTTGGGTTCATTGTTTCACTATTTTCTAAATTTCCATCTATATATAGTTTCATTTCATTACTTTCAAAGTCAAATATTGCAACTACATGATGTTTTAATCCATCATTTAATTTTTTTGTACTATTTATTTTATTATTATCACAGTCATCTGCACATTGCTTTATAATATCTGATTGACTATTATCTATTCCAAATGAAAGTCCACCAGTAATAGAACTACTAACATCCCAAGCTGACACTATACTTTTTGTATTTTGACTTTCTGTATAACCAAATAATATATCTATCGTTAGTGAATGATTATCTTCTAAACCTAAATCTTTTGCTTTTCCAAAATCAACGTAACTATCTGTTCCATTAAATTCTAAATGATCCTCATTTACTTGAACATTATTTATTGTCCCATCATGTTTCTTATCACTTAAATCTTTCCATTTTCCATCTTCTTCACCATGTTCTATTCCATCTAATTGAAGTAATAGACTGTCTTTTGTATAATCATCTGTTGTATATTTTTTATTTGTTTCTTCTACTGCTTTTTCTATCTCAGAATCATATTCTACATCATATAATAGTTGTGTTTCTTTCTTAGTATTATTGTATTTTTCAGTTTTTTCTTGATAATCTTTATCATATTGTTCTTGTAATTTTCTTTGTTCTTCTAGAGCAGTTGATTGATCATAACTATATTTGCTATCTATTATCTTTAAACTACCAAAATTGTCTATTACATAATTATCAGTTGATGTTGTTAAAGTTTTTCCATTTAAATCTAATATAATAGCTTTTGTATCTTCAATCTCCATTGGTGAAGTTAATGTTACATCCTTTAATAATTGTACTGTATTTACTTCTTCATTTAATACAGGTACATCTTTGGTTGATGTATGGTCATATATATAATCTCCTGGATTTCCTATAAAGTTTATTTTAAAATAATCCCCGTTTAAACCACTTGTTGCAGAATTCTTTTTATATATCATGTGAATATAATTCTCTTGATGTGCTTTTAATGTTATTTCAACTTCATTAGATTGTTGACCATATATGTAAACATATCTTCCATTAGTATTTAATGTTGGCATAGCACTACTATCAGTTACATATATGTAACCATAAGAACTTGTATTTGATGATATCTCAACATCAATTTTTAATTTTCTATCTACTTCTTCATTTGTCATATCAACCTTTATTGCTGATGATGCTGTTGTATTTGGTTGACCCTGATTATTTGATGTATATGTTCCAAGCGCTTCATCATAATCAAATCCATATGTATTTCCGTCTGTAACTTGTATATAATCTTCTTCTGAAACCTCAAATTTTGGAATATCTCTTATTTTTATATCATTTATTACAAATTTATCATTAGAATAATTAGTTGTACCTGTTTTCTTATATCCTATATGTAAGTAATAAACTTTCCCTTTTTCTAATACTTTAGTTGCATTTGTTATTGTTGCCGTATTTGATTGAAGCACTAATCTTCCATTTTCTTGATCGTAATTTGGTATATCTTTACTATTTGTTATTATTACATATCCATAATCCGCACGACCACTATATAACTGTCCACTTATTGATATTTGCTTATTTTTTTCTTCATTTCTTAAATCAATCTTTATATATGAATTTGCTTGTGAATTAAGTATATGATAATTATTTGATGTAAGTGTTCTTTGTTCTTCATCATAGTCAAAACCGTATATTCCTGGTGTATAGGCAAGTTGCATAAAAGTTCCTGACTGTTCTTCTTCACTATATGTTCCACTGTTTGTATCTTTTACTGCATCTAACATTTTTGTATAATATGCAGATGAGTCTACCTTTGCTTCTGCTTCTGCTAATATTTGAAGAGTTGCTACTTGTACACTGTCTCCTGCATCTATTTTTGCATTATATAAATATGGAGTTTCTGTTACTTTTCCTTCAATTGCAACTATACCTTCTATTCTTCCATCAAAGAAATTAAATGTTCCATTATCAGAATTTGATAATCCAACTTCTTTTCCAACAATATTAGGTTTTGAAGTTGAAACAGAAAGTTCCTCCTCATTTTCTCCTAATTGCAATAAACCTTCATCAAGATTCTTTAGAGCTGTATCTGTTTTATTAACTATAGATCCTAATTCTTCTCCATTATCTATTATTTTAAGTTCTCCACTATTTTCTATTGTATAATCTCTTGTTCCAGTAATTGTTTTACCATTTAAATCCAATGTTACATCTTGGCCTTCTAATACTTTTGCACTTTCATCTGTACTTAATACCATTTGAATTGTACATTGTTCTTCTCCACATGAATCTATTGCTTGTTGTACACTTGGAAAATCTTCATAGTCATCTTCGCTATCATATAAAGAATCATTTCTTCCAATTATTCTTGCAACTATTACTCTTTTAGATGTTCTTATTTCTTTTTCTTTTATTATACTTTCGTTACCTACTTTATCAGTTGCTACTACTTTTATTGTATATGGTGTATCTTCATCAAGATTATCTATTAAATAATTAGTTATCTCTTTTTCACTATTTAAATCTTCTGTATAAGTATCACTAAATATTTCTGAATCATTTTTAAGTATTTTTATAGTATCTAATCCTGATTCATTATCTATTGCACTTACACTTATTCTAAAACTTGTTGGTGTTATATCGCTCTCATTTATATCATTTACTGTTGGAGCTATTTTATCTATGTTGTTTATCAAATGTGTTTCTATTTCACTTTCTACACCTTTTTTAACTGATTTTGCTAGTATACTTCCGTTATCTGTTACTTCAAAAGGTACACTATAGTCAGTATATCCTGTTTCACTTTCACCTTTTTTATAAACAAAAGTATATTCTGGGTGAGTATCGTTACTTATTGTTACTGTTACTTTATCTTTTACCCATTCTTCTGGTGAATGTGTTATCTTTGGTTTTTCAACTAATTCATAACTACTATATAGAACTATACTTTCTGTTATTGGTTTTTGAAAATCAAATATCACTCCATCTAAAGTCCAACCTAAAAATATATTATAATCTTTACTTGGATCATCTATTTTTTCTACTGTTTCACCATATAATACGTCTTTAACAGTTTGATTATCACCATCTATAAATGTAACTGTATATCCTTGTTTTGTTGCATTATAAGTTGCTGTATATACTGCATCACCTGTTACTTGTGCTATTGGTGGGTTCCAATCTTTAAAAGTATATGTATATTCACTTGTTGCTTTTTTTGTTGGAGTTTCACCTTTATATGTTGGTGTTGTTCCATATTCTAAAGTTTCTTCCTGAAGCTGAGTTCCATCCTCATTTATAAATTTTATTGTATAACTTCTTTTTTGGCTTGTGTATGTTGCTTTATATGTTGCTTCACCCGTTACAGTTGTTAATTGTGGTGTCCATCCACTAAATGTATATGAATATTCATCAGTTGATTCTTTAACAGGAGTTCCATCATATGATGGCATTGCTCCATACTCATACATTTCTTCTTTTAATTGTGAGTCATCATCATCTACAAATTTTATTTTATAACTTCTTTTTTCACTTGTATATGTTGCTGTATATGTTGCATCATCTGTTGCAGGTACTATTTGTGGTGTCCATCCATTAAATGTATATGAATATTCATCAGTTGATGGTTTAACAGGATCCTCTTTAGGATCTGCTAGTGTAGAATAAGATGGAGTTTCCCCATATTTTACTGTTCTTACTACAAGAACGCTCTCATCATAATTTTTAAAAGTTATTTGATAACCATTTATTTCATAAACTGCATATAGTGTTATATCATTTGTAACTTCAGTATCAAAAGAATACTCAGCTGGACTTGCATCATAATCACTTTCATTTTCCAAAGTCCAATATCTAAATGTATATCCAGTTTTAGTTGGATTAGCACTTGGCTTTGTATCAGCAGCAGTATAACTATCTAATACTGTACCAGAATGATACTCAGTACCTTCATTCATATAAGTTACTTTGTGTCTATTTTCATTAAATTTTCCATATATTACAGTTGGTTTTGTAATTTTTGTTTTAAAATCATATTCAGTTATTAAACTTTCCTCATTATACCATTTATCAAATAAGTATCCTTTTTTAGTTGGAGTATCTGGTACGCTTGCTGTTTTTCCTTCCATAACATATTGTTGACCTACTACTTGTTCTCCTATTTTAAATGTAACTTCATAAACTTCTTTTGCTGTATATGTACTTTCTAATTCTAAATCTCCAGTTATTTGTTCAGTAAAAGTATACTTAGTATCTGTTCCTTTTATTACCCATCCACTAAAGTTATAGTCTTCCTTTGTAGGTTCAAAAGATGGTTTACTAATTGTACTAAAATGTTCAACATCAGTTAATCTTAAATTTTCTAATTCTGTACCTTGGTCAAAAAATTTTACAGTATATTTCTTTATTTCGTATCTACTGTATGCTGTTACATTTCCTTCTACAGTAAGTGGAAGTTTTACTTCATTATCATTAATTGTATACCATCCTACGAAATTATAACCCTCTTTTTTTGGTTCATCTACTGTTATTACTTCACCATATGTTGCATCAGTTCTGTTTAAAACTTCCTTATCTCCGTCAATAAATTTTACAACATATTTTGTTTTAACAAATTTACCAACCAATACCATGCTTTTTTCAACTGTAATGCTTTCTTCTTGTTTTTCATCATCTAAGTACCAACCTATAAAATCATAATGTGGTCTTTCTTCTGGATCTGTTAGTTGTACTTTTTCTTTATAATAATATTTTTCTGGTTCCTTTAATTGATTTCCACCTTCATCAACATACCTAACTTCATATTGTCTTTTCTTAGATGTATATGTAGCTACATATGTTTCATCACTTGTTGCTTCTTTTATTTGTTTATCCCAGCCAGCAAATTCATACTCATATGTTTTAGATTCTTCTTCAGTTGATACTCTGTTTGGCTTCTCTTTACTATATACAGGTAATTCTTTATATAATACTTCTTTTTCTTCTAGTAAACTATTATCATTGTTTACAAATTTTATTTTATACTTATTAATTTCATATTTACTATATAATGTTAAATCCTCTGATACTGTTATTGGTTCTTTATATTCAACATCATCAGAAGTAAACCATCCTTTAAAAGTATGACCTTCTTTTGAAACTTCTGGTACCTTTGATATAATTGATCCTTCTTCGTATTCTTCTCTTTGTACGATTTTTCCATCATCTACGAAAGTTACTGTATATTTTTTTGCATCTTCATTTATATATTTTCCATACAATATAAGATCTTTATTAACTTCATTTTCAAAATTGTATTTATTCGTAAAATTCTTATCTGTATACCATCCACTAAACTCATGGTCAGTACTTGGTACATTTAATTCTTCTATTTTTTCGCCTTCTAATACTTCTAGTTCTTTATAAACTTTACCGTCTAATATATATGCTACTTTTTCATAAACTTCGCCCATTATTTTTACTTTATTCAAATATGTTTTTGCTTCATCAGTTTTTGAAATATCTAGTATTAATTTTACTTCCTTTACTTCTCCTGCATTTATTGTTATACCTTCTAAAGCTTTATTATATAGATATCCATTTTTTTCAGTCCAATTAGGATTTTTTTCACTATTAAATTCTAATCCTTCAGGAATATTTTCCTTTACTAGTGATATTACTCCTGATTTTTTTCCTGTATTTATAACTTTTACTTTATATTCAATTTCACCTTGTAATTCTTTTAATTCTTTTACTGATTGATTTACCTTGCTCATTTCATCATATGTATATTCAGTTTCTTTTGAATTATTTATTAATTTTACTTTTGTAATATATTTTTTTACATCTATTGCAAATGGTTTTACCTTTTTTAAATATATATTAAGCAGTGCATTTTCTTCTAATTCTACTGTTTTAGAAGATACTATTTCATACATATCTTCAACTACTTCAACTGTATAAACACCATTTTCTATATCAGAAAATACATATTTACCATTTTTATTTGAATATGTTCTTTGTACTTCTTTGCCATCTTTTACCAATTTTAATTCTATGTTTGGTAATATAGTCTTTCCATCATCCTGTCTAACATCCCCAGTTATACTGTTAGTTTTTACAATAACTGGATCAGTTACTAATTTTTTATATGATGAATCAGTAGATTCTTTTATTTCTATACTAGGATTTAATTTAAATCCATCTGGAGCACCTTGAACATAAATATACAAATTTATTGTTTGTTCCTTTGACTGTTCAACATCACTAATATTTATTGTTATAGTCTTTTTATCTTCACTTATAACACTTGTTATATTTTCTGCTTTTATTTCCTTAAACTGTGCGTATTCTTTTTCATTATCATTTAATGTAGCCTTTATTTCAACATTTCTTTTCCCAGCATCAACATTTTCATCTAATTTATAGTTGATTTCATATTTTATTTTATCTTTACTTTTAATTAGATTAGTTTCATTTTTTGCTGTTGCCTCATTTATATTTGCGTTTATTAAACTTACTGTTGCTTTATCAACTCTAACTAATCCTTTATATCTATCTATAATTGGTATATTATTAATCACAATTATTCCAATTACTAAAACCATTATTGATATTAATATCTTATATTTTTTATTTGCTAATTTTGAAATCATACTAGACTACTCCTATTCTAAAATTATATATATACATTTTACCACTACATGTTTTTTTTTTCAATGAATTATTAGTTAAAACTATGATTTTTTAATAAAAAAAAGATATCTATTTATTATTGATAGATATCTTGTAGTAATCTCTTACCTTTTTTTCTATTTCTGACTCTAATTTTTTATTTTCTTTTAGTAAAGCCTTAACTGTCTCTTTTCCCTGACCAAGTTTCTCTCCATTATATGAATACCATGATCCGCTCTTTTCTAGTATATTAGATTCTGCAGCCAAATCAATTAATTCAGCTTCTTTGCTTATTCCTTCGCCATACATTATTTCTAAAGTTGCAGTTCTAAACGGTGGTGCCACCTTATTTTTAACGATTTTAACATTAGTTCTATTTCCAATAACTTTATCGCCTTGTTTTATTTGTTCACTACGTCTTACTTCCATTCTTATTGTGGAATAAAATTTTAGTGCTCTTCCACCTGGTGTTGTTTCAGGATTTCCAAACATTACACCAACTTTTTCCCTCAACTGATTTATAAATATAACTATTGTATTTGTTTTATTTATTGTTCCAGATAATTTTCTTAAGGCTTGGCTCATTAATCTTGCTTGAAGCCCTACATGAGAGTCACCCATTTCTCCTTCTATTTCTGCTTGTGGAACTAAAGCTGCAACTGAATCAATTACAACTATATTAATTACCTCACTTCTTACAAGAGTTTCACATATTTCAAGAGCTTGTTCTCCTGTATCTGGTTGTGATAATAAAAGTTCATTGATGTCTACTCCTAAGTTTTTTGCATATACTGGATCTAAAGCATGTTCTGCATCAATAAATGCAGCTCTTCCGCCCATTTTTTGTACTTCAGCTATAGCATGTAAAGCAAGAGTTGTTTTACCACTAGATTCTGGACCATATATTTCAGCTATTCTTCCTTTTGGTAGTCCACCAACACCAAGTGCTATATCAAGTGCTAATGATCCACTAGATGATACAGCAATTTCTCTATGAGTATCATCTCCTAATTTCATTATTGCACCTTTTCCAAATTGTTTTTCTATATCTAAAAGAACTTGTGATAAAATTTTATCTTTATCATTTTTTACATTAGTATCTTTTGTCATTCTTATCCTCCTTGTACTAGTAACATCATTATAACTTATGTACCAAATAAAAGTCAAGTATTTTTCGAACATTTGTTTTATATTTTTGTAAATTTCATACTTCAAATATGTATTTTTGGTCAAAAGAAAAATTACAATTTTGTTAAATAATTGTAATTAAAATTTAAATTTATACATTTTTCTTTAAAAACTTGCTATACATTCTATAATATTCATAACCAGATATTACCGATAATACTGTGGCTGCTATTATAAAGAAATCATCTACTGCTATATTGATAAGACCAAATGGTAGGTTTCCAAATAATTTAAGTGTTAATCCTATCATTAAAAATGCTGTTTTAAATTTTCCTGTTTTTATTGCTGCAACTACATTTCCATTATTACCTGCTACCATTTTAAGAGTATTAACTACCGTATCTCTAAGTATTATAATAACTGGAATTATTGGATGCAAATATCCTTGTGCACATAGTATAATTAATAACCCATTAGTTAATAATTTATCAGCTATAGCATCCATTACTTTTCCAAAATCACTAACTACTTTATATTTTCTAGCTAAATAACCATCTAGAAAATCTGTTAAAGATGCTATTATAAAAATTATTCCAGCTATAATCATTTTTGAATCAATTATTACTGTGTTATCAATTATAAATCTTTTAAAATTTACATTTACCATACTCCATGGGAATAGTAATATAAATAATATAATTACTGACATAATTATTCTTAACACAGTTATTTTATTTGGTAAATTTTTATCTTTCATATTATCTCCTACTAAACTTCATAACTTACTTTTATATTATCGTTAGATTTTTCATCATTTGTATTAAAGAAAACAATTACAAATACTATTATTAATATTATTAACATGATAGTTAAGATAAGTGGAAGTTTGCTTTTTTTATCATCTAATGTTGTATAAGGTGAAGCAATTTTTTCTTCCTTTTCTTTAATTTTACTTGCTTTCTCTATATCATCAATAGGTATTTTTGATGTTGATTCAAATACGTATTCATTAAATTCATCAATTATTTTCTCTGAATCCAATCCTAAATACTTTGCATAGTCAGTTATCATACATTTTAATAAAAATATATCTTTAAATAATTTGAAATCACCAATCTCAATTGCTTCAAGTTGAGAGCTTTTATAATTAAGATCTGCTGCAGCCTCTTCTATAGAAACACCATTTTCTTGTCTTGTTTCTTTTAATATTTCGCCAATTTCTTTCAAATTTTTCACTCCTTTTTATATAATTATAGTTTTTAATAAGCCATGTTCTGTACCTTTTTACAAGGTGGTAAACATTTATCTATGACATTTTTGTCATCCCTTACTCGATTCTTATTCTCTAATAAGGGTTCCCCTACCATATTTTGGGTTTCTCGCTTGCGGAGTTTACCAACGTTTCATTTTTTCTTTTTCAAGAAAATTTCGTCACTGTGGCACTTTATGGTTACTTTATCCATAGAAATCCTTAGGATATTTTACCGTCGTTAGTATTAAACTACTATAGGTTATTTTTTCCCTATACACAATCACTACTCTCATCACAGAAGAGTGCGAGCATGGACTTTCCTCTACATTATAAAATGCAGCGTTTACCTAAAAAACTATTATAAATCTCCGTCTGAATCTTTTCCGTATATTATTTTTTCAAGTTGAGATAATCTTCTAAGTACATCAATATTTGTTACTTCTTTTTCGCTATTCTTTACTATTTCCATATTAGCTTTTGCATTTCTTAGTTTATGTTTTAATTCAAGTATTTCATCAGATAATGTTGATACTTGTTCTTTAAGGTCTTTAACTATCTTTTCATAAGCTCTATAATCACTTATTACCATATCTAAAGCCTTATCTACTTCTTGAGGTCTATATCCTCTAGCATCAATTTTAAAATCCCAGTTTAAGATTAAATCAGGATTTAGAACTATTTCGTCAGATTTCATATATTCTCACCTCTAGTAAATACATTATCACAAAAAAATATAGTTTTGTCAATTCACACTTTATTTACTTCTTCTATTATTACAATTGATAAGTAAGTTTGTTTTGCTATCTGATATGTCATCTATCATATTTGAAAATATATAAATTAAATATAAATTGTTCATATATAATCTCCTTTTTATTCTATAATATATTTTTTATTAGATTATTTCATTAGTTTCGACATACAATTATATATTTTCCTATAAAATTACAAAATAAAATATTTTTTTTAAATTTAAATATATTAAAATTTTCAATTATATAGTATAATGATAAAGGTGATAATAATGAAATATCCAAACAAAAAGAATATTGTTCACCAAAGTATCATAAATTACGCTAATAGAGGAATGAATTTAGAACATGATATAAACATTTCTAATAAATATTATTTAGATAATGATATCGCAGTAATATATAAAAAACCTACTCCCGTTAAAGTGGTAAAAGTAGATTACAATAATAGAATAAATACAAAAATTAAAGAAGCATACTATGAAACGCCATCTACTACTGATTATAACGGTATATATAAAGGTAAATATATTGATTTTGAAGCAAAAGAAACAAAAAATAATACATCATTTTCTTTAAATAATATACATCCTCATCAGATAAAGCATTTACTAAAGATAGAAAAGCATGGTGGTATTTCTTTTTTAATAATTAGGTTTTCAAATTTAAATAAAACATTTTTACTTCCAACAGTAAAATTAGAAAATTTTCTTGTTAATAGTAATAGAAAATCAATACCATTATCTTATATTGAAGAAAATGGTTATATAATAGAAGAAAAATACCAACCAAGATTAGATTATATAAAATTAATAGATGAAATTTATATAGGGGAGATAATATGATTGAAAAATTAAAAATTATTAATAGAAAAATAGCAAAGTTTATAAGTGACAATAAGGTTTATTCTTATGTACTTCTAGTTTTGATATTATTAAGTGTATTACTGCTGCTTATTAAAGCATCCGTTGGAGTTATATTTTTAATATCAGTTACTATTTTAAATATTATATTTATAGAAGATGGAGGTCTAGAAATTATGAGGAATAAAACTAGAAAAAATAATACTTCAGTAAAAAATAACAAAAAAAATATTAATAAAAGGAAAAAATTATTAAAGAATATATTAAATATAATTTTATTATTAATTCTTATTGGATTAATAGGTGGCATTATATTCGCTATATATATAGTAATAAGTGCACCAAATTTTGATCCAGATAATTTATATAGAGCAGAAGCTTCTATAGTATATGATAAAAATGGAGATCAAATAACAAAATTAGGAGTTGAAAAAAGAAAAAAGGTTTCATATAATGATTTACCACAAGTACTAGTAGATTCAATCATAGCAACTGAGGATTCTAGATATATGCAACATAATGGATTTGATTTACCAAGATTTATAAAAGCATCTATAGGTCAAGTTATAAATAAGATAACTGGACATGGTAATGCTGGTGGTGGTTCTACTATATCAATGCAAGTTGTTAAGAATAACTATACATCTACCGTTTCATCTGGTTTTGAAGGTATTAAAAGAAAATTTACTGATATATATATATCAATATTTAAATTAGAGAAAAATTATTCTAAAGAACAAATTATGGAATTTTACGTAAATACTCCATTCTTAGGAAATAGTTCATATGGTGTTGAACAAGCATGTCAAAGTTATTTTGGAAAATCAGTTTCTGATATTAATTTAGCTGAAGCATCATTAATTGCAGGATTGTTCCAAGCTCCTACTTCATATGATCCATATAGAAATCCAAAATTAGCTGAAGAGAGAAGAGCAACAGTATTATATTTAATGAGAAAACATGGATATATTACAAAAGAGGAAGAAGAATATGCTAATAGTATCCCTGTAAAATCACTTCTTAGAAGTTCTAATCCTGAAGGTGATTCAAATCCATATCAATCATATGTTGATATTGTAATTAAAGAGACTGAAGAGAAAACTGGATACAACCCATATACAGTAGGAATGAAAATATATACAAATTTAGATACATCAAAACAAGAAATGATGAATGATATAATGGCAGGAAAAACATGGGATTGGAAAGATGATAAAGTTCAAGCTGGTGTAGCTATAGTGGATGTAAATTCTGGTGCTTTAGTTGCAGTTGGTGGTGGAAGAAATCAAACTGGTGAAAGAACATTTAATTTTGCAACTGATATTAATAGACAGATAGGATCTTGTGCTAAACCATTATTCGATTATGGACCAGCTTATGAATTTAATAATGCATCCGAAGCAAATCAAGTTGTGGATGCACCATATACGTATGGTGGTGGTGAACCTATTAAAAATTCTGATGGTGGATATGGCGGATTAATGACATATAAATATGCTATGGCAGCATCTAGAAATATACCAGCAGTTAAAGTATTCCAATCTGTTGATAATGCAAATATAGTAAAGTTTGTTACTAGTCTTGGAATAAAACCTGAAATTGATTCAACTGGTTATATACATGAAGCTCATGCTCTTGGAGCATTTAATGGATCAAATCCAATGCAAATGGCAGGTGCTTATGCAGCGTTTGCAAACGGAGGATATTATACAAAACCATATACTATAAATAAAATTGAATATATTGATACTGGTAAAACTGTTAGTCTTAAAAATAAAAAGACAAAAGTAATGTCAGATTCAACTGCTTATATGATTACTGATGCATTATTATATGCAGTTGAAGGATATAGTAATATAAATGGTACAGTTAGTGGTGTTAGACTTGCTGCTAAAACTGGTACTTCAAATTTTGATACTGATACAAGAAAAAAATATGGATTCCCATCTTCTGCTAATAATGATATGTGGGTAACTGGTTATACACCTGAATATGCTGTATCATTATGGTATGGATATAATACTATTGAAAAAGGATATTATTTAGCAAATGATGGATTTACAGCAAGAGGAAGATTATTTAGACAAATAATAGGAGAAATTTCTGATAGAAGTGGTTCAAAACAATTTACTGTACCAAGTAGTGTTGTTAAATGTACTGTGGAAAAAGAAACTGATCCATTAATGCTTCCTAGTGCTAATACACCAGATGATATGAAGGTTACTGAATATTGTAAAAAAGGTGCTGAACCTACTGAGGTATCACCTAGATATAGTACTCTTCCTGATCCTACAGGATTAACTGCTAAATCAAGTGGAAAGAATATAGAGCTTAGTTGGTCTGCAGCTCCAAAGCCAAGTCATTTATCAGATGATTATTTTAGAAAAGCATTTAAAACTCTATATAAAAGTAGTTTAGATTCACAAGTTGCAGCTATTAAATCTTCATTTGGAGAATATGGATATGAAATATTCGTTAAAGATAACGCAACAGGTAGTATATCTTCTCTAGGTTTTACAACTAATACGTCATTTAAAACAACTAAGTTAAGTAAGAATGTTACATATATAGTTAAAACAACTTGTAGTAATTTAAAAATAACTCAAAGTCCAGGGGCATCCGTTGATGTTAAGGGAGAGAAAATTGAAGATAATAAACCAAATGATACTACTTCTGATTTATTAACTACAACAACAATTGGTGCTGATCCTGATACTGTAACTCTTATAGATGGTAGTGCTACTTATACAGATCCTGGAATTAAAGTATCAAGTAATGGTATTGAAATAACTAGTAAAACGACAATTGTTGTATCTTGTTCAAACGGAGAAACTGGTAAAGCAAATAAATCAACATATACATTTACAGCTCCTGGAGATTATACATTAACATATAAAATAACATATAATAATCAACAAGACACTGTTACAAGAACAATAAAAGTTATTGAATAAAAAGATACTTCATTTATTTATGAAGTATCTTTTATTCGTTTAACCAATCATAATCATATATTTCTTCTATATAATCATTATCTTTATTATTTTTTTTGCTTACTATATCCTCTCTTGTTTTATAACCTTTTTTATTCCATTCAAATAATATTTTATCTATATATCTTAAATTATTTACACCATTTAATACGGCCTCTTTTAATGCTTCTTTAATAAGAGATTGTGAAATACTACTTTCAAGCCAATTGTTTATTGTTTCATATTCCATTGGAGATAATGTTCTTCCTAGTTCCTGTTCAAATAAACTATATATATCATTATTTTTTTCCTCTGTATTGTTTTCAATTAATAATAATTTTATCTTGCTATAAAATAGATCTAATGAAATATATTCTTCTATTATTCCATTATTTTTTTTCATTTCTATAGAAATATATTTTTTTTCAGTTAATTTTGATATAACATCTAGTACTTTTGCTTGTTCCATATATAAATCATCCGATATTTTGTTTATATCAAAAGATACATAATCTTTTCTATTTAATAAATATACTAAAATAATAAATTCATAATCATCTAAATTTAATAATGAATAAAATTTTATCATGTATGAAGGTATTATTAAATTATTACTAGTTAAAATTAACTCATCAATTATTTTTTTATTCACGATTACACATCCCTTCGTACTTTAAATTTAAATATGTAAGTATATCTGACTTTTTGTTTTTTAATTTATTATACAATATTTGGTTTTCTAAATCTATATAAATTTTATTTATATTATAATTAAATTTCTTTAAATCACTATAAGATATATCTATATCGCTTCTCTTATATATATTTAACTTTTTATATAAATCAGTTATGGTTGCCTTATCAATATTTAATATTTCTCCTGAAATCATTATATTATCTAAATCATAATTATATAATATTCTATTATCTATTTTTTTATTATTTAATATTGCTCTTATCTGATTAATTTTTTTATTTTCTGCTTTAGAAAAATTATATTTATTTGAATATTCTAATTGAGCCCATATTCCATATTTTGAAGAACATTTAATAGTATCATTTAAACCATGTATTTCAAGAGTTTTATCTAGTTTGATATCAGTAATAAGTTTAACACCATAATCAAAATTTTGACTCATAAAAATATGGTCTAATTCAGTTTTCTTTCTATCATATGATAAGTTATATAGTAAATCCTTATTTTTTATAATACTATTATATAAATTCTTATCAATTGAAAAATTAAATATTGTTGCAAACCTAATAGCTCTTAATATTCTAAGAGAATCATTTTTAATACTTACATCCTCATCTTGTACTGATTTAACTAGTTTATTATTTAAATCTATAATACCATTAAATAAATCTAAGTATTTTCCATCTTTATCTATACATATAGTATTAATAGTAAAATCTCTTCTTTTTAAATCTTCATATAAAGAAGATGTATATTCTATGCTTTTTGGTTTTCTACTATTAATAGAGCCATTTTCTTTTCTATAAGTTGTTATATCAAATATATATCCCTCATAATTTAACTTAAAGCTTCCAAAATTAACATCTATGTCATCAAAGATAAATATTTCTTTTAACTGTGAATATGTTGCATTAGTCGTTATATCAATATCATTAGATTCAATTCCTAGTAAATTATCTCTAACAAATCCTCCTACTATATAACCCTCATATCCATTATTATTTATAATATTTAATACTTTCAAAGCTACATTATACACAAAATATCACCTTAATAAAATTATAACATATAAAATAAAAAAACCAATAAATGGTTCTTCTATTTATCTATTAACTGTTTCTTTTAATTTGCTTCCTGCTTTAAATGAAACACTGTTTCTTGCAGCAATCTTAACTGGTAGTCCAGTTCTTGGATTTCTACCTTCTCTTGCAGCTCTCTTACTAACAGAGAATGATCCAAATCCTGTTAAAGTTATTTTTTCTCCTTTTTGTAATGATTCTGCAACAACATCTTGGAATGCTTCTAATGCTCTTGATGAGTCAGCTTTTGTTAATCCTGATTTTGCTGCCATTAATTCTACTAATTGTGCTTTTGTCATAATTTACCTCCATATCTGACTATTTCTATATTTCATAAGCATTCTATGCTTATATATCTAAAGTAACATTTTTTAGATATTTTTGCAATACTTTTAATAAAAAAACATCAATATTTTAGCTAAAAAAAAAGAAACATTGTAAATATTTATGAAACTAATTTCATCGTATCAGTTTGTCCAAATATATCAACAATGTTATCCTCAGAATTATAATTTTGTTTTATGCTTTCATTATATGAAATATTATTTGTTTTTTGGTTTAAATAAGGTTTAAATAATTCTTGTATACCCCATATTTTATTTTTATTAGATCTTGCTATTTTATTTTTTGCTAAATTAACACTTTGTACAGTATCACCATATGATGCTATATTATTATTTGGTTGTTCGTTATTTAATTGAGAATTATTTACTTCTACATCCTCATTATTATTTTCTATATTATCATTTGTTACATTATCTTCTAAAGATAAAGGAATATCAATAACTTTTGACTCATCTTCACTAACTAAAGGAGGTTTCTCTACTATAACTTCATCTTCGTTAAATTTATTATCTATAATATTATCTTCAACTTCATGTTCAATTTTTGTCTCATTTTCAGAATTTTGATTAATGTATATAGACTCATTTATTGCCTCATCACCCATTAATAAATTATCTGCTGCATCCTCAATTTGAGATTTTATTTCTTTTGTTTTATTATATCTATCAATTATATCTTGTATTGCGTTTTTTTCATCATTAGTAGAAATTATACTATCTTGTTTAACATTAATTGTACTATTAGTAACACCTAAAAGTTTTTCTCCTACCCCTGATACTACGACTTTTAATTCCTGTGAATCTTGAAATACAGTTTTTATATAATTAGAAACACTTCTCTTTGTTTTTATTATTGAATTTTTAATTTTCTTAGCTTTTAAATTGTCCATATCCATATCTTTTAATATATCTTTATTTTTTATTATTATCTCGTTTTGCAAAGAAACATTTTTATCTAGATTTGCTATATTTTCTTTAGTTTCAGTCTCACTTTTTGTACCTGAGGTCTTAATTAAGTCAATTTGTGATAATATTTCTATTTCTTTACTTTTTATTTCATCATACTTTGAATTTGTATTTAATATTTCATCTTCTAATTTTTTCTTCTCTTCTGCTATTTCTTCAATTCTTGATACTACTTCGCATAATTTTTCAGATGAATCCTCTCCTAAACCAATATCATCACTATTTAAATCTAAATCATCATAAAGAGAGTCTAACTTTTTTTCTTCTTCTGTTAGTTTATTATATTTTTCAAACAATGGAAAAATAATATTATCAATAGAACTTCTTGAACTAACTATATCATGTAATTTGTTATGAAGATCAGATAATCTTTTTTTATCATCTATTGATAAATTTGAAATAGACATAATTTTCACCTCACTTTGCTAAATAAATATTAAGCTGTTTTTTTCGCTTCCTGTTTTATTTTTTTGTATGTTTCAGAAAATAGATTATATGCTAATTGTCTTTCACTTTCATCTGCCAAATCTACTAATTTTTCTTTTCCGTCTTCAACCATTACCCTTGACGCAAGAATAGATACTTCTCCGCTTTTATCATAGTCATCTTCTTCTATAGAATAATAAAAATATTCTACACCTGTTTCATCAGATGATAATCTAGTTATAGGGGTAGCTGGAACCTTTTTGCCATTATCTAGTTCCACAATAAATTTTTCTTCCATTTTTATTCTCCTCTACTATATATTATATAATAACATTTTTAATAAATTTAGTCTAGATTAAATAATAAAAAAAAATAGATATTTCTATTTTTTTTCTTCATAAACAATATTATTATCTTTTATATATATTCTAGCATTATTTTTACCAATATTAAGTAGAGATTCTGATATTGATAGGTTATTAGCTCTTGAAAATTGCCCAAGCGTTATATTATCACCCATTATTAGTACTTTATCTGTTATATTTACATCACTATCTATTTTTATAGTCATCATATTCATGGATATACAACCAACTATAAAATATTTTTTATTATTTATGTAAACATATCCCCCATCATTAATTCTACTAATACCATTATTGTACCCTATAGGAAGTACTGCAACTAACATATCTTCCTTTGCTATATACTTAGCTCCATAACCAATAAATTCTCCCTTTTTTACATTTTTTATCTGAATAATATTAGTATACATTTTTATTGAAGGTTTTAAATCTATTTTAACATTTGAATATGTCTTGCTTATATTATATCTTTTTTGATAAAACTTATTTCTAAAATTTCTTAATATATTTTTTATTCCTTTATTACTTGATGTTGGTGATACATTATATCCATATAATAGTATTCCCATTCTTATACCATTACAAAAATCTATCTTTGGATGAGATAATAAAATAACACTACTACCTAAATGAACTATAGGAATTTTACTTAAATCTATTAGACTAGTTAATTTTTTAAAATTATTAACCTGATAATCCCATTTATTATCAAATATTCCAGTAGTTGCAAAATGAGAGAAAATTCCCTCTAAAATTAAATTATCAGAATTATTAATAATATCATATGCTTTTTTTATTTCTTCTTTATCTTTAAAGCCTAATCTATTCATACCAGAATCTATTTTCATATGAATTTTAATTTTATCTTTTATATTTAAATCAATTAGTTTATTTAAGTACTCCATATCATGTATTATTATCGTAAGATTATTTTTAATTACTATGTTTATATCATCTAAATTAACTGGTTGAAGACATAGTATTGGAACATTTTCATTATATTTTCGTACCATTAATGCTTCATTTATATAGGAAACAGCAAAATAGTTTATTCCATTATTATATAATTCATTAATTATATATTCTCCATGACCATATGCCTCTGATTTTAGTACACCAATAAAATATTTATAATCGTTATATTTTTTTGTTATTGTTTTAGCATTATGTGCTAAATTATCCAAATTTATTTCTACATGAGTGCTATTCATTATTATCACCTATTTCTTAATCTTTAATTTTTTTAAAATTTTATCTATCATAGCATGATCCAATATATTAGTTAAAAATCCTGCCTTGTATGTCATAAATATATACATTAATACATATAAAATACCACTTATACCAAGTTCAATTAATATTATAAGATAGTTTGAATTTTTAAATAAAAATTGTTTAAGTACAAACATAAATACTGAAACTATAAGACACATTGGAATCACCTTAATTAATGTATCTAATATATTTTTATATTTAAATCCAAACTCTTTTTTTAGACTAATTAATACTATACATATAGATATAGACTGTGCAATTAATGTTGAAAATAGCGAACCTAGATATGGATAAAATCCTATCTTATTAAAAAATAATATTAGTGGTATATCAAGAACTGCATTAATTATAACTCCAACTATTATATTTATATATACTATTTTATACTTTTTCATACCTTGAAGCATAGTGTTAATTACAAGTTGTAAACTAAAAGTTATAGTTACTATTGCAAGTAATTTAAGAACTATACTACCATATTCATTTGCACCATAAAATATGTAATATGCTTTATCTGAAAAAATTATTATAAATGCTGCTAGAGGTATTCCTACAAATATAATGGTATTTATAGCTTGATTAAACTTTCTATTTAATTGCTTTATATCATTTTTTACATAACTACTAACAATAAAAGGAATAATACTTGCACATAGACCAATTGCTAGAGCATTTATAACAGTACATATCTTTGGTCCCCAAGTTACCACTATACTTGCTAAATACTCACACATATCTGCATCGTATCCTATTAAATAGAGTCCTTTAATAATAAATTTTAAATCTACCATTTCATAAATATTTTGTGTAATTGCAACCGCTACAACAGGAATAGCATGAATAAATATTTTCTTTATTATTTCTTTTTCTGAAACAGTTGAATCATTAATGCTTGTAACAGATTTGTTAAATAGTTTTTTATTTTTATGTACTTTATATTTTAAATATACAAGTGCACAAAGACCTCCAATTACAGTTCCAGAAAGGGCAACAGATACTCCTATTGAAATACTATAATGAAGTACATTTATTGCTATATATGATCCAACTAGAACAATAAAGACTCTAGATAACTGTTCAATTAGCTGACTAAATGATGAATCAGCTACATATTTATTGCCTTGTAAATATCCTCTTGTAACACTAAGAAAAGGTATAATAAGTAGACAAAAAGATATAACCCTAATAACTAACACTATATCTTTTATAGAATTAGCGCCATGTATATCGTTAACAAAGAAATTAGCTATAGGGTTCGCAAAAATAAACATTACTAAAAACGCAAAAATAGCTAATAATGATATTACCTTGTTAGCAATTTTATAAGCATACTCTCTTTCATTAAACATTTTTAAAGCATTATATTCCGCTATTATAATACTTACCGCAGTTGGAATACCACTTGTTGATATATTTAAAAACAAACAGTATACATTATAGGCATAAGAGTATAATACACCGCCAGCCTCACCAATTATTTTATAAAATGGGATAACATATACTGCTCCTATTAATTTAGTTATAAGTATTGCAATATACGCAACTATAGTTCCCTCAACAAAACTATTTTTTTTCAAAGCTATCACCCAGTATAAATTATAACACGTATAATGTATTTAGTAAATTGATGAAAATTTATATAACAAATTCACAAAAAAAATAGCTATAAGACTATAGCTATCATATTATTAGAACCTTTGTTTACAACTTTTCCTAGTGTGTTTTGAAGTTTATACCTTAAATTATCCGGCATAAGTGAAAGTTTTGCTTGTATACCCTCTTGTACAATCTCATCTAAACTTCTACCAAATATTTCACTTTTCCAAATATTAGATGCATCATCTTCCTGATTTTTAGTTAAATAATTAATTAGCTCTTTAGATTGAATTTCAGATCCTATTATTGGTTCAAATGTACTTTCCACATCTACTCTTATCATGTGTATAGATGGTGCTACCGCTTTCAATTTAACACCATACCTGCCACCTTGTTTTACTACTTCTGGAGTATCAAGTTTCATATCTTTTATAGTTGGTACTGCAATTCCATATCCAACCTCTTTAACCATTTTAAGAGCACTTTTATATTGTTCAAATTCCTCTTTTGTATCATTATATTCTTGAAATATTGATAAAAGTGATGCTCTACTATTTATTCTAGTTCCAATAACTTCTTTTAATACTTCATCATATAAATTATTAGGAGCTGAGAGTGTTATTGTAACTTCACCAAGAGATGGATCTATTTTAGATAAATATGATTTTTCAATTTGTTCACACTTTCTAAAATGATTATTAATTGTTTCTATATCTCTTAATTTATCAACTTCAACAACACATTCTCTTATTTGATCCATATAAATTTTCTTAAGTGGATGAGTTGGTTTTAAACATGCTATCCAATCTGGAATATCAACTTTAACATTTAATACAGGAAATTCATATAATGCATCCCTTAAAATATTATAAGCATCTTTTTCATTCATTGTTTCTACACTTATTGGTATTACTGGAACATTATGTTCTTTTTTTAATTTTTCAGCCAATCTTTCTGTTTCTGGTAACGTTGGATGAGATGAATTTAATACTACTATAAATGGTTTTCCTATTTCTTTTAATTCACTTATAACCTGATTTTCCGCATCTAAATAATTATTTCTTGATATATCTCCTATACTACCATCAGTAGTAACAACTATCCCAATTGTAGAATGATCCCTTATTACTTTTTCAGTTCCTATTTCAGCAGCTTCAACAAAAGGAATATCTTCATCATACCACCGTGAACCTAAAAAGTGATACCCTAAAAATAAAAATATATGTTATCATTTAAGATAACTAAACTAGTATTTCACACTTTTTAATTCTATAATAAATTTCTATTTTTTTATCTTTAGTAATATATATTTTATCTATTAATTTATTAAGCATTTCTTTAGTTGGATTTTTCATTTCTAAAAAGTTTTCTACTACTTTTAGGTAGTCTATATAAACTACTGACTCATTACTTATAGATTTTATCTCATTTCTATATTTTTTAATTTTTTTATTAGCTATATTTATTTCCTCATCAGTTTGGTTATATAATCTTTGGTAAGTATCCACATTAATAATACCATTAAATTTATCATCATATAAAGAATCTTGTTTTAATTTTAAATTTTGAATATTTTTAGTTAAAGTATCTATTTTCTTATTTAATTCATCTCTTGGATCTACATAATCTTTCTTAATTATTTTTTCAAATTCTTCCTTATATTCTATATACTGCATTGATAATCTACTAATTTTATTTAAAACTGTTTTTTCTAATTTATCATAATTCATAAAATGAGAGAAACATATATGGTATTTACTAAATTTTCTATAATTATTACAATTCATTGTTACACGATCTCTTTTTTTATCGTAACTAATGCTCATTTTAGCCCCACAGTCTTTACAATATACAAAATCTGATAAAATATATTCTACATTTCTTCTATTTTCACTATAATTATTTGATTTGTCTTTAATTTGCTGTGCTAACTCAAAAGTTTCTTTAGTAATTAGAGGCTCATGAGCATTTTCCTTTATACACCATTCACTTTTTGAAACTTTCTTCCTTTTCTTAACTTTATAATTTATATTTTGAGAAGTATGTTGTATAAGAACACCAGTATAAATTGGATTTTTAAGTATATTCCCAATGGAGCAATGTTTCCAAATTTGGGGATGATTACATTTTTTTAAGTTTTTTTCTTTGTTTTTTAACATAATAGGAGTAGGAATCTCTTCATTAGTTAATATATCCGCAATAGCACAACTACCATAACCACTTATGTATAAATCAAATATTCTTTTTACAACTGGTGCAGTTTTAGGATCTGGTATTAATTGATGTTTATTATCTGGATGCCTCATATAACCATAAGCAGGAACACTACCACAAAATTTACCATCTTTTTTCATTTGTAATAAGTTTGATCTAACTTTTTTTGAAATATCTTTAGCATACATATCATTCATACTTAGTTTAAATGGCATCATATCACTACCACTAGTTTCATAAAAAGTATCTATATCATCATTTACAGCAATATACCTAATTCCTTTTTCTGGAAAATAATTTTCTACATAATAACCTGTTTGTATATGATCACGACCAAGTCTTGATAAATCTTTTGTGAGTACCATGTTTATAATTCCTTCTTCTATATCATCAATTAATCTTTTAAAACTAGGTCTATTAAAATTTCCACCAGAATATCCATCATCTACATATTCTTTAATAGCATTTAAACCATTTGCTTTTAAAAATCCTGTTAAAAGACTTCTTTGATTTGTTACTGACTCACTTTCTAAATCATCACCATCTTCACGTGATAATCTTATATATATTCCAATATTATAATTAGTATTGCTATATTGTTTGTGCATTGTTTTTCTCCTTTTACTTTATAAATTACTTAAAGATATATTCTTATTTTTAATATAATAATTATAAATACAGCTTTTAAGCAAATCTTTTATATCATATCCATCTTCTTTATAAAATTCTTTTATTTCATACATATATTTGTCCTCCAATTCTATAAATCTTATGCAATAAAAAAAATAAAAAGAACACTATCGTTATAATTAGACAGTTTTCTTTTTATTGTAAATATTAAAAGAAGAAAATTAATTTTCTTCTTTATTCAGAAATATCTATATCATCTTGATCAGATGATTTATTATATTCATCTTCTTTTTTTATTATAGCATTAGCTTTATCAAAATGTTCATCATAATCAGTAGATTTTTGTTTTCTATTAGCAATAGTTGCTATAAATCCATTTGAATCATTCCCTATTAATTTTGGTAAACCTCCACTTTCAACATTTGATAAATCCCATACATCCTGTGACCAACCTAATGTAATTGTATAAAATTCGATATTTTTTATTTCTTCTAACTTTTTACTTGCAATTATATTTTCAGATACATCCTTTGAAAGGGCTGTTTTTCCATTATATTCTTCAATTTCGTAATTATTAGAATATCCATTTTCAAATACAGATTTCTCTGTTCTACCATCAAATTTATATCCATTAGTATTATTTGAGAATGAAATATTATTTTTTATATTAGCTTTTGTTACTATCTTACCAACAAATCCCCCTGTGTCTTTATTAGCATTAACATCTACTTTTGCAAAGTTATTAATTATTGATGAATTATCTGCCCATCCTACTAGACCTCCAACGTCTGTAGCTCCTTTTACAGAACCTATAGCATATGTATTCATTATAGTATCTCCATTAGCTTCACCAGCTAAACCTCCTACTGCATTTGATGATCCTGTAACAGTTCCATTAGCACTTGAAGAAGAAATATTATTTCCTCCTTGACCAAATCCTATAAGGCCTCCTATTCTAGTAGTACCAGATACTGTAAATTCTGTTGCATGTACATTACTAATACGAGTATTTTTTAAGTAACCTATTAATGTACCTACTTCTTTATTTTTATTGGCATTTATTGTAATGTTTTTAAGATTAACTCTATTAATAACTGATCCAGATGAATTTTTTGCTAAAGCTCCTAAACGATCTTCATTTTGATCAATATTAACATTCTCAATATTAAGATCATATATTTTAGCACCATTCAAATTATTAAATAATGGAATATTAAGATTATAAATCTTGTGATTATCTCCTTTAATTATTCCTGAAAATGCATTATCAATTATAGCACTTCCTGTTAAATAACTAGAAAAGTCAATATTACTATCTAAAACAATAGTATAAAATGGATTAGTTTTAACAGCCTTAACAAACGACTCTGCGTTATTTACATGTACATCTGTTGTAGTAGTATCTGCATAAATATCAGTTGTAAAATCATTTGTGATTCTCTTAACATAATAGTAATTACTTCTTTTAACATTTGTACTTTGTTTTACATCTCTATCATTATTTAAAGCATCAGTTTTTAAGGCATTTTTATAATCTTCGATAACTTGTGTAGCATCAATATATTTCATTTTTGTCATATTTTCTTTCATCTGTTTATAACGTTCAAGTTTATATTCTCTAAATGAACTATAACCAGTTATCGCACGAAGAGCTCCTAAATCTCCATCGCTTCCATGTTTATCACTATAGTATTCTATATATCCTTCATCATAACCTTTATAACCTAGCATTTCCCATGCGAATTCTTTAAAGCTATATGAATCTGGTCTTCCATTATCATCATGTGGTTGATACCAACGTCTTGTATATAAACTATATCCACCATATCTATTGATTCCAACAGTTTGATAATCAGTAACTCCTGGTTTTATAGTAATTTGATTATCCCATAAATCATCTACAGTTGTTAATTTCATATTTCTAAAGTCTTCTTCTGTTAAAACTTTATATCTAGTTGTATTACTAGCTGAAACTTCATTACCATCCTCATCTAGATAAACTACCTTAACAGCAAGTTTTGCTTGCTCTGATGGATCTAGTTTTAAGAATGCTAATGCTTCTAAATAATCTAGGAAATCAGATACTTCAAACATTTTTTGATAGAAATCTTTTATTTTATCTGGAGTATTAATACGTTCTGGAGTTAAATTTGATGTTACATTAGCATCAATACCATAATTTATTGAAATATTCATATTAATTGTACCATCACCAAAATCTTGTGTTAGGTTACCATCAGCGTAATCTTCTCCTCCAGCTCCAGTTCTTCTACCATTATTTTTAAGGAAAAGTCTAGCATCAATATTATGAGCTGTTTCATGTGACCAAGTGTGATATGTATATTCTGATCCTTTAGTTAAATCACCATCCATAAGACCTTCTACTCTCCATATAATTGAAGTTCCATTTGCAGTTGCAGCATTATAATCATTATATGCCCATACACCAACTACTTCATTGAAATTTTTATGAAATGGTTCTTGAGTTGTATATTGATTTTGGAAAACTTGGTTACCATTTGAATCATAAGTATATCTTTTATCTATCTGAACAGTATGTATATCATTAAAGTATTTAGGATTTTCTAGAATCTTATATGCATTTTCATAATATACTTTCATCCTATCTGCATAAGTTTTTACCCTTGCTTTTAATTTTTCTTGTTCATTAATATTGTCTGGATCAGCAGTGTAAGTTCTTTGTGCCCCAATTATGAACTGTGTTGGACTAGATATAATATATGCAGAATTTTCTGGAAGAGTTATTATAGGTAATGCATAATTATACCATGTAGCATAAGATCCACCAGGTTTTACATCTTTAGATTTAATATGATCCCATAATGTATATAAGATTTCATCATGACCATCTATTTTAATTTCTGTTAAATATCCTTTAAACTTACTTGCATACCATCTATCAACCTTTAAATCACTTAATGTATTAACAAGGTATTCTAGAAATTCTGGTATTGTATCAAGTTTTGTATAGCTTGCAAACATTCTATTATATGTATCATTAGTAGCATTTAGTTTCAAATTATTATCATTAGATAAGAATTTTAAAGCTATACCATATGGAGTTAAATTTTTGTTAAATCCCTGAAAATCGAATAATATTAAATCATTTAACATAATGCCATCTACATCAACACTATAGAATCTCTTAAAGTAGTTATATACATATAATACTTTTTCTATTTTTTGTTCTTTTTTAACTTCTCTTTCTAAATAATCATTAATTACTTCATCATCAGTTGTATTTGTATAATCACTGTTAGATAGATATTTTAATACAAATTCTTTAAGTTCGTTCTTTGTAACATCATCATAGTATTCTCTATATATTCTACTGTCAGCAGTTTGTGTTAATTTATCTAGATTATCTTCGTATTTTAATGATAATAGATAATTAGTTAAATTATTAATAATTTGAGCATTACTATCAATTACATAATGGTTAAATGTATAATCTATTTTTAGATTGCAAATTCTGTAACTTGCTACTATATCATATGTTTTATCGTAAACAACATCATATTCTTTTCTTTCATTGTTTTTGAATACAATTTTTAATTTACTTATTTTTCTTTGATTATCGTTTGTTAAATATGTAACTATATTACCAGTTGCATCAACAGGTATAATATGCATTATTTCTTGTTTAGATAAAATATCATCATCACTTATATTTAATGCACTCTTTACTATCTTTTCATTACTATAAAATGGCATCAATAACCTTAAATTATTATATAATGTCTCTTTAGTTTCATCATATTCAGTTAATCCGTCTGAATCAAATTTACTAAAGTTTTGTGCTTTGAATTTTGGTAAATTGTTATAAGAAACATTATTTATATCCCAAATTTCATCATTCCATTTTAAACTGTTTTTAAATAAATCATTATTAATATCTTCTTCAGATACAGAATTTATTAATATATCATCTTTATTAGATAGCATCTTTGAAGTTTCAAGTTCGTAACTATTACTTGCTGTAATACCATTACCATGAACTTTTTTACCATTATCACCATCTGCTAAACTTAAACTATTATTTAATTTAACAACACGAGAATTTGGTGTATATCCTAAAAATCCCCCTTTTGCAGTACCATTTCCACCATTCATTTTAACTTTAGCATAACAGTTTTCAATTAAAGCTGATTGCATATTTGAAACTTCTCCAACAAAGCCTCCTATTGCATCCTGATTACCAGATACACTACCATCATTGATATAACTATTTGAAATTGTTACTTTATTGAATGCGTATCCAATAAATCCACCTATTCTCTTACCACCAGTTACAGAACTACTAATAATTGAAGATTTTTTAATTTCAACATTTGTTCTAGTATCACCGAACATTATACCTGTTCCACTTGAAGTGCTATTAGCTTTAATTACACTTTTAATTATATGTACATTGTCAACAGTTACATTAGTAGCAGTATCAGCTAAAATTCCACGTACTGCGCCTGATAAATCTGCATTTTCTATAGTTAAGTTCTTAATAACTGCATTTTCACCAATCTTATTAAATAATTGTCTATCTAAATTGTATATTTTATGACCATTTCCATCTAAAGTTCCTGTAAAATTTATTGAACTTGGAATTAATGATTCATTAGCTTCTAAGTCTTCTAAATCTAACACATTATAATCTCTTGTAAGTTTGAAATTACCTGATGGATTCTTACGAATTTTCTCTAATAATTCACTAAATGATTCTGGACTAGCTTCATTAACTGCAAATCCATTATTTATTGAACCAAATTCAATTCTTAAATCATGAATTTCCTTTTCTTTAGTAATATATTCATAATCAAGAATTAATGTTAATTCATCATCATCATCTAAAACTTTTTTTATTTTAGCATAAATTGTAGGCATATCATTTGTAGATATCTTAACAAAATATGAATCTTTATTTTCTTTTAGATCACTTACATTTACTTTATCAACACTAACTGTATTACCCATTTCGCCTTTAAATAATGTAATATCTGTAATATCTTTTAATTCAATATAATTTTTATCTAAAGATATTACTTCATCTAAAATATTAATATCTTCATAATCATTTTTATTATTACTTATGTCTGTATCGCGATCATAGTTTGCATAAACTCTAACATAATATCTTAACTTATCATTATCTATTTCTAATGTTATTTCATCATTATATGGGAATTCTTTTATTAATTTATTATCTTCATCGAATACTTTAATTTTTATATTATCTGATAATTCACCAAATACAGAGTTTTCTTTATCATCTAAACTAAACTTAATATTTATGTTTTCGTCATTTACACTATAATCGAAATCATCTATTTTAACAGGATCTTTTAATACCTCTATATTTACTTTAGTAGAATCTGCTAAAGTCACTTTTTTACCATTATTTAATATGATTTGTTTAATATCAATCTCTTTTACTCCAGCACTACTATAACCTTTAATAATTGCATAATAATTATCATCAATATTTTCTACAGAATATTCCTTACCATTTATGACTATTTTATCAATTGAAAGTTGTAATTCTTCATCTAATCCTTCAATATTAAATTTTAATTTTATATCTTCATTTTTTTCAAAATACTCATCTTCATCAATACTGATAGCTTGAATATTAGTTAGTTTTATACTATCGTATTTATCACTATTATAAAGTCCATATGGTACCTTATAAATTAACTCATTTTTAAAACTATTTAGATTTTCATCAATATCAAGTGTATTAGTATCTAACTCATAATCTCCATAGAAATTTAAGTCAAATGTTATATCTTTTTCAACATTTTCAAATGTTACTATATTTTCTCCTCTTGTTATTTGTTTTCTAACTCCATTTAACTCTATTTCACCACCGTTAAATCCTCCCTTATCATCAACTACATCAAATTTAAAAGTGGTAGTAGAATTATCATAATCTTCATCTTGAACCTCAAGATTTTTAATAGTTGGTTTATCTTTTAAAACATCTAAATTTAATACATATGGTTTTACTGAGAAAAATTCATGGATATTATTATTATAATCTTCATATCTTAATTGTACTCTAGTAGCTTCTAACTGTAATATTCCTGAATCACTTGGTACTGTGAAACTTATTGCAGATACAAATGGTGTTTTTGTTTTTTCTGCATCATAATTTAAACCATTTACTGTAACAGCTGCAACTTCATTATATTTGTATTTTGATGTAATACTTTCCCCAACGTAAACTTCATAAGTAACTTTATATTTTGGTTGTCCTTTAGTAGGGAAAATTGTAGTTACAGTAGCATTTTTAATATAAATATCATCTTGAGTTAATATTTCTTTTTCACCTATATTTTTATCAGTATACATGTGTTTATCTGTACCCAAGTTATAACTTGATAAAAATTTAACTTTATATCTTCCATCTACATTATTTTTATAAGATAACAACACATCTTCTCCTGGGTTATCAATATTTTTAGTATCAATAATTTTATCAGTAGAGTCTACTAAAACAGCAGTTAAACTTCTTAATGTATTATCAGAATCAATAACTTTATATGATGCATTAATTGTATTACTATCTTTTTTGTTTACTAAATTAATTTCATTTACATGTGGTGAGTTTTTTAAAACATTATAAGTTAATTCATCAACTTTAAAATCTTTATCACTGTTAAATACTTTTAAATTACTTAATCCTATTTTGTTAATAGTAACATAATATTTTCCGAAAACAGATGTATCTACATCAGTCATTACTGCTTGATAACGATTTTCTCCTAACTTTGTAACAGGATATTCTTTACCATTTATTGTAATAGATTCAACATCAAAGTTTTTATCATTAGTACTTTCAAAGGTAACAATTGGCTTTTCACCTTTTTCAATTGCATCAGTAATACCTATATTTGATATATTAAAGTTATAATTATCTGTTACTACTATTTCCTTAGTAATAATTATTTCATCTTTATTTTTTTGCCCAGTAATACTATTTAATTTATTAGTATCTAGATCATATTCAGCATTTATAATAGCTTTATAAGTTATATCTTTTTTAAATTTATAAGTAAAATGATTTTCCTTTTTTACCTTTTCATTTATTACCTCATTACCTTCAGGATCTGTTACTATAACACTACCTTTATAGTAATTATCATCATCTTTTAATAATGCACTATCAATGTCCTCAAAAGTAAAACTAAATATATTTTCTTCATCATCAACACTAAGCATATCAACGTATGGTTTATCTTTTAATACCTCTAGTTTTTTCTTAATATCAATAGAAATTTCTCTATTATTATCTAAAATTACTTTTGAAAATTGAAATTCATGTACTCCAGCTTTATTTGGTGCATTAAAAACAACACTGTATAAATTTCCGTTTTTTTGAACATTATATTCTTTATTATCAATTACTACTTTTTTAATACTTGCACTTGGACTTACAGTAGCATTAATTTGTAAAGATATACTTTCGTTTTTTAATACATAATAATTATCTATTATAACTTCACAATTAACTTTATAATCAGTTTTATTAGCATTATTAACACTTTTAGCAACATCTATTACATCAACACGTCCATCATTATTTAAATCAAGTTTACTATAATTTTTTTTCTTTTCATCTACATTTTGATTTAAATCGTCTATTTTCTTAATATCAATAATATAATTTATTATATCTTTAGAATCATCATAATCTATTTTATTATCTTTGTTTATATCTTTTTTATTAAAGTTTAAACTACTTAAAGAAAGTAATATTATAACTAATAAAAGACATAGACAAGTTGATATAATTTCTATTTGTTTTTTATTTTTAACCTTATATTTATTTACTAATATTATTATAGATACTAATATTAATATTAAAAGTATTGCTGATATAATACTATAACGATTTGTAAACGTAGTTATTACATCATTAACTTTTGAACTATGATTCATAGTTTTATTTTTAGGTACTACTTCATCTGGAGTAGCATCTCTTGTTACTAATATTTTCACATTTGAATCATCAAATTCAAACTTATTTTTTCCATCAGATGCTGAAATATTATTTAATGTAACTAAAGTATTACCAACACTGGCATTTTTCTTTACTTTTAAATGTATTGTTAAGGCATTATCTAATATTTCACCAGTTTTATTTATCATACCAAATTCATTATTATATTTATTATAAACAACATTTGACCATCCATTTGATGATGTGAAATCATTATCATCAATATTTTCAAATACAGATTCATCATAACTCAATGTTGCAGTAAGAGCATACAATTTATGATCAGATGTAACTTTAGCAGTTATTGTAACTTCATCACCAATATCTAAAATATTTTTATCTGATTTTAATGACACTAATTCTTCTGCTAGAACATTTATAGGCAATACAAACGCCATTAAAATCAATAAAATTAAATATTTAATCTTTCTTAATCGCATATATCCTCACCTTTTTCTCAATAATCATATAGAATACTTAATATTAATAATTCTATATTGATAAATCCCCTTTCATAAATGCCTGTTATTTTAACAAAGAATCCTTATATTGTCAAATTTATGTAGATATACAATTATGTCTATTATCTATAATGATTATATCATTAAAAAAGTAATATAAAAATCTATATTACACTATATTTTACATTATTTGACACATATTTACATTTTTTATGTGATTAGGATATATATATTTATATCAATCAAGATAAAATTTATAATTTTTTAGGGTATCACTTTTTAGTAAACTTCCCATGGTGTTTTAACCATCCTAGGTTCTCCCATTTCATCTTCATAACCCTTTGCTGCTGGGATCGCATAACCGACACAATCAACAAGTCTAATATTAGCTTCAAAATCATCAATGTTTATTTTAGCAGCATTACTAGGCACAAATTTTGGTTCTATAGTCATAATAGTTTTACCTTGAGCAGTTTGAGGTATCTCATCTAAACATCTTTTTCTTTCATATTCATCTGTAATATTAGGAACTACAATATTTTCCATAAATTTTTTTATAAATGTAGATTTTCCAGTTCTAACAGCACCAACTATTCCTAAATATATATCTCCACCTGTTCTTTCTGATATACTTTTAATTATATCTAATTTTTCCATTTAATCCCTACTTTCTTTACTAAACTATATGAACAAATAAAAAAGTTATTACAAGCTATACAAATTATTTTAAAAATTTAAGTATATAATCTTTATTAAACATTAAAATAGTGATATCATGTATTACATGATAGTGAGTTGTGTTATATGCAAAGGAAAAAGAACATAATACTTAATATTTTATTGATTATACTAGTTTTATTAACAGCAAGTTTAATATATTATAAAATAAATATATCAAAACTTGAATTTTATTTAAATGGCGCAAATGAAATTACAATGGATGTAGGAAGTAAATATAATGAACGTGGTTTTGTTGCAAAAATAAATAAGAAAGATATAAAAGAGTATGTAGTAATAGAAAGTAATTTGGATACTAAAAAAACAGGAAAATTTATAATTAAATATAAATTAAAAATTAAATATCTAAATATTAATAAAGTCTTAAAAAGACAAATAAATGTAATAGATCCTATTGCACCACAATTAAATATAGATGGTGAGGAAACTGTTTATATTGATATTAATGGTAATTATGATATTCCAGCATATGAAGCTATAGACAATGTTGATGGAAATATAACTTCTAAAGTTAAAATTGATTCAAATGTTGATACAAATAAAGAAGGTATATATAGAGTAATATTTTCTGTTAAAGATTCTAGTAAAAATGTAACAACAAAAAAAATAATAGTTCATGTAGAACCTAAATATAAAAACTCATATATAGATATATCTATATCAAATCAAACTCTTACATATTATGAAAAAAATGAGATAGTTTTAACATCTCCTATAGTAACTGGTCATAACAATTCGACTCCTATTGGAAATTTTAAAGTACTAAATAAATCTAGGAATGTAAACTTAAAAGGTGAAGATTATGTAAGTTTCGTTAATTTTTGGATAGCATTTAAAGGTTATTCATATGGAATACATGATGCTTCATGGAGAAGTAGCTTCGGTGGAGACATATATAAATATAATGGAAGTCATGGTTGTGTAAATATGCCTTATAATAAGGTAATGCAATTGTATAATATAGTCGAAATTGGAACCCCAGTTTATATAAAATATTAAAAACCTCTAATATTAGAGGTTTATATCATCTTGTCCAAATCATTTGGAACTTTATCATTTACAACAGCATTTATAATTTTATCTTCTTGCTCTTTGCTTACTTCTTTTCCTGTCATTTGACTAAGTTCATGAATTACTTCTCTTAATGTCTTTTCATCCTTCATATTATTACCTTGAAGTTTTTTAGCAAGATTTACAATTGTTGATTTTTTTACATTTGTTTTATCTTCTACCCTTTTAAAAAAACTATCGCTTAAATTCATTTAGTAACCACCTTCTAGTCTAATATATGGACTTATTTATTTTTGGTTACAAAATATTAAAACTATTTTCTTATTATTATATGCTTTATTAGCTGTAATTAACTATAAATGCTTAATCTAGAATTATTTAAATTTCATACAATTATGAATTTTCAAATTTATAGATTCTTTATTCATAATTATCCCCTTTACCTTTAAATTGCAATATTATTGGAGTTCCTTCAAAATCAAAGTTTTCTCTAATCTTGTTTTCTAAATATCTTTTATATGAGAAATGAACAAGACCTTTATCATTAACATTTAATGTTATTTTAGGAGGTTTAAATCCTGTTTGTGCACAAAAGTATATTTTTAACCTTCTACCTTTATATGATGGTGCTGGATTAAGTAAATAGGCATCTGAAATAACACTATTTAGTAAACTAGTTTTTATCTCCCTTTTTGAATTATTATATACTTTTATTACTTCTGGCATAAGCGTATGTATCCTTTTTTTGGTTTTTGCACTTAAAAATACTATTGGAATATATGATAAAAATTGAAATTCTGCCCTCATCTTTTGAGTAAAAGTTTTTATAGCATTTTTATTCTCAACTGTATCCCATTTATTAACTACAAAGACCATTGGTTTACCTGCTTCAAGTGCATAAGCAGCAATATGTTTATCATGTTCTATAATTCCTTCTTCAGCATTTATTACAACAAGACACACGTCGCTACGTTCTATTGATTTCATTGCACGTAACACACTATATTTTTCAACAGATTCATAAATTTTACCTTTTTTTCTCATTCCAGCTGTATCTATAACTATATAATCTTCCTTTTCATATTTAAATTTGGTATCAATAGAATCTCTAGTAGTACCAGCCTCATCACTTACTATTACCCTTTCTTCATTTAATAAGGCATTAACTAATGAACTTTTTCCTACGTTTGGTCTACCTATTAAACAAAATTTTAAAATATTTGAATTTTCTTCAATAACATCTTTTGGGAAATCCTTGGTTATTTCCTTTAATAATTCCTTAAAACCTAAACCATGCTCCCCACTTATAGGAATATAATGTTCAAAACCTAGCTCATAAAAATCATAAATATTATCTTGATGTTTTTTATTGTCCATCTTATTAATTGCAACTATAACTTTTTTATTAGATTTAAAAAGAATGTCTCTAACAACTAAATCATTAGATGTAAGTCCTTCTTTTCCATCTACAACAAATACTACAACATCTGCTTCATCAATTGCTATTTCAGCCTGAATTTTTATTTCATTATTAAATAATTCTTTTGAAACATCTATTCCGCCAGTATCAATTAGATTAAATTTATAGCCATCTTTATCATATGTACCATATATTCTATCCCTTGTTATTCCTGGGATATCCTCAATTATTGATATTTTTCTTCCTACCATACGATTAAAAATAGTAGATTTACCTACATTTGGACTACCTACAAGTGCAACAGTTGGTATCTTCATATGAATCACCTCCATTTAAAACTATCTAATTATACCATAATATCTAAAAAAAAAGAAGTTTCTATATTTTAATCCCTCTCCCTAAAATCTTATATACTTTATCGTCATAAACTAATTTTGAGTTTTCAAGAAGGTCTATATCCATATTTTTTGCATTCAAATAATATTTATTTTTATAATAATATATTTCATCTTCTATGTAATTAAGCGGGTCATCTATTTCATATAAAAATAATTTATCATTTAATATACTTAATTCTATATTATTAACATCATCAGTAGACTCTCTATTAATTAATTCAACAATAATACCATATAAGTTATTTATATATATATTAATATTATAATTATTATTAATGTCAATATTGTAATTATGAATTAAATTATTAAGAACATCTATTAATAAATTTCTAATATTATCTATATTTACATTAAGTTTTCTATTAATTAAATAAGTCACTATCTTATCTGAATAATATTCAACTCTCATTTTACCACCAATACATTATATGAAAAAAAGAAGAAAGTTTTATTCTTCTTTATTGTATACTATATTATATATTGTATTTCCTACATCTTTTTTTCCTAATTTGGTTGAACTAGAAAATAATATTAAATTATCGTTTTCAAGTAAATTTAATGTTTCTCTAATTAAGCTTTCTTGTTTATCTCTAGATGTTCTTCCAATTTTATCAACTTTAGTAGCTATTACTGTAACATCTAGATTATGATATTTTAAAAAATTATACATTAATAAATCGTCATTGGTTGGTTTATGCCTAAAATCAATTAACATAAAGACCCTTTTTAAATTGTCCCTATTAACTATATATTCTTCTATCATAAGGCCAAATTTTTGTTGTCTTTCTTTACTAACATTTGCAAATCCATAACCAGGAACATCAACTAAATAAAAATCATTATTAACATTATAAAAATTCAATGTTTGAGTTTTTCCTGGTTTACTAGATATTCTAGCATAATTTTTTCTTTCAATAATAGAATTTATAAAACTACTTTTACCAACATTACTTCTCCCGACAAGTAAAAATTCTGGTTTATTATCATCAGGATATTGACTTTGTCTAACCGCACTTATTGTGAGTTCAACGCTTTTGATTTCCATATAAATCACCACACCCATTATATCAAATATACAATATTTAAGCAAATCTATGTTATAATTGCACAAATTAATAAAGTTAAGTATATCATTACTTAACTTTATAATCTTTACATAATTTATCTAAATCTTTAATCAAATTTTCCATTTCTTCAAAATCTTTAAGTCTAGCTCCTGATGAGAATTTGTGACCTCCCCCATTATATTTTTCTAAAGTTTTATTTATAATTGGGCCTCTGCTTCTTGCATTCACTCTTATTATATTTTGTTTTTTGTCTTCTGAAAAAGTAACCCATACTAAAACTTCATTTATATTATTAAAGTTATTTACTAGATTTCCACTACTAGCAGGGTCAACTTCAAACTTTTTAATAATTTCATCTGTTAATTTTATATATGCGAAGCCATTATCTGTAACTATCATATTTTGTTCCATATATCCTTGAAGTCTTATCTCTGACAGAGGTCTTGCATATAAATCATTATATAATGATGTGAAATCAATATTAGTATCATTTATGAGTTTGCTTACTAATTCCATGGTTTTAGGGGTTGTGTAATAGAATAAAAATCTATTTGTATCTGAAACTAATCCCATGAATAATCGTTCTGCTGCATACTTTGTCATTTTTAATCGTGTTGAATATGTCAATTCTATTATCATTTGACAGACACTAGATTCTGTATCATCTACCCACGAAATATCACCAAAATTATCAACAGATGGGTGATGATCTATTTTTATGACATATCCGAAATTTTTAATATCATTTATACCATCTATTCTCTTTAAATCTGGTGTATCTAAAACTATCAATAATGCATCTTGAAAAAAATCATTACTTATCTTATCTACTTTTCCCATATATTTAAATTTTGAAGAAGTTGCCCCAATAGCATAAACCTCTTTCTTTGGGAAAGTATTTTTTATTATTTCTCTAAGTCCTATGGTACTTCCTAAGGCATCTGGATCTGCACCTATATGTCTTGCAAGAACAATTTTATCATACTCTTTAATTTTTTTATATATTGATTTTTTCATCTACAACACCTTTTCTATATCAAATTTGCTGTATCCATTGCTATCATTAATTCTTCATTTGTTGGTACAACATAAATTGGAACTTTTGAATCAATTGATGAAATTTTACCTTCATTTTTATCTAAATAAGAGGCAATTTTCATATTTTCTTCTTTATCTATTATCATACCCAATGAAGATAATTTAGATACAATAGATTCTCTAAATTCACGAGCATTTTCACCTAATCCTGCTGTGAAAACCAAAGCATCTACTTTGCCATTTAATTTTACAAAGTATTTAGCTATATAATCAACCACTCTATTTATATACATGTCATTAGCAAGTTTACATAGATGATCATTTTCCTTCATACCTTGTTCAATTTCACGATGATCTGAATACTTTCCACTTACTCCTAATAAACCACTTTGTTTATTTAAAATATCATCTACTTCATCTAATGTTTTACCTGACTTTTTCATATAAAATGGAATAATTGAATAATCTATATCTCCAGAACGAGTTCCCATCATAAGTCCAGAGTTAGGACTAAATCCCATTGATGTATCAATGCTTTTTGAATCTTTAATACAACAAATACTACTACCACTACCTATATGACAATTAATAATGTTTATATTTTCTTTTCCTAAAATTTCTTTCATTTTATTTGTTATATATCTATGGCTTGTACCATGAAAACCATATTTTCTTATTCCATATTCTTTATATAGACTATATGGTACTGGATATAAAAATTCTTCTTCATTCATTGTTTGATGAAAAGATGTATCAAAAACCCCAACCATTGGTGTATTCTTCATTGCCATTTGAAATGCTTTTATACATTTAATCATCACAGGATTATGAAGTGGAGCTAAATCATTAAATTTTTCAAGCTCGTTTAATACTTCATCTGTTATTAAAACTGAATCTTTGAATTTATCTCCCCCTTGAACTAAACGATGTCCAACACCATCTATCTCTTTTAGGGATTTAACAATATTATTTTCAAGTAATTCTTCTTGTAAATATTTAACTGCATCAGAATGATCTTTTAAAACTTTCTCTTTTTTTGATTTTGAACCATTTATTTTGATATTATAAAAACTATTATTCATTCCTATTCTCTCAAAATACCCGCTTATTAATTCTTTTTGACTTGGAAGTTCAATACAACTAAATTTTAATGATGAACTCCCCGCATTAATTGATAAAACTTTCATAACATTCACCTCACTATATATTATACACTATTAATTAGTTAATTTAAATGGCAATGAACATTTTAATTAAAATTATTTACTTTAGTATATACACATATTAGATAATTTATAGAGTTTATTGAGTCAAAAAATAATCCTTATAATATAAGGATTATTTTTATATTGGTGCCCTAAGTGGAGAAGTTCAACAACTTTTTAATAAAATATTACCAAAGGAGGTTTGATAAAGATGAAAATTAAGACTTTTGTTGTGAAAGTACTTAAGCTCATTACTATCATTTTATTTCTCCTTATCGTTATGATAGTGGTAATAAAAAAATGACACTTAATTCTTAATTGAATTAAATGTCTAAACAACATCAATTGGGTAGACATTCAACACGGAAAAACTGAATGTTCCCTTTTTTATTTTATGCAAGTTTCCTTGACATATTCATAATAACATAAAAACGACTTTTTAACAAGTCGTTTTATATTAATACTCGAAAAGTTCGAGTTTCCTATCTATATGGTGGAGCTTAGGGGATTCGAACCCCTGACCTTCTCGGTGCAAGCGAGACGCTCTAGCCAGCTGAGCTAAAGCCCCATATCTGCAATTTAAAATTGCAAATTGATTATATCATAATATTTTTTTAAAAGTCAACACTATTTAGTTAATTCTTCTACAACTTTGCATAATCTGTCAAATTCTTTTTCATCGTCAATGCTAACTAATATATCATTATCATCTTTAGTTTGCACTTCAAATATATAAGAATTATCTGTATTATCTAAGTCATTAACGATGGCATAACTTTTTCCTTGATCATCAAATGTACCAACAACCTCAACTTTTACTTTTTCACCATCGATATCTTCCATTTCTATTATTAATGGATTTTCTTCACATCCGCAATTACAATTTTCATTGCATTTTTCTTTATCTTCACATTCACAGTTATTAATTTCTTTTTCTTTCATTTTTTTCCTCCATAAACAATGCTATTATAACATAATTATTATAATTAGTATATGATTTTATTCTATTATTATTAATTTTCTTTTTCTAGCTCTTACGTTTTCTAAATTTGTATGATCATTTATGTGATCTGTCATTAATAGTTTATATGCATCTATACCTAACGCTTTCGAAATAGCTTCAATTTTTTCCAAACTTGGAGAAAATTTTCCCCTTTCTAAATCACTTATATATTTTGGGGTTAATCCTGATAATTCTGCTAATTGTTCCTGTGTATAATTTTTATTAATTCTATACCATTTTAAGTTAATAGAAAAACATTCTTTTAAAACATATTCCTTCAATGATTCCATAATATCACCTAACTTTTATTTTTAGTATACTTAAAATAAAAATTTAAAACACCTAGTCAAAAACGATATAATATATTATAATATTTCTGAGGTGGTAAACATATGGATAACAACGACATAAAAAAAGAAGCTGATAGAATATCTAAAGAGTTAATTAAGATTAATAAAAGTAATCAAAGTTTGGATACAATTTTCCATTCTCTACTAAACAAAGAATTTGAAAGTTATGCTATGAAAGTACTATTATATCTATCTAACGAATTAATAGATAAAAATTATGCTATAGAAAGTGCTAATCCATTTTGTTTAAAAAAAATTCAAATTTAGTTAGAAATAAACTTTTATACAAAGTTAATAAAATAAAAAAGACATCACTAGTTGGCTCAGACAATATGTCTACTACCACTAATGTGATGTCTTTTTCTAATACCAATATATTACAATCAACATAAATTGTCAATACGATATATCTAATAATATAAATGATACTATTCTGATAAGTTTAGGTAAGAAATAAATACTATAGAAAGATTTCATTAAAATAAAAACCCTTATAAAATAAGGGTTAATTATCTAAGTGGTCGGGAAGACAGGATTTGAACCTGCAACCTCATGGTCCCAAACCATGTGCACTGCCAAGTTGTGCTACTTCCCGATAAATGGTGCGCCCGAAGGGATTCGAACCCCTGACCTTTTGGTTCGTAGCCAAACGCTCTATCCAGCTGAGCTACGAGCGCATATTAACGAACAATCAAAATGGTGGCTCCGGGCAGAATCGAACTGCCGACACAAGGATTTTCAGTCCTCTGCTCTACCGACTGAGCTACAGAGCCAAAAAAATGGCGGTTCCGACGGGACTTGAACCCGCGATCTTCTGCGTGACAGGCAGACGTGTTAACCACTACACTACGGAACCAAAAATACTTAAAATTGCTATTTAAGTATACTAAATTTTTTGTAAAATTGTCAATAGGTATTGACATTTTTTAGTTATTTTTACTCATTTTATATGTAAAATAAAATGATAATATTAAAAATACTACTGATAAAATATAATTAAACTCAAATTTGAAACCAGGGAATATTGCAAAAATTGAACCAATAACAAATCCTATTATCGCACTATAAGTATTTATAAAATAATTATTTAATAAATAATTTATAAGTTTTATTAATAATACTAAACCAATTAAAACTCCTATTACAAATGGAATTAGTTTAATATAGTCATATAATCCTAAGGAAAAAGGATTTGCCATTATAGATAGTATATATTCATAAAGTCCAAGTATTATTAAGAAAAATGAACTACTAATTCCTGGTATTATTTTACCAGATATATATAAGAATCCTGCGATTAACAACAAAAATGGATTATGTGATTTTTGTACTGAAGTATTTAAAATAATATTTGGCATTAATAAAAGTAGTACAGAAATTAAAAAAGAAAGAAGTAGGAATGTATAATTAATTTTTCCTTTTTTACTTTTTATTTCTTTATTTAATATAGGTATTCCACCTAATATTAATCCTATAAATATATAACTCATTTCTATTTTATAGGTCTTATAAAAATAAAGTAATATGTTACCAAAAAACATAACACCTATTAAGAGTCCAAGTAATATTGGCAATAATTTTCCTATTTTTTCAATTATACTTTGTCTACTATCATTAAGTAAAAATATTACTTTATTATATATTCCAAGCATTATTGCAATTACTGAGCCACTAACACCTGGAAGTATCACTCCTATTCCTATTATAATTCCACAAAATAATTCGTATAAATTATTCATCTTCGATTTCCTCAATATATTTCTTTGCTACATAACCACTATCATATATTAAACTATCAACTCCTATATTGTATAACCTTCTTATGTCTTTCTTATTTAATACTCCCCATGCTGATACAACAAAGCCTTTTTCATGTAACTTCATTACTTCTTTTTCCTCTAAACATATTGATGTTACAAGTACATTATTTAATTTTATATCAATACATTCTTTAAGATTTTTATCATTTAAATCATATATAAGCCATCCTAGTTTTATATTATTTGTATATTTTCTTATTTCTTTTAATATTTCATATTTAAAAGAAATTAGGGTAATATTAGGATTATTATATTTTTCAACCAACTTATAAATATCATATTCATATCCTTTTTCTTTTAGTTCTAAAAAAATATTTATCTGTTTATTACTAAAGTATTTTAAAAAGTCATCTAGTTTTACTATCTTTTCACCTTTATATTTTTGATCACCAAAATCTAATTTTAATAATTCTTTATAGGTATACTCTGATATCTTTCCACTACCATTTGATGTTCTATCAATATTTTTATCATGTATTATAACCAAAACATCATCCTTGGTTTTTCTTATATCACATTCTATTCCATCGCTCTTAACAATTTGAGCTAAATAAAAAGCAGTCATTGTATTTTCTGGAGCAAAACTACTTTCTCCTCTATGAGAATATACTTTCATAATATCACCAATAAAATATATGTTACAAAATAAAAAAAAGACCAATGGTCTTTTAATTATCAATGGTTGCGGGAGCAAGATTTGAACTTGCGACCTTTGGGTTATGAGCCCAACGAGCTACCGGACTGCTCCATCCCGCGATATATTTAATGGCGGAGAAAGAGGGATTCGAACCCCCGCGCCGGTTACCCGACCTCCCGGTTTTCAAGACCGGTCCCTTCAGCCAGACTTGGGTATTTCTCCAAAAATGGTGCCTCAGGCCGGACTTGAACCGGCACGTGATTTAACTCACGCAGGATTTTAAGTCCTGTGCGTCTACCAATTCCGCCACTGAGGCAGGCACCATTAAGTCTAAAAATCATTCAGACTTCTTAAGTATATAATAAATTAAAATTTTTTTCAAGTATTTTTTATACTTTTTATTATTATATTCAAAAAAATTAAAAACTTGCATTAAGCAAGTTTATTTACAACTGGTGTCCTGTATGCGACTTGAACGCATGACCCTTTGATTAAAAGTCAAATGCTCTACCAACTGAGCTAACAGGACATAATATCAAAAAAGTGGCTGCCCCGGCTAGATTCGAACTAGCGCATGTCAGAGTCAAAGTCTGATGCCTTACCACTTGGCTACGAGGCAAGCTATGGTGGGGAGAGGTGGATTCGAACCACCGAACCCTAAGGAGCGGATTTACAGTCCGCCGCGTTTAGCCACTTCGCTATCTCCCCATAGTGGTGCCGAAAGCAGGAATTGAACCCGCAACCTACTGATTACAAGTCAGTTGCTCTACCAATTGAGCTATTTCGGCAAAATGGTGGACTCTACAGGACTCGAACCTGTGACCCCCTGCTTGTAAGGCAGGTGCTCTAACCAACTGAGCTAAGAATCCATAAATATTAACGTAATTAAATATAACATTCTTATTTAAATTTGTCAATGATAATTAATTATTTTTTGTATTTATTTTATTCTTATCAATTTCATTTAATTTATCATCTATCCATTTAGGTAATAAATCATTTAAAAGTTCAAATCCTAATGCAGTTTCCTTTAAGTGATCATTTTTTAATTTATTATTTACTGGTAAACCTTTTAAGGTCATCTTAATATGTTTCTTCTCATCATCTACTTCTAATATTCTAGCAAATATAACATCATTTATATTAAAATAATCATTTATATTATTTATAAAACTTCCAGTTATTTCAGATATATGTATAAGTCCTGTATATGTGTCGTCGACTTTAACAAACGCCCCGTATGGTTGTATGGCATTTACCCTAACTTTTACTATATTTCCTTTTTCATATTTTGCCACAAAAGTCACCTCTTTTTAATTATAACATATATTTTCAATTATACTTTACTATATTTACTTTTATGTGTATAATCTATTTTGGAGGCTACTTATGAAAATCGAAGATAAAATAATTGAAGTATTGGAAAAAATTAGACCATTTTTAATAAATGATGGTGGAGATGCTAAGTTTGTAAAATATGATAATGGTACAGCATATATCAAATTATTAGGATCTTGTGCAAATTGTTTATACTCAGATATGACAATTGCTGATACTATTCAATCAATACTCATTTCAGAAATACCTGAGGTGATAGAGGTAAAAGAATATATAGAAGACATTAATTAGAATGTCTTTTTATTAACCATTCTATTTGTTCTAATTCTACTTTTCTATCATATACAATATATTTATACATGTTATAAAGAAATTGTTCATATTCATCACATTTATTAATTATTGGTTCAATTTTTTCTTCATCAAGATCATTATTAATGATATCATCATATATATCAAAGTAAAATGTTGGATATAATAACCTAGAAAATAATAATATATATTCATTATTAGTTAGTTTGTTTACATCAAAAAAGGATTTTATTTCATAAAAATCTATTTTACCTGTAAAAAAGGAATCCTTTATATATTCTGCTATATCTCTTACTCTACTATCTATAACGAAATTTAACGGATTATAAAATTCAAAACTACCATTTCTTTTTCTAATTCTTTTATGTGATACTACAGGTGATATTGAAGAATCAATCTTTGAATTATTAACAATATAACTAATAGCATTTTCTCCAAGACCAATATAATAACTTAAACTATTACATAAATTAGGATACTTTTTTCCAAGTTGATTAATTTGATACTCATAATAATCTATTTTCTCACTCCATAATCTCACCCAGTCTGTCCTAAGAAGAGATTTATCAAAAGCAATATTGTAGGTCATATGTCCAATATAATTTATATCATTCAAAAACACTTCTTCATTTTTATATTTACATAGTTTAATTAAAACATAAGGGATATTGTTAATCATTGTAATTACTTCGTTATCTTTATTTATTATTATTTGATGAACTAAACATCCATTTTTTGTCATTTCTAAATTCAATTTATAAATTGCCTGTACATCTTCATAAGGTCTATTAAAAATAAGTAAGTGATATTCTTCATTATTTAAGTGAAAATAATAATCACTACTTGTTTTTATAAAATCTTTTACTGATATATTGTAGTAATAATTTATTGTATTTTTCACAAATATCACCTATAAAACTATATGTATATATATATACTAATATGAAAAAAAGAAGCTTATCTTGCTTCTTCTATAACCCTTGTTTCTCTTATTAATGTTATCTTTACTGTACCTGGGTATTGCATTTCATTTTCAATCTTATCTTTTATATCACGTGCAACTTTTACTGCTGTCAATTCATCTATTTCATCAGGTTTTACAATTATTCTAAGTTCTCTTCCTGCCTGAACTGCAAAAGATTTTTCTATTCCATCAAAACTATTAGCAATTTTCTCTAATTGTTCTAATCTCTTTATATAATTTTCTAATGAATCATTTCTTGCACCCGGTCTTGATGCACTTATTGTATCAGCAACTGCAACAAGAGATGAAATAATACTATTAGGTTCAACATCGCCATGATGGGATGCTATTGCATTTTGGACAATCTCATCTTCACCATATTTCTTTGCTATTTCAACACCAACTTCAACATGACTTTTCTCTATTTCAAAATCTAATGCTTTTCCTATATCATGAAGTAATCCTGCTCTTTTTGCAAGTATTACATTTTCACCTATTTCAGCAGCTAATAAGCCTGTTAAATTTGCAACTTCAATTGAATGCTGAAGTGCATTTTGTCCATAGCTCGTCCTAAAATATAATCTACCTATTATCTCAACTAATTCTGGATCTATCTTTGTTATACCAAGAGATATAATAGTTTCTTCACCTTTTTCTATTATTTTATTGTGGACATCTTTGCACGATTTATCATAGATTTCTTCTATTCTACTTGGATGTATCCTTCCATCTTTTATTAATGTCTCAATTGTTTGCTTTGCAATCTCTCTTCTTAAAGGATCAAAACTAGATATAACTATAGCTTCTGGGGTATCATCTATTATTAGATCAACTCCAGTAACAGATTCTATAGTTCTAATATTTCTACCTTCTCTACCTATTATTCTACCCTTCATTTCATCATTAGGCAGATTAATAACAGATACTGTAACTTCATTGGTAACGTCAGAAGCATATTTTTGCATTGTTAGTGCAAGTAAATTCTTTGCTTTTTTATCAACATCTAGTTTTGCTTCTGTTTCTCTATCTTTGATATAAGCTGCAATTTCCTTAGTCATTGAATCTTCTACACGTTTAATAATTGATTTTCTTGCTTCTTCCTTAGTATATCCTGATATTTTTTCTAATTGTTCTAATTGTTCTTTTAATATATCGTTTGTTTTTTCTTCCAATTTTTGAATATCTTTTTGTCTTTGTACTAAATTATTTTCCTTATCTGACAATAAATTTTCTCTATCTTGGAGTAATTGATCACGCCTGTCTATGCTATTTTCTCTTTGTTGTAATCTATCTTCTATTTCCTTACTTTCTTCCTTTTTTTCTTTTAGTTCTTTTTCAAAATCTTGTTTTAATTTATATTGTTCTTCTTTTAGTTCTAATATTGAATCACGTTTAAGCTTATCAGCTTCTTTTTTTGCTTTCTCTATAATATTATCAGACTTTTTTTCTTTTGATTTTGTCATAAAAATTACAATTATTATTGTTAATAGTACCCCAAATGTCAATCCAAGAATGGAAAATAATATATTTTGCATATTTTTTCCTCCATCTTGATTTGTATATTAAAATAAATATACTACTCATTATTAGTATAAGATTTATTTTAAATAAAGTCAACCATACAAAAATATACATTTTATTTAAATAAATATCTTCTAAAATCATATTTAAATACTATATTTATCATATATTTATTTAGTTTTAGTGTAAATTTTCTTATCATTTCTTAATTATAATTATATTTTATAAATATTTTTTAAATCAATTCAATTAAGATATTTTTGTTAAATAAATATCTTTAAATTTTAGCTTTGTTTTATCATACTATTTAATATAGGAGTACTTTTATGAGTTTAATACCAAATATACCACCGAAATTATTTTCTTTTAGTGCGGTTGTAGTTGGATATCTTTTAATAGATGATGCAACAGCTAATGAACAAAATGCAATGGGAAATTGGCTTATGCTTGTTGCACAAGTATTAAGTACGAACGCATTTTATAAACAGGTTATGGCAGAAAGAGGATTTGATTCTGGTCCTACTAATAGTCCAAATACTAGTAATCCAAATTATAGTAATCAAAACTATTCCGCAAATGATGTGGAAGAAACGCTAAAAATGCTAAAGAAAATGGTAAATGCTTTAAATAAAGAAATAGAAGAAATAAAAAAAAGCATTTAAAAATCACAATACTATTTATTAGTATTATGATAATAATTAAATTCTGAAAGTTCTATTGATATAGACTCTAAATCATCTAGTCCCAAACCTTCGTTAAGTATACTTTCTATTTCAAATATTAAATCATTTATATTTGTATAATTATTATAATTTATATTGTACCTATTTAATACTTCGATTTGTTTATTTGATAAATATAAATTATTATTTATTTTTTTTAATTTATTTTCATCTATTACTTGCATAATAAGATTATCAATATTTTTATTGTTCAAGACTATCACTTCTATCTATATTTTTAATTCTTTTAATTTATTTTTAAATTTTTTATTTGCTTTATTCTTAAAATAGTTATCTATATCGTTTTTCATATAGCCATAATAATGGCTATAATCTATAAAAGATTCCATCATTCCTATTATTTGGTAATGTTCTAGATTATCTATATAATTTTCTATATTAGTAGATTTAAACATTTTTATTCTTTGTTTCATTCTTGTAATTTTATCTCTTTCTTCTTCATCTAATTCGTCTATTATATCTGAAACTTGCATAATAGAAAAATAACAATATTTTATATCTATATATATTAATTCCCTAATCAACTTTTTGTATGATGAATCTCCTATTTTTGACAAGCTCTCTATGAATATTGATGAATCTACTATTAAATTATATTTACTATCAATCTTTATACCTTGGCCAATCTTTTGTTCCATAAAATCAATTGTTACATCAATATCATAATTTTCTATATCTTGATAATTAATAGTATTAATGTTTTGTAATTTTTTTCTTTCTTCTTCTGATAACATTTTAATTCTAATTATTTTATCATACGCATTTAAATCATAAAATTCTATCATAGCATCAAATATAAAACCTATTAGTTCAGGGTTATTTTTGTAAATTTTTACTAAAGAATTATAGTCTTTTGCTGTTTTTAATAAATTAAAATAATTTGTATAGCTATATATAGAGCCTTCTGAAACCAAATTATTTTCAAGTTTATATTTTAAAGATTTATATAAATCAGAATATCCTACCGTATAAAATAAAGGAATTAGTATTTCTGGTAAAATACAGTCTTCAGTTAATATAGTATTATATAATATTCCAATTAAAGTTCCCTCTTTAATTATATTTTTATCTAAATAATTTTCATATTTTGTATAAACTCTATTTAAGTTTTTTCTTAAGTCTCTATTATAATTAATTTTTTTCTCCATAATATCACCTATCAGTAACATGATAGTATATACATATTCTTTATTTTGTCAAATACATAATTGCATTTATAATTGCTATTTTTCCATATTCATAGGTTAAACCTCCCTGAAGATATGCTATATATGGTTTTCTAATAGGACCATCACAAGATAGTTCTATAGAAGAGCCCTGTGTAAATGTGCCTGCGGCCATTATAACTTTATCAGCATAACCTGGCATATCTGAAGGTATAGGATTTACAAATGAATCAACTGGTGATGATTTTTGAATACCTTCACAAAATTTGATTAAATTTTCTGCTGTTCCAAATTCTATATTTTGAACAATATCTGCTCTTTTATCTGAATATCTAGGTTCTACTTTATATCCCAAGTCTTCTAAAAGTTTGCTAGCAAGCACTGCTGTTTTCAAACTACTAGATACAACACTTGGGGCCATAAATAACCCTTGCAATATTGATTTATTAATTCCAAGAGTAGGACCAACCTTTCTTCCTTCTCCTGGAAGCGTTAATCTTTCTCCTGCCAAATCTACTAACTCTTTTTTACCTACAATATATGCGCCATTTGGTGCAATTCCACCACCTAGATTTTTAATTAAAGAGCCTACAATTATATCCGCATCTACCTCAAGTGGAGATTTTTCTTCTACAAACTCACAGTAACAGTTATCAACCATAATAATAACATCTTTGTCAATCTCTCTAATTTTTTTTATTACTTTATCTATTTTATCAATAGTAATACTTTTTCTTGTACTATATCCTTTTGATCTTTGAATCTCAATTAACTTTATCTTTGATTTTTTTAATCTATCTTGTATTTTATCATAATCAAAATCATCATTTACTAATTCTATCTGTTCATAACTAACTCCAAATGATTTTAGAGAACTGCTATTTTCTATAATTCCTATTACTTCATGTAATGTGTCATATGGAGTTCCAGTTATACTAAGCATAGTATCACCCGGTCTTAGATATGCAAATAATGCTACTGTTAAAGCATGAGAGCCTGATATAAATTGACTTCTAACTAATGCATCTTCGCCACCTAATACATCTGCAAATACTTTTTCTATTGTATCTCTTCCAATATCATCATATCCATATCCTGTAGTACTAGAAAAATGAGACTCTGAAATTTTATATTTTTGAAATGCCTTTAATACTTTTTGACTATTTATCATACATAACTCATCTATTTTACTAAATTGATCTTTTAAATTATTTTCTGCATCTTTTATTAATTTATCTATATTCATAGCAATACCTCACATTTTTTTAATATTATTTTCTTCTGTTAAACTTAATTTTCTTTTCAATAGCTCTTTTTTCTTAAGTTCCCTATATAATTTATTAATAACACTTTTAGTTTCACATTCATTGTTTTCTATATGTTTTACAATTTCATTCTCACCCAAACTTACTATTGATAAATCAAATTTTGATAGTAAACTTCTATTATCTTTAAACCATTTATACTGTTTATCACTTAATATTTCAGGTATATATACAATCATACTTCTTTTTTCAACATGAATATTTACATGACCTAATTTTGCTATTTCTATTGAAATTTCATATGATGTTAAATCATTAATATTTGAAATTTCTAAATTATAATCATCAACAAACTTTTTACATAAATCTAAGTGTCCTCTATTGTTTTTACTTTCTAATTTATATCTTAACATTATATCATCAACATCTATTTCGTTATCATTTGCAATAATAATTAATTCTAACATTTTTTCACACCCTTACTATACTTCCGCTTTCTACATTTTTATCATTTATTATATTAATTATATTTTCAGCAACTTCATTAGGCTCATATAATCTTTTTTGGCCTATTCTTTTAAGTTCACTTTTCAAATATTCTTGATTCATTTCTTTTATAGATTCTGTATTTGTCCATCCTGGCATTACACCTATTACCCTAATATTTTTAAATTCCTGTGCAAAAGTTTTAGTAAGTGAATTAACTCCTGCTTTTGATGCACAATAATCCATACTAATTCTATTATAAGTATCAACCGCATCTGTTGAAGAAACATTTATTATTATTCCACCATCTAAATATGGATAAAAATACTTAGTAACTAAAAATGTTCCTACAACATTAACTTCAAGTACTTTCATAAATTCTTCCTTTGTTTTATTAGTAATATAATTATCACATGCATATGCTGCATTATTTATAAGTATGTCAATTTGTGAATGTTTTTTTAATACTTCACTAAGTGCTCTTTTTATATCTTCTTCTTTTGTAATATCACATTTTACTATTAATACATCTACTATATAATTAGTTTTAATATAATTTTTTAGTTCTAATGCATCGTTTTCACTAGTATTATAAACTATTACAACATCATAATTAATACTAGCAAATTTTTTTATTAATTCTCTTCCTATACCTCTTGCACTTCCTGTTACTACTGCAACTTTTCTTTTCATAAACAACTCCTTATTATGTATTATAACACTATTATAAATGTGAAAAAAGAGCTATTTTGCTCTTTCCAATATATCTCTTGCAGAAACAAGTCCAGTCGCTGCTGCTGTAACAATATTTCCTGCTTTGCCTCCACCATCTCCTATAAAATATACATCATATTTTTCTAATTTGAACTTATTGTCTGTAGTTATTTCATTACTAAAGAATTTTATTTCTGGTCCGTATAGAAGTGTTTCATCATTATTTACACCTGGAATAATTTTGTCAAGTTCTTCTAATCCCTCTAATATATTTAAAACAATTCTATGTGGTAAAACCAGTGATAAATCACCTGCAACACAGTCCTTTAAAGTTGGTTCTATAAATAATTTATTAATTCTATTCCAATTACTTCTTCTTCCCAATCTTAAATCTCTAAGAGTTTGTATAATCGGTTTTGAGTCCCCAAGAACATTTGCAATTTTAGCAATTGATTCTCCATACTCTCTTGTATTAGTAACTGGTTCTGTTAAATTAACCTTGCTTATAAATGCAAAATTAGAATTATTTGATTTTATATCTTTTAGGGAATGTCCATTTACACATATATATCCATAATAGTTTTCTTTAGCAACAAAGCCACCTGGATTTGTACAAAATGTACGTATTTCATCTGCATAAGTTTTAGTTTTTATAAATATAGTAGGATCATATATAACATTGCAAATATTCTCCATTACTTCTTTTCTAACCTCTACTCTGACACCTATTTCAATACTCTTGGAAATATAATCAATACTATATTTATCTGCTAATTCTTGAATCCATTTTGCACCTGTTCTACCTGGCGCTACAACTACATTTTTTGATTCTATAGTTACTTTTTCGCCTGATTTATTATAAGTTATCCTGTGTAAATCTTTTTCAATACTTTCAATATCAGTTACATCAGTACTTTCTAATATTTCAACGCCTTTATCTTTTAGATAATTAGAAAATTTTTCAATGTATCCTGGTAAATGATCACTTCCTAGATGTTTTTGTTTTATTAATAATAATCTTTGACCTAATTTTGTAACTTCTTTTTGAATTTTTATAGCTTCATCCATATTACTTGGAAATACTTCTGCATCCATATTAAACTTATTAAATATTTTCTCAGTATCATCTATTAACTTATATGCTTCATTTTCACCCATATATTTAAATAAATCTGATTTACCAAGTTTTGGTATAAAGTTTAATTTGCCATCAGAGAATGTACCAGCACCTCCATATCCTGATAAGATATTGCAAGGATTACAATTTTTACATTCTGTTTTTAACTTATTCATAGGACAAACTCTATTTTCTGCAAATTTACCTTTATCTAACATTAGAATCTTTAAATTAGGATTATTTTCAACAAGTTCGTAAGCACAAAATAATCCAGCTGGCCCTGCGCCAACAATAACAACATCATACTTCATAACTACCCTCCACAATAATTATAACACAAAAAAAAGATAATTAGTTTTTATCTTCTTTATTCCATTTCCAATTTAATATTATATCCATATCTTTTCCATATTCTCTAATATACTCTTTATGTTCAATTATTTTATTTTTACACCATTCCATTAATTCTAATGATTTATTTTCCAAATCTGGTATGTATTTAAGTGCATCGATAACCAGGTTAAATCTATCTATTTTATTTTGAACCCTCATGTCAAATGGTGTTGTAATAGTTCCTTCCTCATTATAACCATGTACATGCATATTTTTATTTGTTCTATTATAAGTTAATTGATGGATTAAAGATGGATAACCATGAAATGCAAATATTATTGGTTTATTTTTTGTAAATATAGCATCATAATCCTTGTCAGTAAGACCATGAGGATGTTTATCATTTGATTCAAGTCTCATTAAATCAACTACATTTACGACTCTTACTTTTAATTTAGGAAATCTTTCATTAAGAATGCTAGTTGCAGCTAAAACTTCAAGTGTTGGAGTATCTCCTGCACATGCAAGTACTACATCTGGTTCTTTTCCGCCATCATTACTTGCAAATTCCCATATTCCTATTCCTTTGGTACAATGTTTGATTGCTTCCTCCATAGAAAGCCACTGATATCTAGGATGTTTTGATGCAACTATTACATTTATATAATTTTTAGTTTTAATAACATGATCAAAGCAAGAAATTAAGCAATTTGCATCAGGTGGTAAATACATTCTTACTATATCAGATTTTTTTGTAACTAGATGGTTTAAAAATCCTGGATCTTGATGTGTATATCCATTATGATCTTGTTGCCAAATATGTGATGATAAAATAATATTAAGTGATGAAATATCTTGTCTCCAAGGTAATTCTTTAGTTACTTTAAGCCATTTAGCATGCTGAGATACCATCGAATCTATTATTCTAGCAAATGCTTCATAACTATGAATAAAACCATGTCTTCCAGTAAGTAAATATCCCTCAAGTGCACCCTCACAAAAATGTTCTGAAAGATAAGAATCAAGTACTCTTCCATCTACATCTAAATATTCATCGTTATCATATGTTTTATTTACCCATTTTCTATCTGTTTCCTCAAACACTGCATTAAGTCTATTAGATAATGCTTCATCAGGACCAAATAGTCTAAAGTTTCTATTATCTTCATTTAGTTTAATAACATCTCTAATATATTTGCCAAGTTCTATCATGTCTTGTTTTATAACTTTTCCTGGTGATTCAATTTCCACACCATATTTTCTAAAATCAGGGGTCCTAAGTGGTTTTAATATTTTCCCTCCATTTGCATTTATATTTGATCCCATTCTTCTATCTCCAGTTGGTGCAAGTGCTTTTATTTCATTTTTTAATTTACCGTCCTCATCAAATAGTTCCTCTGGTTTATAACTTCTAAGCCAGTCTTCAAGCAAAGGCAAATTTTTTGAATTTTCATTATTTACTACAATTGGTACTTGATGAGATCTAAAAGTGTCCTCTATTTGTTTACCTTCTACTACTTTAGGACCTGTCCATCCTTTTGGGGTTCTAAGTATTAACATTGGCCACATTGGTCTTCTAATCTTGTTCTCTTCTGCATCCTTTTTAATTTTTTTAATTTTAAGAACAATTTCATCAAGTGTTTTTGCCATTTTCTTATGCATTTCTTTAGGATCAGATCCCTCAATGTAATATGGTTCCCAACCATATCCTACAAATAAATTTTCAAGTTCTTCTTTTGATATTCTTGATAATACTGAAGGATTTGCAATTTTATACCCATTTAAATGAAGAATAGGAAGTACTACTCCATCAGTCTTTGGATTTAAAAATTTATTTAAATGCCAGCTAGTCGCAAGTGGTCCTGTCTCTGCTTCTCCATCACCTACAACACATGAAACGATTAAATCTGGATTATCTAACACTGCTCCAAATGCATGAGATAAAGAATAGCCAAGTTCTCCACCCTCATTTATTGAACCTGGTGTTTCAGGTGCTACATGAGATGAAATTCCCCCTGGAAAACTAAATTGTTTAAATAATTTTTTTAGTCCCTCTTTATCCTCAGTAATATTTGGATAAACTTCGCTATATGTACCTTCTAAATAAACATTTGATACAATAGCATTCCCCCCATGACCTGGACCAGATATATACATCATATTTAAATCATATTCTTTTATTATTCTATTTAAATGAACATAAATAAAATTTTGTCCTGGAACTGTTCCCCAGTGTCCTACAACATTTGGTTTAATATCAGTTAGTTTAAGTGGCCTTTCAAGTAGTGGGTTATCTAAAAGATATAATTGACAAGCAGATAAATAGTTAGCTGCTCTAAAATACTCATCAATTCTTTCTATCTCTTTTTCACTTAGTTCTTTTATCATAATTCCCCTCCTAGTATATATAATCATTATATATTATTTACAAGGTAAAGACAATTATGTACTTACATGATTTTACATTTTATATCTGTTATTTAATAAAAATAAATCCTTATTTGTTAAAGGATTTATTATTTAATAATAGTTTTAATTCTTGTTCTTTTAATTCATTTTGTTTTTCAAGTGCATCAGATAATCTTCTTAATTCTGTAATTAATCCGCCTTCTTTTAAATCTCTTAAGATTATTCTTAATGCTTGAATTTGTTCGCCATCCCATGACATATTTAATCACTCCTTTTTTGGGAAGTAGATTAATATATCATATAAATATCTTTTAAACAATACATTTTTTACAAATTATTATTATTTTTAACATTTTCATTTAACTCATACATTTTTTTATCAAGTGCTTGAATTACTAGAGAACAATCATATAATTCTTGTTTTATATTTTCTGGGGTTTCTTCAGGAAATTTATATTGAATTTTATGATCTAAACTTGCCCAGAAATCCATTGCAATTGTTCTAATTTGTATTTCTGCCTCTATGTATTCGATGTTATCATTAAAATAAATTGGCACAAGCACTATCATATGATAACTTATATAACCGGTATCTTTAGGATTTTCGATATAATCCTTTTCGCTTTTTATTTTAAATTGTTTAGAATTTTTTATTATATTAACAATATCATATACATCTGATATAAATGAACAAACTATTCTTACACCAATCATATCATGAATGTGATTTATTAAATTTTCAATAGTAATATCATAGCCTTTTTTTTCTAACTTTTCTAAAGCACTAGATTCAGATTTTAATCTAGATTTAATATGTTCAACAGGATTGTATTTATTTTTAAATTCAAATTCCTTAATTATCATGTTTAGTTGCGTTTCAAGTAAATCTAGTGCCAGATTATATTTAAGCATTAATTCTGATATTTTATCTTTATCCGCTAAATTATTATAACTCATTATATTTCTCCTTTCCTAAGAATAAAAATAATCCTAAAATAAGGATTACTTCATTTAATTTCTAACCGTATGATGAATTATAACATTAAAATTGATAAATGTCTAGTTCTAGTATTAAATTTTACATAGTTTGCAAATATATATACTTATATTTTCTTATTCTTTTATATGTTTTTTTCTATAAATATCAAGTGTTATATTAATGATAAATATCACGATAAATATCATAAATACAATTATAATATTTTGAGTTAATAAATTAGATTCTATTGTTACTAAACTTTCTTTTAATAAATTTATTGTATATGTCATTGGTAATAAATTATGTAACCATCTAAATCCTTTTGTAACAGTTTCTATTGGGAATGTACCTCCTGCTGAGGCTAATTGTAGTACTAATAGTATTAATGAAATAAATTTACCTATATCTTTAAAGTTTATAATTAAGAATTCAATAATTGCAACAAATGTATTTGCTATTAGAATAATAGATAAATAATATAAGAAAATATTTGTTATCTCAATATCTAATAATAATTGTAATAATATTCCAAGAATTAATGCTGAAAAAGATGCAAGTGCATGATAGTATAATGTTCTTTGAATATAATTTTTGTTTTGTATTGAAAGTTTTTTAAATCTTTCTTCTTTATCATAATATAAAACTATGTATAACATTAGACATCCTACCCATAATGCAATTGATATAAAGAATGGAGTAAATGCTGTTCCATAACTAGATACTTTATTAACTTCTTTTGTTTTTATATTTACTGGCTCTTCACTATATTTTGAAAGTCCTTCTACTTTTTTTAACTCTTTTTTTGATGAATCAATGTTACTATCTATCTTTTCTTTTGCTAATCTTACACTATCATTTAATGTTAATAAACCATTATTTAAACTATTAGTACCATCAGCTAAAGTATTTATACCTGTTTGAATCTGAAGGGAACTATTATATAAAGTATCAGCACCATTTAACAAATTATTAGCACCATTTTGAAGTTCACTAATTTTACCCTCCACACTCTTTAAATTAACCATTTGATTACTTAAAATATTAATTCCATTATTAACACTATTATTTCCTTGAATTAACGCATTACCACTTGTTTTTAAATAATTAATTACAGTAGTATTTCCTGTTGTATCTTTGGTCATTGAAAGGCCCTGCGCAATAGCACACATTTGTGTTTCTTCTTGAGTTGCTGAACCATTTACGACTTTAGGACAAATACTTAAATTAATTAAATTAACTAAATTATTGGTATATGTTAAAGTATCATTAACACCAGAAACATAACTATTTAAACCTGATGTTAATGTATCACTTCCATTTTTTAAAGTATTAACACCATTTGTTAATTCATTTAAGCCTGATGTCAATTCGTTAAATCCACTAACACTGTTTGCTAATGTATCTGTTCCTTCTTTTAAACTTTTTACCCCTTCATTAAATTTATTATAATTGTCCTTTAAAACTAATGTTCCACTATTTATACTTTGACTACCATCTTTTAACTTACTAGTTCCATTATTAAGTTCTTCAAAGCCATCACTAATAACTTCAAGCTCTTCTGGTACTTCAGATATATTATTTGCTAAATTATCTACAATTCCAGAATTTATTTTGTTATCTAAATTTTTTTCAACAGTTGATACAACATTATTAATTATCTGACTAGATAAATAATTTGACTTTTGATTTGGTGAATATGTTATAGTTGCATGTTTTTTATTTGTAGTTGCTGCGCTATTTATACTTTCTGTAAAATCACTTGGAATATTAATTACAGCATAATATGTTTTATCATATAATCCATCCATTGCTTCATCTTCACTAACTACACTAATTTTCAATTTTTTACTATCTATAATGTTATTAACTATTTCTTTGCCATTATCACCTTTATCATTATTTACTATTGCTACAGGTAAGTTATCAATATTTCCTTCTCCATATGGATCCCAATATGCTTTTAGATAAAAGAAACTATACATAAAAGGAATAATTAAAACTGCAGCAATTATAATATAATTAAAATATTTTTTATTCTTCAATTTAAACCCTCCTAATTAAATAAACCATCTTTTAAAATCATTGTAATTGTATTAGTAATCTCATTCTCATCAATTCCATCACTAGACCATTTAAATATAATAGATATATAAACTGTATATATTATAAATGAACATAATTCTACATTACATTTTTTTATTTTGTTTTCCTTTATTAACTTTTCTAATTTTACTCTTATATAATCTTGCAGTGAGGCATCTATTTGATTAGAAAATTTAATTGCGGATGTTGTTTTTAAATCTTGAGCCTCCCTTTCAATTATCTTTAAAAATTTACTATTCTTTTTGTATTTAAGTAATTCATATATTGAATTATGAATTATATCAAAGGCATCATCATATTTATTTTCAATACCTTCCACAATATCTTTCATATTAACAAGTTCTTCTTTAACAAAATATTCAAACAATTCATCCTTATCTTTAAAATACCTATATACAGTTCTTTTTGTTACACCAGATAAATTTGCTATTTCATCCATACTTACCCTTTTATATCCGTATGTTGTAAATAGTTCTCTTGCTTTTTGTATTATTTGATCTTCTTTATTCATACAATTACACCTCAGTTTTCACCAGTATACTGGTTCAATATACCAGTATACTATTTTTCAAAAAAAAGTCAACATTTTTTGTCGAATTTTTATATAATATATAACTACACTACATAATATGCAACAATTCATAATTGTATTCATAAAATGAAAATTATACTATTATTAATAAAAAATGTGCCATTATAGTTAATGATTTTGATGTTCTTTAAAATAGCAATTATTGTATAAATACTAGTTACTAGATAAAAATACGAAAAAAGAACACTTTTAAGAGTGTTCTCAGACTGTTGACAAAGTAAAAATTGTTAATAGTCTTTATATTTTTGAAAAAATGTATTATAATTAAATTGCGAGTT
>CANQFD010000005.1 GCA_947598325.1 uncultured Bacilli bacterium
AAAATATTAATTTTGAATTTTAAAAATTTCATAAGAAAACCTCTAGTTTAAAAACTAGGGGTTTGTCAACACTCTGAAAAGAACTCAAAATAAATTGAGTTCTTTTACATTGTCATATTTTTCATATGACATTATTATTGTTATCTTTATTTTCAATATTATACTATTTTTTTAAATTTTTTTAAAACTAAATAAATGTATTAATTTTCCAACCATAAATGTTATCTTTTCAGAGTTTTCAATAGCTATACTTTTTCCAATTGCTTTTGTTGTTATTGTTAATGATGCTATTAAGCCAGTTACGACTAAAATAACTATGGAACCATTTAAGTTAAACTCTTTAGATATCATATTTGAAACTAACATACCTGCTGAACCACTGACAACTCCGGCTACATCACCTACAACATCGTTACATATAGATGCAAGTTTATCTGAATTTTTTAAAAGTTTTATAGAATGTTTACTACCTTTTACTTTTTTAGAAGCCATTGAATGAAATGGTTTTTCTTTAGCAGCAGTAATAGCCACTCCTATCATATCAAAAATCATTCCTATTAGTATAAATACTATTATAAGAATAATTCCAAAAACTATATTTATGTTTGGTATTATACTCTCTGATAAACTTGAAAAAATGATTGAAAGTATAAAAGATGTCAACATAACTATTAATATCCATTTTGTTCTATCATTTTTTCTTTTTGTCTTTTTTTTCATAAAATCTCCTAAAATAAAAAAATATGATGGTACTAATATAATAAACTTTGCGCCATAGGTCAAGTAGGTTTTCCCCTATTCTAACCTTTCGTTACCAAAAGGCGGTTCCCCTTTAATGAATAGATATATCGTTTCCGAATATATGACTTGATTACCACTAAGTACACACTGCAATCTTATATTAGTATACAGCCTAGGAGATTTCCTCACTGACATTTATCTATTATTAGCCATCTTTTGCAAATACAATTTCATATAGCAATTTCATATAAATAATTATTGGCCACTAATATTTATATTATTCTATAATCCCAAGATATTCACTCAAGGCAAGCTACACTACTCACAGCTTTAGCCGCATAGTAGGTTCAAATCCTAACTCGTACTAGATCAAGGGTCTAGCACAATATTAAGTCTCCACGTCATATGGGTTCTGCTTATATGCCGTTATAAGTTTCCCATATAACTACCTCCCAGCATCCACCCCAGACTGGGCGTCCAAAGCAAACACCAGAAGTTTCACAGTTGTGCTCTTTAACGAATTTTTAGGCTCGTCTTCATAATAGATGTATCAACTAGGATACTGCACCACTCATATACCAATAATTTTATCAAAAAAACTAAGTTCAGTCAAATTTTTGAGTCAATTATCAATATATTATATTCGAAAAATATAGTGATAATTACACCCATATGATATAATAATCAAAAAAGGAGTAGATCAAATTGAAAAAGGAGAAAATAAAAATTAATATGCTTTCAATGGCTGATTCTGTAGATGGACAAGGTGTTGGGAGTGCCTATCTTGAACTTATAAAATTACTAAAAGAAGAAGGTAAAGATGATTTTGAGATTTTTATAAATAAGGGTACTAAATTTGATATAATTCATGCTCATACTATCGAACCTAGAAATTATTTAAAATTAAAATTCAGCAAATGCCCAACAGTCGCATATGTTCATTTTTTACCTGATACATTAAATGGATCTATAAAATTACCTAAACCTATTTTTAAGATATTTAAAAAATATGTTATTAGTTTTTATAAAAGTGCAGATCATTTGGTTGTTGTTAATCCTATATTTAAAGAAGACATGGTTAAAGTTGGACTTGATAAAAATAAAATAACATATATTCCAAATTTTGTTTCTAAAGAAAAATTTTTTAAAATGAAAAAGAATGAAATTAAATCTTTGAGAAAAAAATATAATATTGGAGAAAATGAATTTGTAGTTCTTGGAGCTGGGCAAGTTCAAAATAGAAAAGGTGTTTTGGATTTTGTAAAAGTTGCAAAAGAATTACCAGATATTACATTTATATGGGCTGGAGGGTTCTCTTTTGGAGCAATTACAGATGGACATAATGAACTTAAGAAGATTATGGAAAATCCTCCTAAGAATGTTAAATTTTTAGGTATTATACCTAGAGATGAAATGAATAACTTATTTAATTTATCTGACTTACTTTTTGTACCAGCATATAGTGAATTATTTCCAATGATAATACTTGAATCTGTAAATACTGAAACACCAATATTACTTAGAGATTTAAAGTTATATGAAGATATTTTATTTAAAAAATATTTAAAAGGAAGTAATAATAAGGAATTTAAAAACTTAATATTAAAGTTAAGTGAAAATAATGATTTATACAAAGAACAAATAAAAAATGCTAAATATATAGCAAAATTTTATAGCAAAGAGAATGTATATAAAATGTGGAAAGAATTTTATACAAAAATATATAATGAAAGATAAAAGACTCACTTTAAAGTGAGTTTTTAAATTGTTCTAGGGTTATCCCTGCATTAATTCTAACTCTTGAAAGTTCTAATTTATTATCTCCCCTTTTAACTTTACCATAATTGGTTGTAAATGCTAGATTATATCCTGCTTCTTTTAACATTTTGATTGTATGATCATTATAGTCTCCACATGGATATGCGAATGAATCAGCATTTCCAATTAGTTGTTTTGATTTAATTAAATCCTCTAAACCTTTTTCATATTCAATGCATAACATAAGACCACCGTGCCCCATTTTAGAGCATCCAGATTTATGCATATCATGACTATGAGATTGCATACTAATATAACCTGAATCAATCATTTGTTTTTGAAGTGATGCGCTAACATCAGTCCAAGATGTAACAACAAACATAGTCATCGGAATTTTATATTCAAGAGCAAGTGGATAAGCTATAGAATAATTAGATTCATGTCCATCATCCATAGTAATAACTACACTTTTTTCTGGAAGATCTATTTTTCCATCTAAATACATGTTTATTTCATTCATTGTTGGAAAATAGTAATTATTTTCTTTTAAATATATTAACTGCTCTTCGAACTTTGATTTTGCTAAATAATTACTATCTTTACCAGATTCACCTTTTGTATCATCATAAAAATAATGATACATAAGTACAGATATCCCATCTATATCTTTTTCATTAACATCGATTACATTTATAATCCTTTTTACAGAGTTTTTATTTCCACTTGAATCATTTACACTATATATTATTTTATATTTACCCGTTTTACTAGTATCTACTTTCCCTCTTATCTTTATTTTAGATGTTATATCACCATCAATATCATCAAATGCAGTTGCACCTTTTTCAAAATATTCAGAATTTATTACTATAGTTAGTTCTTCTGCACCTATTAATTTTATTTCTGGTTTGATATTGTTAACTTTTGTTTCTTTAATTACCTTTTTAGAATCGTTTTTATCTTTGTTAATAATTGGTAAAATGTATATTGCTATAAATATTATCAATAGAAATATTATTATGAACAATATTTTTATTTTCTTTCCTTGTAGTTTCATTTTACTATCTCCTGACTTAATTAGGGTTATTTTATCAGATAGTAAATATCTAGTCAATTTATATTTTTTAATTTAATATAACAAAAAATGACTGATCTTTATTAAGTCAATCATTTTAATTATTTTCTTTTTTCATTATTTTCCTAACTAAAGATATAAACCATGGTCTAAATTTTATTTTATTTACTAATCTCCATTTTGTACTATTTAATATTTCTTCATATTTTTCCTTATAGTTTATACTGCTAGTTGATGAAATTGGAAGCATAATTTTCTTTAGTACCTCAACATCCATATCGATATTTTTATTACTTTTTTTACTATATATCTTATCATATTCATCTATCATTTTACTTAGTGATTTATTTTTATATGATTTTATATTTTTTACAACCTTGTTATATTCTTCTTTATTATTTTGAATACTTAATATTTTATCCTCTATATACTTAGGAGTACTATCTACTGGAATAACCCAGCCTAATTTATTTTTTCTAACCTTTTCAGCACCCGCACCCATATCAAAAGATAATACAGGTATACCAGCTGATATAGCTTCATTTAATGTATATGAATAAGTTTCAGGCCAAATTTGAAAGAAACATATTAAATTAATATTATTCTTTATTAATAATTCATTTAGCTTATCTCTATCATATTTTCCATGGAATTTAAAATTTTTCTTTTTGAAATCTAATCCGCCAATCATATCTAATCCAAATATGTGATATTTTATATTTTTAGATTTACTTTGTTTTACTAAATCTCTAAAAATAAATCCACCTTTATGCTTTAATACACATCCTATGTAAGCTACATTAAATTTTTTATCAATAATTATATTTTCATAATTTTTAGATATATCAACGCCGTGTTCTATAACACTTATATCTAGCTCTTTATACTGTTTTAAAATATAATTTTTTGTATTATTTGATGGAACTATAATAGTATCCATTCTTTTCAAAAAAGAATACCAATCTTCTCTCCAGCTAGGAATAATATTATTATTTAATCCATTTAACTCTTTTAGACATTTAGAATGATCTGGTTTATTCATATTTAAACAAAATTTATCATTACAGTAAAGTAAATTATAATTAGGACATAAACAATAAAAATCATGTAATGTAATTATTTTATTTATTTTATACTTTTCACAAACATCTACTATATCAAAAAAATGTCCTATCATATGTTGTATATGTACAAAATCAATATTCATTGCCAAAACTATATCTTCTAACATTTCCTTATATTTATTATTATATTTAGAAAATTCAGATATTCTATTTACATTTTTAAGTAAAATTTCATCCTCATAATCCTCAAAATAAGATTTTAAAACATAATTCTCAGGTTGCGGATATAAAATATGAAAGTTAAATTTATTTCTTAAATTATTTACAATATCCATAACATGAAGAGTAGTACCTCCAGTTAAATTTGTCCAATCATGAATTAACACTAAAATATTTTTTCTTTTTGAAACATTCATATAATATCCAATGTTTTTACCTATATGTTTAATTGGGAACTCTTCACACCATTTTGATAAATACCAAAAATATTTTGGATATTTATTAGAAAGAATGTTAAGATGACTATCTATTACTTTTTGTTTTTCATCTGAAAATGATTGACTTTCTTTATGATAAACTATTACATCATCACATAATACATTTTTATATCCATAATCAATACATCTAAATGAAAAATCATTTTCTTCTCCATATCCTCTTCCATATGATTCTTCATCAAAATAACCTACTTCATCTAATACAGATCTTTTTATGTAAACACAAAAACCATGTGATGTAGGAACCTCTGGATATTCATGATATGAACATTTCTCTATTAATTCATTATATTCATCTATACTTATATCTTCAGGTATTTCATTTTTTTGTAAACCAATAGGCACAGACGCTAATGTTGCATTATTAGATAATGGTGTAACCGTAGCTATTTTATCTTCTCTATATGCACACTTTTTTATTTTATCAAGCCAGTTTTTTCCAACAACAGTATCACTATTTAAGAGTAAGACATCATTTTTTGAATATTTCATTCCTTTGTTAACTGTTTTTACAAATCCCAAATTGTCTTTATTTTTTATTATAACTATATTTAAATCTTTGTTATCTTTTTTTACCTTATTTATATATTTTCCTATATTTTCATCTGTACTACAATCATCTATTAATATTAAAGTATTTTCTTTTAAATCAGTATTCTTAATTATTGAAGAAACACATTCACACAAAGCTGTGTAAGCATTATATATTGGAATAACAATATCACATTTTTTCATAACCATAATTACCTCCTATTATCATACGTTTAATTGTAACATAAGCATTCAAATTACACAATATAAATAAAACTTTTATTTTATAGCATTTTGTTACCAATTAATATCTATATCTAACGTTTTTATATAGTTTTTACATTTTTCTCTAAATTTACCCGAAATTTTTAAATTATAAACTTTTCTAAAAATAAATTGTCTTATTGCTTCTATTAATATACAGCATATAAACACTATAAATACAAATAGAAATAATTTTGGAATTATTGTTATAGAATAGTGCATTTTATTAAATCCAATACTATTATATAAAATATCCCTTATATAATTATTCTCAGTAATTAAATAACATCCTAAAACATATTTAGATATTATATTAATATATCTATTTTTAAAATCTAATAAGCTAAAATACAAGAAAAATGCTACACATCCTGCTATTAAAAGTGGATTATTATATGCTAAGAAGCCATTTATTAAATTTGAACCTATGTATTTGACTAGATCATTATCAAAATTAATTAAGTTGTTTCCAAATATATAAATCAAAAAATTTACAAATGCAGTAAAAATATATAAGTTTAAAAGTATTAACTTAATTTTATTTTTAGAACATTTTTTAAAATGATAACTATCTTGTATTGGATTTTTCTTTAAATAAGCTCCTAATAAATATAAAAATACAAAATTAATTAATGAATATCCAGAATCAACATTATAAAATTCTCCATTTGTTATATATGGCATAAAAATAAGTAATATAAAGTAAACTAATATTATTTTTTTATATTTTTTATTATCTATGTTATTTATAACAGTATTTAATATTGGACTTAAAAAATATAAAAGCAAGTAACAAGTTAAAAACCAATAATCCCAAAAAGTAATTGGTAATAAACTTTTTATTATTTCAATAGTTGGTATATTTTTATTAAATACAAATATACCTAATAAAACAAAAATAACTGAGTAAAACCATATTGAATTATTAATGCTTATTGCCTTTGATAATCTAAATTTTTTCTCACAATTAAAATATCCTGATAAAAGTACAAAGAGATTAACATGTATATATATTAATGAAGTTAAAAAGCTCCAAAAATAGCTTGAAAGCTGTGAAGAATTTGACCATATATTTCCATGATAAATAAAATGCCATAATATTATAAATAACATTGAAATTATTCTTAAAAGTTCAAAATTTGATTTTCTCTCTTCTTTTACCACGATAACATCCCCCTGTATTGTGTTTATTATATAAATAATTATAACACAAAAATTATATTATGCTATCATTTATTGAGAATTTTATAATTTTTTAATCTTCTAATTCTAAGAATTGAATTTTTTTGTTAAATGCAATTATTGTTTCAAAAATAGGTTTTAATAACCATATTCCTATTCCAAATAAAAATCCTTTTCCAAATGCATTTGAAAGTTCAAAATTCATAACTAACTTTAATATTCCATATATAAACCAACCAACTATTGGAATTAGTAATAAAATTAGCCACCATGCACTATAACCGCATATTTTAAAAAGTACTGCATCTCTATAAAATGGAATAAATGTTGCCCAAAAATGTTCTCTAGCTTTTATATATATTAAACCTCTTATAATAATTAAATATATACCGTAAACAAATAAGATAATTATCATTGTTTTTACTATTTTATTACTTAATATTATCTTGCTAGCAATAGAAACCTTCTTTTGTGTTGGCATTTCATTTTTTATATCATTTAGAATTTCTTCTGCACTATAACCTTGTTCCAATTTTTCTTTTACTTCTTCAATATTTACGTCTTCAAATACTTCATTTAAAGTTTTTGCATCTGTTTGTTCTAGTAATGTCTTGCCTGCTGAAAGAATATTTTCATCAACACCTTTTTCTTTTAGTTCTGTACTATAATTATCTATCATTTCTGCAATTTCTTCATTTGAATATTCTTTACTTAAATCTTGATATATTGTAAGTGCATCTGATGCTGAAATATTGTCTATATTCATATTTTTTTCTTTTAAATATTCTTCTATATCTACTTTTTCCGCAGCAAAACATGTATTTGTAATTCCTAATATTATTATTGTTATTACTATTGTACTTATTATTTTTATATATTTCATTTTTTTCTCCTTTTAACTGTATTTCTCTTATTATCTTTATACTATATATACTTTCTATTCTCTTGTTTTTAAAATATAATAACCATAATATTCTTCTATATTACATTTTTCTTTTTGTTTATCTGAAATTTCTTCTAATGAATTAACAACATATATAGAATCATCCTTTAATGTTTTCGGTATATAAAAATTATATTTACCAAATGATTTTACAACATCAAAACCATATTTTTTCTTGCCAAATTTTACAGTATCAATATAATCGTTTACATCATATTTTAGATAAAATAATACATATATATATGGTTGATTTATATTATCTGTTATGTATACATGTTTTTCATCCATTTTATCAACATAATTAATAACATTATTAAAATTTTTTAAAAAATAGAATTCTGATTTAGTATATTTACATAAAAATGAAACAAATAGGATAATATACATTATTATAATTAATTTAAATTCTTTTTTGAATTTTTTATATATTTCATACAATCCTAATACAATAAAGAAAATAATTGGGAAAATAATTATATTACATCTATTAACATTGGGTTCACATACAAATAATAAAAGTACTGCGGCGATAAACCAAAAATTAAAAATTGTATATAAATTATTTTCATCTTTTGTCTTTTTAAAAGAATTATATAGTCCTATTATAAAAAATGGTAAGGAAATAACATAGGTAACACCATAAAAGCTAATTAAATTCCAAGGCATATCATTTTGCTGCATAATAAATATATCTAATGCACCTTTAAAATTTTTTATACTTCTTGATATAAAGTCAGGTGAAAATAGCGATGATATTTCCTGATAACGATTTACATTTAATCTTGGAATCGTTAAAAAAGGTAATTTTATTTCTTTTAAATCAAAATTATTAATAAATATGAATAATATTATTGGAAGACTTATTATTCCAACAAGTCCAATTGATAAAACTGCATCTTTTAAAGTTATTTTTTTCTTAATATATAAAAATATATTAAAAGGAATTAAAAACATTGGAAGAAAAAAATATGATGTTCCATATGAATAAGCTGATATTCCACAAAGAGCATAACCTAAATAAAGAAAAACTTTTTTATCATTTAATCCATAACATATAAGTAATGAAGATAATAATATTAAATCAGGAAATAAATTTGATTCTAATCCCCATCTACTTTTCATTATATGCCATGGACAAATTGCTAAAAAGAATAATCCTATTAATGCAATTTTTTCATTTTTAAATTTTTTTAATAATAAATAGAAAATTAATAAAGATATACACCCAATTAATGCCATTGGTAATCTAACTGAAAATTCATTAAGTCCAAATATTTTAACGAAAGGTATCATCATGTATGTATATAAAACATTTTGCCCATTTCCCCATGCTATTAAATGAACAGGATTTTCTTTACCATTTCTATCTATTCCATAATTTGAAATTGAATAAGCTTCATATCCTGCGGATGCTTCATCTTGATTTAACCCAGCTGGAAGACTTGATATATCATATATTCTAACAAAAAAACCTACTATTATAATTAATAGTACTATTATATTTCTTTTATTTGTTTTTAAAAATTTTTTTGCTTTATCCATTTTTTACACCTCATCATTTAACCTTTTAATTGAATTATATGAAAATTTAATAATTGCTATAAATAGTATTATTGGCATTAAACCTGATAATTGAGGTGATAATGAATTTGGTGCTAAAAATGAATAATATCCTACTAGTGCACTTATCTGAAGTACTATAGGTAAATAATAATCTCTTTTGTATATAACAACATATATTATTGATAATATTTCTATCATAAAGCCATATCTTTCATGCATACCTGGTAAAAAGTAAAATGTTAATAATGATAATAATAATGCAAGTGGTATAAAGTTTTTTGTAATATTAATTTTTTTATAAAATATATAAAACAATACAAATCCAATTACAACTGATGTAAGTAATATTAATATAATTCTTTGATTATCAAAAAAGCCACCTAACATAGAATATAAATTTGGATAATTTAAAGTTAATGCTGTATATTCTCCAGTTTGATTAAAATATATTAATAAACAATCTATTATACTTCTTCCTGCTATTACTGCTGGAATACATAATATTATATCTATTAAAGGTATAAGTAAAAAATGTAATATACTTATATCTTTTTTATAAAAATATAAAGCAATATAAATTGGCAAAATAAATATAAATTGTAATTTAAATGCAAAGGCCAAACCTAAAAATATAAAACTTAATTTAATTTTATTTTTTAACACATAGTGAATTGAACCTAATACAAAACTAGTATATATAATGTCACATTGTGCCCATAAAGTTGAATCTAAAATTACTGTTGGAGTTAATAGTACTATGCAAAATATTATACTGCTTAATACTTTATCTTTTGATGGTTTTAAATCATTAACAATTTTTGAAGCAAAAAATGCACAAATAAAATCAAATATAATAGATACAATTTTAATAGAATATAATGATGATATTGGTATATATGTTAGTAGAGCTAATATCGTCATATATGGGATGTTATAATCACCAAAATTATATTTTAATCCTGGAAGACCTCCTGAATTTTCTAATTTTTCAAACCATTGAGATAGAAATATAATATAATCAGGTGATTTATATTTTAGTAGTAGAAATCTAGTAAATATTGCTACTAATACTAAACAAACAACAAAAATTCTAATTAAATTTTTATTATTTGTAACAATCTTTTTAAATTTATTTTCCAAATCTAATATTTTATCAGCTACTTTTATCATTATTACTTATCCTCATTTAGTTTAACTTCTTCAATTATATATCTTGGTCTTGATTTTGTTTCATTATAAATTTTACCAATATATTCGCCTATTATACCTATACAAAATATCTGAAATCCTCCAAAGAAACATATAAGTACAACAATTGTTGTCCAGCCTTCAACATTTGATCCTAAAAAATAACCTATTACATAACATATTAAAAATATAAAACTAAGAGCTGTAACTAGTAATCCTAAAGATGTTATTAATCTAATTGGTTTTACACTAAAAGATAATATTCCTTCCAATGCAAAATTAAGCATTTTCTTAAGTGGATATTTTGATTCACCTGCAAATCTTTCATTACGCTCATATTCTACTGTTGATGATTTAAAACCAATCAATGGTATTATTCCCCTCAAAAATAAATTTACTTCTTTATAATTTTCAAGTTCGTTTAATGCCCTTTTACTCATTAATCTATAATCAGCATGATTATACACAATATCAACTCCAAGGAGTTTCATAAATTTATAAAATCCCTCTGCAGTTGTTCTTTTAAACCATGTATCAGTTTTTCTAGCTGATCTTACGCCATATACTATATCACAATCATTATTATATTCTTCTACCATTTTATCCATCACATTTATATCATCTTGAAGATCTGCATCCATACTAATTACAATATCAGCATATTCTTTTGCTGTCATAAGTCCTGCTAGCAAAGCATTTTGGTGTCCTCTATTTCTAGATAAATTTACTCCTGTTACAAAACTGTTTTTTTCATTTAATTCACTAATAATATCCCATGTCTTGTCTTTAGATCCATCATTTACATACATTATTTTACTCTTTTTATCAATCAATTTATCTTCAATCATATTTTGTAATTTTTCTGTTAACTTTTCTGTTGTAACATATAGAACTTCTTCTTCGTTATAGCATGGTACAACTACATATAAAATACTATTCTTTACTTTCTTTTTCATTTTTTCCATCCTTTACTTCTATTTTAACATCCAAACCTTTTTTAAAAATTCATATCTTTTTTGTATTTCCTCTTTTTGATGTTCATCTAGACCAAATTTATCATCATAATACTTATGTATTTCTTTAATTTCTTTTATATGTGCTTCTTTTTTAGTTACACTACTTACATTATCTCCATGTAGTCTATAATAATTTAAAGGTTTATCATAATAAGCTATCTTACCTTTTCTCATTACATTTACATAAAATAACCAGTCTCCTGCTTGTTTATATTTTCCTGATAGTTTAAAGAATTCATCATAGTTATCATTTTTAATAATTGCACTTGATACATTTGCTATTGTACAATTTAAGAAAGAATAATTATTAAATTCATAAACTCCATCATTAACAAAATTTTTATCCCAATGACCAGTTTTCATAATATCTATTTCATTTTTTATAGTTCTAATTATCACATCACCAAATGTATTAATAAATGCTGTATCTGAATATGAAATTACCACATCATCATTCTTAATTACTGGGTTCATTATTTTTTCTAAGAATTTACTATCACAATAGTCATCCGCCTCTGCTATCCAAACGTAATCCATAGTCGCATTTTTAAAACCTTTTTCCCATTGTTTAAATGCAGAACCACTATTTTCTTCATTATAGATTTTTTTAATATTTACATATGGTTTTAAATTTTCTACAATCTCATCTATAAGCTTTCTACTATCATCAGTTGAACAATCATCTAATATAATTATTTCATCAATTTTTATAGTTTGAGATAATATGCTATAAATTCTTTGATATAAAAATCTTTTATAATTATAATTTGGAATTACAACTGATATTGTTTTAATATTTTTCTCTAAGGAATTTTGTTTTTTAGCAAGATCAATAATATCATCTATTGATATTTTATCAGGCATTATTTTATTAACTAGTATTTTTCTTAGAATATTATAAACGGATACCAATAAACTAGCTAGTATATTAAGACCTAACAAATTTAATTTAATTAATAATTTATAATATATTTGATGTTTTTTACCTTGATTAGTAATAAATTCTTTTAAGTATGGATTCTTATCTATTTTGTAAGGTTTAATTAATTTAGAAAATTTGCTAAACCATTTTCTTCTTTTTAATATAGATTTTTCTTTTGGTAATACATACAAAAGTAAACCTAAAAGTTGCTGATAAACAATTGCGTCTTTATATTTTTCATAGTTTTCATCTTTACTTATTCTTTTAAGTGTTTGTGAAACTCCATAAAAAATATCAAATCTCTTATCAGTAATTTCAGAATTTTGTATAGAAGAATTCCTTTGAATATAGTTATAAAATACATTAGGATTATATACTGTTTTATTATTTATAACTATTGGTAATATTACCGCTAAATCTTCATTTATCTTCCCTTCTGCAAATTTATACATTCTAATAACTTCTTTTTTAAATAATTTATTACAAGCTGAAGCTGCAAGACCATTATTTATGAAATCAATTTTATCAGTAGAACTACCACAAACGGTTCTAAATTCCATTTCTGTATCTTCATATATAAGTTTCATATCGCAAACTGAGATATCGGCTTTATTTTCTAATATTGTATTAAGCAATTCTTCATAATAATTTTCTTCTATATAATCATCTGAATCAATATATCCAATATAATCTCCTGTAGAATTTTCTAATGCAATATTTCTAGAATAAGATAACCCCATGTTTTGTTTATTTTCAATTATTTTTATTCTATTATCATTTTTTTCTAATTTTTTAATTATTTTTAGTGTGCTATCAGTTGAACAATCATCAACTATTATAACTTCAATATTTTTATATGTTTGATTTAATATTGACTCAATACATTTTTCAATATATTTTTCTGTGTTATATGCACTTACTATTACTGAAATTTTACTATTTGACACCTTTTTTCACCCATACTAATTATATATTAATTTAGAGTAATAGTAAAGAAAAAATATAAAATTATAAAATTTAAAAAGAGCTGATTTAAACTAAAATCAGTTCTTTAGAAAATATCTAAAATAAAGTAAAAGAATTGACTTATACTCTTTTTTTAGAATTTATGTATTTGAGTGCATTACTCTAAAAATAATTTTCTAGTTATAAAGTTAAATATCATAACTATTAAGGTTGCTACTATCTTTGATAGCATATAATAAATACTAAGTTTATTTATCATTAACCACATTATTAAATCATTTATTCCAAGACCTATAATGCTAAAAATTATAAATGTTATAAAATTTTTCTTTTTATCTTTACTTTCATCAACATTAAATACCCAATGTACACTAGCCCAATAGTTATATACAACTGAAATACAAAATGATAATGTATTAGATATAATAACTGGTAAATTAAAGAATTCTTTAAAGATATATAAGAAAATAAAATCAATCAAAGTTGCAGCTACTCCAACTATCGAAAATTTGAATATTTGTATAAATAAATTTTCAATTTTTTTACTAACCTTAATATGTAATAATTTTAATGCTGATTTTATAAAATTAGCAATTTTATCTTCTTTTTCTACTTTTTTATTATCTTTCATTTTCTCTCTTCTTTCTTTTAACAATATTGATTTTTTATTAAATAAATAGTTTATTGAACCCAAACTTGCAAAAATGAATATTGGAATATAATTAACTAAATATCTTGATCTTGTTTCCCAAATAAGTAAAAATATAAATAATCCACATAATGACAATCTTGATATAAAACTATATATATTCTTTTTATCTATAAATGTTGATATGAATATAAAAATTAAAAATAATATATAATATGATGTGCATAGATAGTAGAATATACTTCCTTTAACACTATTTGTATCAAATAATCTATGGAGTGAAGTCAATTTATATGGGTTTCTAAGTAATTTATTAGGTGCATAAAAAGTTCCATCTCCCCATGTATACGATATTTTAGTTATTAAAAAGTCATCTAGTGTTTTAGTCTCCAAATAGTTATTTAATCTATCTTTTATCAAATTTAATTCTTTTCTTTTTTCTTTTATTTTATCACGTTGATTAATTGCATAATCAACATCTTCCATATTATATCCACCGTTTCCAACAAGTCCCATTGCTATCCAATGAGTATATGGAATTTTTTTATTTACATCAATTTTATCATATATATATCTATTATATAAAATATTCTTAAATATAAAGAGAGTTAAAAGTGTAACTAAAGTTACTAATGATATATTTAAAATTTTTTTATAATTCAATTTATTATTTTTATATAGTAAAGATGCTATCAAAATTGCTATAAATATAATATTTGTTGTAATTTTAAGTTGCATTCCAACAAATAAGATAATTGAAAAAATTATTAATATTAAAATTGTCTCTTTTTTAGATAGTTTATCATCTTTAAAGCTAAATAAATATAATAATAAAATTGGTATAAACATAGTAAATGTATCAGTATAAAATATTGGACAATATAAATATATTGGACTAAATAATGCAAATAGTATTATTGAAAATAAAGCCATTTTTAAATTATATATTTTTTTAACACATTTGTATAAAATAAACATTGAAAAATCAATAATAATAATATTTAAAAGTATTCCTACATAAATATAATTAATATTTTTTATTATTAAATTTATGATAAAAAATATTGATTTTAAAATTATTAAAATTGGTATATTATTTGGATAATAAGAAAAGTATGTATGAGAATAATTATATTCATTTCCAAAATCAATTGCTTCATTAAATATTACTCCAAAATCCCAACTTGGATGAACTTTTAAAAAATAAGATATTATTAGTTGAGAAATAAATACTATAAAAAAAATAAAATAACTAATATTTTTTATTTGTTTTTCACTTAATGTACAAATAAATTTATATAATAATTTAAGTATCATGTATATAAATACAATCGTTGGTATTAATATATAAAATTTATAATTGCCATATATAGTAGCATTATTATAGAATAATGACACAAAAATTATAATAAAAAAAATTAAAATTGATAGTAAATTTATTATTTTTTTCATTTTAAGTACTCCAACCTATATCATTCTTATTATATATTAAGTATATCATATTCAATTTTAATTGTAAAAGAAAAAAAAGAAAAGTACTAACATAATGTATATACTATAATCCCAAATAGTATAAATATTAATGAAATAAATTTCTTTTTATTGATTTTTTCTTTAAAAAATTTTACACCAAAGATAGTCACATATATATAACTTGTTGCTTCTAGTATTGGTCCATATGATAGTGGAACTACTTTATATGCATATATGTTAAAAAAAGTTGCTAAAAAAAATAATATGTATGCGAATATAACTAATCCATTTAGGTATTCTTCAATTTTTGAGGAATATTCTTTTAATGCTGATTTTTTCAATAATACTTGTGAAATAGCACTGATAAATACACCTGTTAATAATATTAATGAATATAATAATTGTTTATTCATTTTTTTCACCACTGCTTTCAAGATTATATAAAACTACACCAATAATAATCATAAGTGCTCCTAATATTTTGCCAATAGTAATTGATTCATTAAAGAATATATATCCCCATAATATTCCCCAAACAATAGTTATTGCTTTACTAGCAAAGGCATTTGTTAAAGGCAGTTTTTTTATAATTTGTTGCCATCCAATAGCATATATACCTAAACATAAAAGAATTATGCCATAATATAAAATAAAATAAAAGCTAAAAAAAGTTTCATTAGAAGCTAGTTTTGAAAAAATCCCGCTTAATGAATAAACAACTAGCAATATATTTAATATTATATAAGTCTTTATATTATTCTTCATTTAATCACCTTTTTTTTAAACAATATAATTATATAATTTTTTTCTAGTTTTGTATAGCTTATTAAAATTTATTACTTGGCATATATGATAAAACTTTTTCTTTAGATTTTGAAGCAAACACAAAAGCTCCAAATCTACTAGAACTATCTGTAATTTTTTCATTTGATATAGGATTAACTGTCTCTTCAACAATCATATTTTCATCCTCATTCTTAATTGCATTTAATACATTTAAATCATCTTCGTCAAAAATAAATCTAACGCCTGCATATTTTTTAGTCGATTTACTAGTTAGATCTGGTTCAATACCCAAAGCACAATTAATAACTTGTTCAACAAAATCAATTCCTGTGGATAACTTAACTAAATGGCTTCCAATATAATCTCCACCCATTCTTCCACCAATTTCTATTATATTTATATTATTATTATCATCTATTTTTATTTCACAATGAGAAGCTCCTGTATCAATTTTCAAACTATCAAGAGCATGTGTTAATACATTTATAACTCTATTTAACATTTCATCTGATATATCAGCAGGTTGAAAATGTCCTGTTTCTATAAAATTAGGGGCTCCTGTTGTATATTTTCTAGTCATTGCTAAAAACATATGTCTACCCTTGTATGATATAAACTCAACACTATATTCTGTTCCAGTAACAAATTCCTCAATTAAAACTTTTTTTTCAAATCCTACACTTTTAGCATTTTCAATTGCACTTTTTAGTTCACTAAAATCATTTACTTTAGTTATTCCCCTACTCCCAGATCTATCAATTGGTTTAACTATTACAGGATAATTTAAATTAAGAGAATTCACTTCATTAATATTTTCAATTAAAACATTTTTTGGTGAAGGATCATGATTTAATTCAAAAGCTTTTCTCATTTCACTCTTATTTGTAGATAATAATGTACATTCTAGATTATTTGATGGTAATCCTAAAGCTTGTGCAACTTTATTAACTGTTATAACTCCTAAATCTGTTGCAATTGTACATATTCCGTCAATTTTAATTTCTCTACATTTTTCTAAAATTTTATCAACTTCTACTATACTTATTGGATAAAAATAATCAGCTATTTTTTCACCAATATCGCCACATTGCCACGCAAAAACATGGGTTTCATATCCCATTTGCTTTGCTTTATTTATAAGTGGTTCCTGCAAATATGATGCTCCTATTATTCCTAATTTCTTTTTCATATACGTCTCCTCTAAATAAGATTTGTACTTTTTTTATTTTCTAGTGTAAGACTACGTGCTGGCACTATAACATCATATTCATTAGTATCCTTTGAAACATATGCATTTGCACCCACTAAAGTATAATCAGCTATTTTTACATGTTCCTTTATTATACAATGTTTTGCTAAAAAACAATTGTTACCTATAGTTACATATCCAGAAGTATCTGCATAACTAGTAAACAAATTAAAATCACCAACAACAACATCATGAGAAATCAAAATGTGATCCCATAGAAAATTCCCATTTCCCATCTTTGCATATGGATATAATAAACAACTTTCCAAAATAATATTTCCCTCGCCCATCTCAATATCATTGTTACTAACTGATGAATGAATATAATTTGCTAAATTGTAGCCCTTTTCTTTGCATTTTTCAAAAATTGTTTTTCTAATATCATTCATATGTGAATAACCAACAGCAAGTAATATTTCATAATCCTCTGGAGGATACATTTTTTCTATATTTTCAAAAGGAATAACTGGTAGTCCACAAAAACTTTCTTCTTTAATGTATTTTTCGTTTACAGTAAATGCTTCTACAGTACGGGTAGGATCGTCCTTTTTCACATAATAATAAACTAATCTTGCTAAATCTTCATTTCCAAAAATTATTAACTTATTTTTCATTTATCTTCACCTTTTCCTTCTATTTCTTTTATTACAAATTGAGGAGAATTATTCAAAGATAAATAAATTCTTCCTATATACTCCCCTATAACTCCAAGAACAAATAAAATAACTCCTCCAATTAATAATAACAATGAAGCAATTGATGTATATCCAATCATTATATTACTATTAATTATTTTTTTGATTATTAATATAATCACACCAATAAAACCACAAGCTCCCATAAATATTCCAAGATATGAAGCTACACGCAATGGTTTAATTGAAAATGCAGTAAAACCATTCATCCATAAAGAGAATAATTTTTTTAAAGAATAACCTGATTTACCATAAAGTCTCTCACTTTTCTTTAATTGTACAGTTCCCCAATTTTTTGTAGCTTGCAAGAATAAACCTGCTATATATGGATAAGGATTATCATATTTATTTACTTGATCAACAACAAATCTTTTAACTGCATAAAGACTTGTTAGAGTTATATTTTTTGGTTTTCCTATCATTTGACAAGCCATCCAGTCATTTAACTTAGTACCAAGTTTTCTTGTTGCAGAAGTATGAGAATCATAACTAGCACAAACGCAATCATAACCCTCTTCTAATTTTTCTAATAATTTTGGAATATCTTGAGGGTTGTTTTCTCCATCATCATCTAATCCAACAATTATATCACCTTTAGAATGTTTAAACCCCGCCATTATTGCACTATGCTGTCCAAAATTCCTTGATAAATTAATTGCAATTGTATTCTTATCTTTTTTTGCTAAACCACTAATAACATTCCATGTATCATCTTTTGATCCATCATTTACTAATATAATTTCATATTGATATCCTTTCAAAGTTTTGACAACTTCTTTATGAACAATATTAATACTTTTTTCACTGTTATAACATGGGATTACTATTGATAAAAAACTTCTATTCATAATATCTCCTACCTATAATATTTTTTTACTTTTTCACATACCTTTTGTACTTCAGCATCCTCTAATCCATAGTACATTGGTAATCTAACTATTTTTTCACTTTCAGAGGTTGTATATACATCCTCACCATTAAATCTACCAAATTTAATTCCTGCAGGTGCAGAATGTAAAGGCACGTAATGAAATACAGCACCTATTCCATTTTCCTTCATATAACTGATAAATTTTGTTCTTTCTTCTAAATTTTTACATTTCAAATAAAACATATGAGCATTATGTATACAATCTTTTGGAATATAAGGAAGAGTTATTTTTCCTTCATTTTGTAATTCAACTAAATTATTATAGTAATCGTTCCAATTTTTAAGCCTACTCTCATTAATTAAATCTGCCTGTTCTAGTTGTGCATATAAATAAGCAGCATTCAAATCACTAGGCAAATAACTATCACCAAAATCAACCCATGTATATTTATCAACTTGTCCCCTAAAAAATTTAGCTCTATTAGTGCCTTTTTCTCTTAATATTTCTGCTTTTTCTATATAATTAGGATTATTAATTATAATAGCTCCGCCTTCACCCATTGAATAATTTTTAGTTTCATGAAATGAATAGCATCCAAAATCACCAATAGTTCCTAAAGCTCTTCCTTTATATGAACTCATTACTCCTTGAGCTGCATCCTCTACTACCTTTAAATTATATCTTTTTGCAATGTCCATTATTGTATCCATTTCACATGCAACACCAGCATAATGTACTGCAATAATAGCCTTTGTTTTATCTGTTATTGCATCTTCAATTTTTGTTTCATCTATATTCATTGTATCTGGTCTTATATCTACGAAAACTAATTTAGCACCAGATAAAACCGCACTTGTGGCAGTACTAGAGAAAGTATAACTTGGTAATATAACTTCATCTCCAGGTTTGATATCACATAACATCATTGCCATATCTAATGCTGAAGTACAACTACTAGTAAGCAATACTTTTTTAGCATTAAATCTATTTTCTAACCATTGGTTACATTTTTTAGTAAATTCCCCATCACCACATATTTGCCTATTTTCAATAGCTTGTTTAATATATTCAATTTCTTTACCTACATAAGGAGGTACATTAAAATTTATAATCTTATTTTCATCTTTCATAATTTCATTCCTCCGTTCACGTTTATAACTTCATCAGTAATATAATTTGAATAGTTACTTGCCAAGAATAATACCGTATTTGCTATATCTATAGGTTCTGCAAGTCTATTTAATAAAGTTTGTTTTTTAAATTGCTCTAACAAATCCTTTGGTACTGTTGATAGCATATCAGTCATTGTATAGCCTGGAGCTACTGCATTTACCCTAACATTTCCATCTTTCATTGCAAATTCCTTGGACCATGTATGTGTTAAACCAATTAGTCCCGCTTTTGATGCAGCATAATTTGCTTGTCCAATATTTCCATAAACTCCAACAATTGAAGCTATATTTATTATACTGCCATAATGTTGAGCCTGCATTATAGGACCAACGTATTTCGTAATATTGAAAGGTCCTACTAAATTTGTATTTAAAACTTTAACAAAGTCCTCGTTTGTCATATTTTTTGTTAAATTATCACTGGTAATTCCCGCATTATTAACTAAAATATCTATTCTGCCATATTTTTTATATATATCTTTTATAAATTCTTTTACTGCCTCATTATCCGTTATATCAACCCTATAATAATCTATTTCATCAGACTCTACCTGCGTATCATGATATACTCCAATAACCTTTGCACCATGTTTAACAAACAATTGCGCAGTTACTAGTCCTATGCCCCTTGAAGCCCCCGTTATTATAGCAATTTTTCCTTCTAACATCATATTATGCCCCCTATAATGACTAATGATTTAAAATTCATTTAAAAAATAAGCCTTTAAACTTTTTCCATTGTAACATACAATACTATATTAGTCAAAGGGTTATAATTAAGACAGATTAATTTATTATTTAGAAAACTTTTTAAACCAAAAATAGACGAAATTACAATTTCATCTATTTTATAAGTTTTTATTATTCATAGTTACATTTTTTATTTTAATATTACTAAGTATATATAATATTAATATCAAAATTCCTAAAACTGAAGTAATAATTCCAATATTGAGTCTTGGAAAGTTATATTTTGCAACTATATTATATTCCCCTTTAGATAATTTTAAACCTATAAAGCCATAATCAACAGAAAAAGTTTTTACTTTTTTTCCATTGACATATATATTCCATCCTTCCTCATTTGGAATTGATAACATTAAAATTCCATCATCATTTGTAGTAATTTTGCCCTTTAGTCTTCCTTTAGAAATGTTAAAGTTATCTATCTTTGCTTCGCTATTATTATTCTCTAAATTTTTTTCAGAAACAATAGCATTATCTAATAATAAATCCATTTGATTAGCTTCATTTAACGACTCAAATTTTCTTGTCGTTATTGATTTATTATACCATTTAGCTATTGAAGTTGTTAGTTTATTTTCATAAATTTTCAAATCATTTATTTGCTTTATTAAAATTAAATTTTCTATATCTAAAGGTTCATACGATAAAATGTATTTTGAATTTGTTAAACTTAAAATTTTCAAATCATTAATATCATCAATGCAAGAAACTTTTATTGCACTGCTTATATTAGCTTTTTTATAAATATTAATATAATAATTTTGTAAATCTTTGTTTAAAGCACTATTATAAACCGTATTTGACGAATAAAGTTCAAGAAATGAATCTGCTAAATTATTAAAATCTTCATAATTTTTTTCAATTCTATAATAACTCTTATCCTTGCTTCTTAAATATTTTATCGCATCTATTGTATTTGTATTAATTGTGCCATTGTTAAATATACTAGTTGCCTTACCTGAATTTAATAAATTTCTATAGTTTGTGGTGATATAATTGTCATAAACATTTGATATAATAACAATTGCAATAAATGAACATAAAATAACCGTATATCCCTTTTTTATATCATTTAATAATATTAATAATAAATAACCTAATATTATAAATATCAATATGATATAAGAATTAAAATGTATTTCTTTTGGTTGTAAATAAAATGATGCAAACCATATCAATAAAGTAATAATAAGTGATATATAAGTTCCTATATTATTAATTTTTTTATTTAGAATCATATTTTCTATAACATATCCCATACAATAAACAAGCATAGGAATTAATATATATGTATATCTAAAAGAAGGATATGCAAATGCATTAAATACTAATCCTGATAATTTATTAAATATCAAAAAATACGCTGCTATAATATTAATCAGTAATAATGTTCTCCCTTTTTTATTTTTATTTTCACTTAATTTATATATTATAAATTGTGTAATAAAAAATATAGTAAATACACTTATAAATAATATAGACATTTCATAATAATTTTTTTCGAATATATCAGGTCCATTATTTATAAATAATAAATTATTTGATAACATTCTACTACTTCCTGATAGTAAATAATGAAAATCAAATGATCCGATTAAACTTTGAAAAATATTTAAAAATATATTATCACCGACTGCAGACAATCTAGATGAATTGGTTAATACATGATAAGTCGCTGGAATAAAAATTATTCCTGATATCATGAAAGCAATAATTATTTTTAACACAAATTTCATACATTTATTTAATGATTTCTTTAGATTAAATTTTTCTTGTGATATTAATCTATATAATATATAGAAAAAGATAAAAATTAAAATCATATATCCTATATAAAAACTATAGATTAATAAACATGATATACTAAGAATAAATAGTATATTACTTTTTAAGCTATTACTTTTTAGAATTTCTTCAATAGATACTAAAATAAGCATTAGGAAGAAAATAGAGGTACCTAAGAAATAATGTTGACCCCATAGAAATATATATCCGCTCATTGCACACATAAGGGCACATAAATTTATAACTATTTTCTCATTAAAGAAGTATTTAAAGTATTTTCTTGATAGAAAATATATTGTTATTATTTTAATAATTTGCATCCAAATAAGAAGAAATACAAGGTTTGAAGGTTTAGAAATCAAACTCAAAACAACAGCTGATAATGAGAAAATATCAAAAATCCAGGATACGTTATTAATCATACTAGTTCCTAAACCATAATTGAAATTCCAAATAGTAAATTGATGATTTTTAATACTTGAAACTATATTATACAAATATGGATAATATTGATAAAAAGTATCTGTTCCCGTATCAAGGTAAATATAAACATTTTGTTTAAAAATAAAGGTTTTAAAAATTATATATATAGAATATATGAGAATAAAAACAAATGCAGAATCAATTTTTTTATTTTTAAACAATAATATTATTGAAAATATAAAAATAGTATTAATTACAATATTAATTAAATCAATATTTTTAATTGAATATAGTAATTTAGATTCCATTTGGATGTTTTTTATTAAAACTGCCCCATTATCTTTACCTACTAGATCCAATCGTATATACTTGTAGTCTTTATCAACATTAATATAATTTTTACCATTTTTATATTTAAATGATCTACTATCCTTTTCATTAAATTCATCTAGAGAATTTGCATAATAAATTTTTCCTGCGAAAGATTTCATATTATCATATTTTAAATCTATATTTAAAGCATAATCTCTATTATTTTCTACTACAATATATTGGTATTTACCTACAATTGTACATTTTTTATTTTTACAATTTAAGTTAGATTTATAAATTATTTTAGAATTATATTTATCAAACGAAATTTTTGTTGTTTTTGTTTCTATTATATTGTATATAAAAGAAAAGAAAAAAACGGCGATTAATATTGAAATAAATAGTAAAACTTTATTTTTAACATTCAATTTACTTTTCATATTATATCTCTCCTGATTATATTTTTTTATCTTCCATAATTATTTGTTTTAATTTTGTTAAAGATTTAATTATTTCTTGATTTCTATATATTAACTTTTCATAATTTGAATTTTTAAAGCTTTCATTTAAAGAAGAACCTTCTTTATGAAATATCTCCAAATTAGAATCATAATAAAAAATTAAATTATCTTTTTTTCTTCTATAATTTAAAAATTCTTCTTCATGATATAAAAATGTCCCTTTATAGAATACGTCTTTGTATTTTTTATAATATTTTTTTGAAAATATAAGAGCACATCCATGAAGTGCGACATTAAACTTACTTTCAGAACCATTTATCATTTTTTTTGGTTTCTTAAATAATCTTTTAATAGTTATATATATTTTTAATAAATTTCTAAGTAATACATTTTTATATATTTTAATAAGTTTTTCAGAATATTTTATTTTTTCATCTATTTCATCTAATGACTCATATGCATAGAATGGATTTACTGAATCACCATCATTTGTTATTATTTTTGGACCCATGACATCAAATTTTGTTTTATCATAACAATCATATATTTCATCAATAAAGTTACTTTGATTAATTATAGTATCATTATTTATCACACATAAAAAATCAGGTTTATAATTTTTAATTGCGTACTCACAGCCAGCATTATTACCATTTGCATACCCAACATTTTCTTTTAGTAAAACTATGTTCTTTGTATATCTCTTTAACTTTGTTTTTTCTTTTTCATTCAAACTGTTATTATCTACTACAATTATAGATATATCTTTTTTAGTTTTTAACTTATTGATTGATTTAATACACTCTATTGTATCATGTAAATTCTTATAATGTAATATAACAAATGAAATCATATTTACACTTCCTCTGCAAAACCTTTTTCAAGTTTTCTAAATATTAAATATCCTACTATCATAACAATAAAACTAAATAAAGCTACTATTCCTAATATACTAAAATCTGGCCAAGATAAATAATATAAAATTGATCTATATGCTTCTATAATATGTGTCATTGGATTTAATGCTAATATTTTTGATATAACACTACCATCAAACATAGATAATGAATATATTACAGGTGTTCCATAGAATAACATTGTTACAATAAAGTTTACTATATATTCAACATCTCTTACATATACATTAATTGCACTTAAAATAAAAATTATTCCAAGTGACAACATAAACTGAATTATTGCTATTACAGGTAAAAGAATTATATAATGATGAATTCCAATACCACTTGCAATAACAAATACAAGTACTATTATGCATGATATAAAGAAATTAACAAGACCACTTACTGCAACAGATAATGGTAGTATTTCCCTTGGAAAAAAAACCTTTTTTATTAAATTTTCATTAGCAAGAATAGTCGTTGTACCTTGCTGAATTACTGTTACAAAAAAATTCCAAGGAATTACACCAATGATTAAAAATATTAGATAATTTTCTTGTTTTACTCTCAATATATATGGAAAAACAATTGCATAAACAAGTACCGTTAATAATGGATTTATAAATGACCATAATACCCCTAAAAAAGATCCTTTATATTTTCCTCTAATTTCTTTTTTTACATTGCTTTTTAATAATTCTCTATAGTTATATAATCTCTTAAATAATTCCATTTTACCACCTACTGACATACTCTTAAATATTCTTCTATTACTTCATTTGTTTTTCCATCTAGTCTAACATTACCCTCATATATCCAAATTGCTCTATCACATAATTTTTTGACTGACTCTAAACTGTGACTAACAATAACGATAGTTTTGTTACTATTTTTTAACTCCATCAATTTATCAAAACATTTATCTTGAAAATGCTGATCACCTACAGCTAAAATTTCATCTATTAATAATATTTCTGCATCTACATTAATTGCAACAGAGAATGCAAGTCTCATATACATACCTGATGAATAAGTTCTAACTGGAGTATCTATTAAATCGCCAAGTTCTGAAAATTCAATTATTTTTTCAACCCTTGAATCAATTTCACTTCTTGTAAGACCAAAGACTGAAGCATTAAAATAAATATTTTCTCTTCCTGTAAAATCAGGATGAAATCCTGCACCTAGTTCAAGAAGCGACGTTAATTTACCATTAGTTATAATGCTTCCCTTTGTCGGATAAATTATTTTAGTCATTAGTTTTAATAAAGTAGATTTCCCACTTCCGTTAGTACCAACAAGTGCAACTGTTTCTCCTTTTCTTATATCTATATTAATATTTTTTAAAATTTGTCTATATTCTTTTTTATTTTTATTACCAAAAACTAATCTTTCTTTTAACGTATGAGGTTTATCAGAATTAAGTTTAAATCTCTTAGACATATTTAAAACTTTTATTGCTATATCTTTTTCCATATCTATACTCCTTATTTAGATTATATCAAAAAAAGAAAGTTTATTAAACCCCCTTTGTAAATAATAGTAAACCTTAATTATGGTTACCCTTTTTCAAACTCGTTAATCTTCTTAATGGCTTTGTTATTTTCCAACTTTTACTATTCAATACTGAATTAAATTTTTTTGATACTGAATCAAAATTTTGTTCTAATTTAGAATAACTTTCATTTAAATTATTTATCTTTTCTTCTAAGTTAGCTATTTTTCTTTCTTTTTCACTTATGTCTAACGCAACACTTCTATATGAAAATTCTATTATCTTATTTCTTTCTTCTTTACTAAGGTTATGTACACATTTTAAAATATAATCCTCTCTATCTTTTAAAGATAATTCTTTTAATTTATCTTTATTGATATTTTTTTGTTTTAATATATAATCTAAATTATAATTATATATATCAATAATACTTGGATTTTTCATTCTAAATTGTATATATTTTTTATCGAACATAAGCTCATATGGTGTATACCAATAAAAGGTTAAGAAATTTAGCTTTTCTATTCCAATTTTTTCTTCTTCAAAATATTTTAAATTAGAAAATTTGGAAAATGCTGTTGGTAAACTATCGTTTATGCTTATAATATTTTTACCATATAAAATAGTTTCATATCCTACATTTGATATATCGCATATTATTGTTTCACATTTTGAAATCCACTCAGGTGTATAAATAGATTTATCTAAAGTAAATTTAGTTGATATATTTTTATCTTTTGATGCAGGATGTTCTCTTACTAATACATCATCACGATCAAATTCATTTGAAAGTCTTTTTAAAACTTCATCACTAGTCATTTTTGAATAAGCCTGTTCAAAAAAATCATTTTTTATACCTAAAGCATATCCTATCTTATATTTAGGTATTGAATATAAGAATTTAATCATAGATAAAGCTTCTTTATTTAAAAATAAAGATAATAGTTCTTTTCTATTAAATAATAATTTTTCTTGTTTTTTAAATTCGTTATAGTATTTTTCTGTATACTTAGCGCTATCATATTTATTAAAAAATTGGAAATATCCTAATGTTGTATTATAATTTGTTCTCCTTATAGTTGACAATTCTAATTGTATTATTTTTATATTTCTTTTACTTGCTATTTTTTCAAGTGTAGGTAGCCAAACCCATGTTAATATTGCTTCTACTTTTTTATTGTTATCTTTTTCAATCGCATTTATTTTTTCTTCTATTATACATTCTATTTTTTCATTACTTTTTACTAATAAATCAACCCATGCATCACCTACAGAATCATAATCAGAAATAATTTGTTCCTCTTCTTTAGTTGTAATAGAATACTTTTCATTTTTTTCTAAATCATTTTTTGTTGGTAATGAATAATCAAATACCTTTTGCCTTTGATCTGATTTTGCGCTATGATTTGGATCTACATCTAAAAAAAATTTTGATTGTGCTATAATATTGGTTTTATTTTTTAAACAAAAATCCATAAACTTATAAAATACCCATTGATATGTTGGATACTCTTTGGAATATTCATCTAATGTAAATAAAAATGGAACAATCATATTATTTTTTCTCACTTTCTATATTATTTAGATTGTAAATAGCATCTGCAATTACAAAATCTTCTTCTTCATCTATATCAATTGCTTCAATTTTAGATACTTCAAGCATATATGGATTACTTCCTATTCTTCTATTGTTATCTAATATTTCACTTTTTTTAAAAATATATAACCCACTAGTTTCTTCATAAATTGGTTCTATATCTTGAGTTCTTGGAATATTATCTAAATCATAATTTAATGGCTTAAAATCTTTCCATAAAAAATTTTGTATTTTCTGAACTGTAAAAACTGAATCATACTCGCCATCAAGTATTATATCAATTCCTTTTTCTATTGTTTCTGGTTTTATAAATGGTGCAGTTGCATGAGTAAGTAAATATATATCAGAATCTACATCATTTGCAAATGCAGTTAAAACTTCATTAATCTTTGTAGTATTTTGATCTAAATTGCTATTTCTCTTTAAAAATTTTACACCATCTGGTATATATTTTTTTATTTCTTCATTACTACAATATACATATATTTCATCTATTTTTTTAACTTTTTTTAATGTGTCTAATATGTAATAACATAGTGGCTTGCCATTAGTAAATTCTCTAATATTTTTATTTTTTACTCTTTCACTATTCAATTTTATTGGTACTATTGCTGTTATTTTCATTTTTTACCTCCATATATTTTGAATTTGTTATCCATTCTATAGTCATAATATTTTTAAAATATTCTAAATTATTTCTCATTATATTATTCAAATAATCTATTTGTTTTCTATCAACAGTATAATATAAATTACTATCATAATGATTATTTTTAATATCAACATCAAAACCGTCAAAACCTGCTAAATATACTTTTTCTACTTTTAACTTTGATAAGATTTTTAAAAGCATTAATAGTGCATTATCAATCTTAGCATCAGATACTAAACAAGAATTATAATCGAATATAATTTTTTTATCTGTATTTATGTTTGAAATATTTGATGTTAAAATCATTTTACCATTATAATCTTCTAAATTTATTTTTTTATACCTTTTTTTATTACTTGTAAATATAAAATCAAATTTAAAGTTATCATTTATATGATTTACTAATATAGTAATAATATTTTCTCTCTTTTGATATTTTTGTATTCTAGATATATTCTTATTTATAGAGTTACCTGGTCCTATTAACAAAATTTCTTTATTATTAATAATTTCTTTAAGAATTTTATAAGAATTTTCATCATCAAATGAATTATTCATATAGTCATAATATAATTTTTCTATATAGGATTTATCATAATTGTATCTTTTTTTATCATCAATATTACTTAATATATTTTTTATATCTAAAACGTTAATAGTCTGTTTATCCATTAAATATTTACTATAATTTGGATGACAATTAAGTATAGCTGATAAATAATATTCTATTGAGTATCCCCAATAAATCTCTTGTTTAATAACTGAAATTATATTGGATATTATATCAAAAATAGGATCAAGAATATATTTAGAATTATTTATAAATTGTAAAATTAATTCACTGCAAAGATTCCCTGCACCTCTTCCCATACCATATATAGAAGAATCTATTATAATTAAATCGTTATTAGAATAATTTATAAAATCACATGTATTTGATAAAGCTAGTTGTAAATTATTATGTGAATGAAATCCAACTGCAATAGTTTTTTCTAAATATGTATTTGTTAAATCTGAAAAATGATGTATATCTTTTTTTCTCATAACACCAAAACTGTCAACTATGTAAAATGCATATGGTTTAATTTCATTTACTTTTTTTATTAAATCTATAAACTCTTCATCGCTATAGCTTACAGAAACCATTGGTTGCATAAATAGTAAATAGCCTTTTTCTTTGATCTTTTTTGCATCATCTAATGCAGAATTTATATCTTTTTTATGAAAAGCTAGTCTTATACCACAAAATTTAGAATTAGGATTGTAATTTTCTAATGAATCAATATCAAAATCCCCATAGTTAATCATTACTATACTACTTTTATTATCAGTACACAATTTTATACTTGATTGGTTATTATATTTTGTATAATTTAGATCATATATACGTTTTGAATCTAAATATCCTAATTCAATAAAATCAATTTTAGACTTTTTTAAACCATCATATATTTCTTTTATATTATCGAAACCAAAATTCCAATTATTTACATATCCACCATCTCTAAGTGTGCAATCCAAAATTTTAATATTTTTATCCTGTTTCATACCAATACCTCTAATATAATTTATTATATCATTATTTAGTTTAAAAATAAAGAAAAAAAAGTTGGTAACCCAACTCTTATAAAAATACACTTATATCTACGCTTGATGTTCCAGTTATATAGCTCATATATGGCCATGTTGCACTACTAGTATATTGCCATCCTATCCAATTTCCTGAATATTGATTCGTATGATAATACTGTGCAACCCATACCGGATAATTTCTAATTGTTTCACTATTAAGTCTACCATTTGGAGTATCTAACCATGTACAACTGCCATAAATTCCAACATTTGAATATCCCCTATTTCTCAAAGTATTTGCAAATATACTTAAAGTTATTGAATATAAGCCTGCATCATAAGATACCCCTCTCCAAGATGTAATTTCTGCATCAAAGAAAATTGGCATTGATAACTCTGAACTTGAAACACCTCTTGAAGCTAATACATCTGCAACAAAATTTGCCTCTTTCTCGGCAGCAAACTCTGTTTGTGCGTATGTAAATAAATATATACTATATGGTATTCCAAGTCTTCTTACTGCTGCTAAATTATATTCAAACTGTGAATCCATAACACAATCATCTGTTCTAGATGTTCCATAACCGATTCTTAAAATTGCACCATCGATACTTCCAGATGCCCATAATCCATCCCAATCAACATGTTGATAATCAGATACATCGATTATAGTTTTTACATTTCTTCTTAATAATTCACCTGTTGTAAAATCAAACCAGCAACGAACTCCTTCAACTTTTTGTACACCTTTAGCTATTGATCCATTTAGATAATAATAATATGTTTTTCCATTAATATCTCTAAATCCTGTTTTTAATACACCATCTGTTCCAAAATCATAATCTACGCCGCCTATGTTTTGAATTCCTACTAATAATACTCCATCAGTATCTGCATAATATGTTTTATTTTCTAAAGATGTAACAAAGCTATTTTTAAACATTTTATAAGAAGCTTCTCCAAAGAAATATACTTTATTATTATAGCTTTGAACACCTGTTTTTAGTACACCATCTACTCCTGCATAATAAGTTAAGCCAGCCATTGATGTTACTAGACAATCCTTAAACATTTTGTATGTATTTTCTCCAAAAAAATATACTTTATTATTATAGCTTTGAACACCTGTTTTTAGTATACCATTTGCCCCTGCATAATATGTTAAACCCTCTGTTGAAGTTACTAAGCAATTTTTAAACATTTTGTGTGTATTTTCTCCAAAGAAATATACTTTATTATTATAATTTTGAACACCTGTTTTTAGTACACCATCTTCACCTGCATAATAAGTTAAGCCGGCCATTGATGTTACTAGACAATCTTTAAACATTTTGTATGTATTTTCTCCAAAGAAATATGCTTTTCCATCTACTACTTGATATCCTCTTTGCATTACTCCATTATCATCAAAATAATAACTTTGTCCCTTATAATCTATTATTCCTGTTTGTAATACTCCATTGGCATCCGGATAATATGTTAGTCCTGATATTGATGTTACTAAACAATCTTTAAACATTTTATAAGAAGCTTCTCCAAAGAAATACTTTTTTCCATTTACTGTCTGCACTCCGCTTCTTCTTATTCCATTGTTATCAAAATAATAGCTTTGTCCTTCATAATTTACTATTCCTGTTTGTAATACTCCATTGGCATCTGGATAATATGTATTCCCTGCTAATGACGCTACTAAACAATCTTTAAACATTTTATAAGAAGCTTCTCCAAAGAAATACTTTTTTCCATTTACTGTCTGCACTCCGCTTCTTCTTATTCCATTATTATCAAAATAATAGCTTTGTCCTTTATAGTCTATTATTCCTGTTTGTAATACTCCATTCGCATCTGGATAATATGTATTTCCTGCTAATGATGTTACTAAACAATTCTTAAACATTTTATAAGAAGCTTCTCCAAAGAAATATTTTTTTCCATTTACTACTTGATATCCTCTTTGCTTTATTCCATTAATATAATAGTATGTATTCCCATCATCTTCAACTATTAAACCATTTTTAATTTGTGATTGAAGAAGATTATTTTGTATACTATTAGAATTAGTTGATACTTCTTGATTATTTGATTGTTGCTGTATTGGTTCGTCTAATTCATCTATAACTTCTTCATTTTCATTAATAGGAGTTTCAGTTTCTAAATTTACCTGATTTTCACTAGCATTATCTATTACATCTTCACTTATGTTATCTTCTAAACTATCTAATGGGTCTTCTGCATATGCGACTGAAATCATCATAAAGCTACAGATAAAAGTAAATAAAAATGATTTTAGAATTTTTCTCATACTATACCTCCTGCATTAATTATAACATAGGCATCAAAAAAAGTATACAATTAACCCCTTAGTATACTTTTCTTTACAATATTTGTAATTATTTTATATCCTTCATCATTTGGATGAAGTCCATCATCTGAAAATTTTTCATCTAATACTTTATCTTCATTTAATAAATGGCTATATAAATCAATGTATATGTAATTATTTTTTTTACATATTTCTTTTATTTTATTATTGACATTTTCTATTTTTTCTCTCATTTCATTTGCATCTGGAACAGATGGATAATATTCATTTTTCCATTTATTGTTAATTGGATAGATAGATTGAATATATATTTTACAAGTTGGTAATTTTTGATTTATTTCTTTTGTTAATTTTTCTATATCTTTATATACATCATCATTATTATCATATAACAAATCATTTATTCCTATTAATAAAATTACTTTAGATGGATTATATCTATAAACTCTATTATTCATATCGTCTAATATATCATGTACCCTATTACCATTTTTACCACTATTTACAACTGGTAAGTCTTTATAATATTTTTCTAAGTTATAAAAATCAATTATAGAATCTCCTAAAAATAAATAATTTTGATTAACAATTTCTTTTTTTGTTATTTTATTAACAACACAATTTTTATTTTGATATTCATGAAATGAAAAAATCAAAGTAAATACAAGTAATAATGTTAAAATTCTATAAATTATTAATCTTTTCATAAAACCACCTTTTCTAGTATAACACATAAAAAATAAAAAAAGTATATTTTTATATACTATTTTTTAGCTAGAGTCAATTTCTTTTCAGACAATTCTTTTAAATATCTTTTTACTGCATCTTCATATGGTGGTAAGAGATCAAAATCATTATCAACAAGAGATATTTTACTTAATTGTGAATTTAGTGGTCTTGGAGCTTTTGTTTTATAATTTTGTGTTAAAATTGGTAATACATCTATATTTATATTATTTGATGAAAATATATATTTTGAAAAATAATACCAAGATGTATATCCATAATTACTGGCATGATATATTCCGTACCTTTCTGTATATGCCATATCAACCAATAATTTTGCTAAATCAACCGTATATGTAGGAGATCCATATTGATCACTTATTACTTTTAATTGATTTTTTGTTTTGGCTAAATCAAGCATAGTCTTTACAAAATTATTACCATTTTTACCAAAAACCCATGAGGTTCTAACAATAAAATGTTTATCATACTGCTTTGTTATAAGTTCTCCCATCCTCTTTGTTTTTCCGTATATATTGATTGGATTAGTTTTATCATAAATATCATAATTTTCACTAGAATCCTTTGTTCCATCAAATACGTAATCTGTACTTATATATATTAATTTTGCTCCTACAGTTTTTGCGGCATTTACTATATTTCTTGTACCATTTACATTAACATTATAACAATTATTAACATCTTCTTCTGCATTATCTACTGCAGTATATGCTGCGCAGTGAATTATTACATCTGGTTTATAATTAAGTATAACTCTATCAACTTCCCATGAATTAGTTATATCCATTTGTTTAGATGTAGGCGCTAATATATTTTCATCTGATACACCTCTTTTCTGTAATTCCCTAACAACATCATAGCCTAGTTGCCCTGTTACTCCTGTTACTAAAAATTTCATTATATTACCTCCCTATATAAATTATTATAACAAAAAAAGAAAACAATGGTATCCTATTTATTTCAATAATTTATCAAATAATTTCTTATATTTATTTACTATTATATCCCATGTATAATCTTCTTTTATTCTTTTTTTAGCAAGATCTCCGTAATTTGCATAATCCTTTGTTTTGAAATTTTCCACCTTGTTTATAACTTCAACTAAAGATCCCTCTTCTTTTGAAAAATATAATGTTGATTCTTCTCCTACTTCCTTATTATATGATACATCATAAAGTATATTTATATCTGTTATACTAAGAGCTTCTAATAATGATGGATTTGTTCCACCCGCAGAATGACCATGTATATATGCTTTAGCATTTTTTCTAAGTCTTCTAAGAATTTCATCATCATAGATAGATCCAACAAATTTTATTCTTTTATCTTTATCAAAATTTGTTAATTTTAATAATTTTTTATAGAATTTATTTTTTTCCACATTTGTAACTATTACTAAATCTTTTTCAGTATTTGACTTCATAAATTCTCTAATAATTAAACCATAATTATTTTCTGGAACGAATCTTCCTACTATTAAATAATATTCTCTAGGTTTTATATCATATTTTTCCATAAATTCCTTAGTATTTTTGTCAATATCTTTTAGATCATTTAAATATGCACCATATGGAATAAATGTTGTAGGAACATTATATTTTTTATATTTGTCCTTTACGTATTCTTCAATTGATTTAGAATCACAAACAACATAATTGGAAGACTTAATCATTGTTCTTTCAGATATTTTGAAACATTGTTTAATCCACCAAGCCCACTTTTCTCTTTTCCATTCAAGTCCATCTGGATTAATAATTATTTTCACACCCATTTTATTTAAACTTTTATGAATCAGTGTAAATAATGGTCCTACTCTGCATCCTAGTATATACATAATAACGTTATTTAATTTTTCTTTTTTGATATATTTTTTATAATACAAGGTTGCGATTATTGTAAATGTAAACATTGTAACAAACCCTTGCTTTGGAACATATATTTGTTTACAAATTACTCCATTTCTAACTTCTTCTTTTTTTCCTTTTTCATGTGTTAACTCTGGTACAAAAAATCTTGTTTCTTTATCATTATAATTATTTATTAAATTTGTTACAAAAGTTTCCCAACCACCGTATTTACTCTCATAACCTCTTGCACCTATTATTATAATATTTTTCATTTTTTACCTCCAAAACTACGTATTATATGATATAAAAATGAGATTATATAACTTATATAATAAGTAAGTCTTAATAAGATAATACCAAATATATTTAGTTTATTATATTCTTTTTCGTAATATCTTTGACTATCTTTAAGAATTTTATATTTTTTTAAAGAATTTATACTCTTATCAATACTTACTGATAAATTATGAATCACCTTTATTTCATTATCAACATAAGTATTCATGTTATTATCTTTTAATTTTTTTCCAAGAATATTTTCTTCATAATACAAAAATGTATTTTCGTCAAAATAATTTACTTTTTCTAAAGATTTTTTTCTAATTATAAAGAAACATCCGGATACTACATCTACTTTTGTTAATTTTTTATTATAATTTTTATCATCATATAAAAGTCTTTTTTTAGAATACCTTTGTACAAAATTTATATTAGAAAGTAAATCGTCTAAAAATGTAGGTAATTTCCATCCTCTAAATATTTCTCCATGTTGAATTATATTAGGTGAAATTAAATCTATATTTTTATTTTCATCTAAATCTTTTTTTAGGTTTTCAATATCTGAATCTTTTAAAATAATATCTGGATTAGAAATAATTATATAATCGATTTTAAAATGTGAAATAAGATATTTTATACCAAAATTATTGCCAGAAGAATAACCTGTATTTTCTTTTGTTTCTATAATTTTGATTTTTTCATTTTCGTATTTTTTTAGTTTATATGATGCTTTATCATTAGGACAATTATTAACAATAATAATATGATCTAAAGATTTGAAGTTTTTTATTTGATCTAACATATATTTCGTTGTTTCATAATCATTATAATTTAATATTACTATACCTGTTTTCATGTTTACTCCTTCATTATTTAAATACTTTCAAAATTTGATTTTTTGTATTTTTAACATCATATTTAATTGCTGTTTCTCTTGCTTTTTTAACTATTTTTTCTTTTTGTTCATCATTTAAATTTTCATATTTTAATATTTTATTTTTTAGATCTACTTCATTTTTAGGTTCAAAAAAGAATCCGTTTTTATTATCTATCAAATAATCAGTAGGTCCAAAATTTTTACTTGCAATTACAAATATTTCACATGCCATAGCTTCAAGACCTACAAGTCCTAAACTTTCAGAATATCTATAAGTTGGAAATATAAATAAATCAAGTGAATTGTAAATATCAACAAGTTCTTCTTGAGAAACAAGATTTCTTATTTCTAAATATTTATCAATATCAAGTTCTTTTATTAAATCTTTCATAATTGGTTCTTCTGATCCACTACCTACAATTAAGAACTTCTTATTTCCTATTTTATTTTCTTTTTCTAACTCTTTTATAGCTTTTAAAAACACATCATATCCTTTATTTTTTTCTATTCTACTAACATATCCTATATAATGTTTATTTACGTCTAATCCACAACTTTTTTTAGCCTCTTCTTTATTTTTTTTCTTAAATAATGAAGTATTTACTCCTCCAGATGGATATACTGTCATCTTGTCATCTTCTAAACTATAAATTTTAATCATTAATTTTTTAAAATAATTTGAAGGCACTATAACATGATCTGCATATTTTAAATATTTTTTACTTCTCTTAATATTCTTCTTTTCATTATCTAAATCAGGAACAACATCATTACCATGTACATTTAATATTAATTTAGTATTTTTTGAAGTAATTTTTGGTAAAATTGCACCTAGTGTTGAATGAGAAATATAATGAACATAAATATAATCATAATTATTAAATATACCCTTAATAATTGTTTTTAAATATAAATTTATATATGAGAACAATTTTTTTATTTTACTATCTTGCTTATACATTACTACTATATCAACATTAAAATTATTAGCCTCTAATAATTCTTTTGTATTTTTAACAAAAGACCCATAATGTTTATATTTCTTACTAGGATACATATTAGAAACAAGTAATATATTCTTTTTATCAATTTTAATACTATTTTTATTTAGTATTACTAATAATGCTATAAATATTGACACCATAGGTTGACAAAGCACATGCCCTGAAACTAATGACATTAAAATAAATAAAACTAAACTAAATTTATACTGATGTTTCAAATTCACATTCTTCATTGATAAAATAATAATGATTATCCAAATTGTAAAACCAAAAACTCCAATGCTATAAAATATATCAAAAATATCAAGTTCACTATTTTTTGCAATTTGAGATACTCCAATTCCATATAAATGAGCATATTTATCTTGATTTATATAAATTTCATTAATATTTTTTAAATACGTTAATCTATTTGAAAAAATTAATTTATCCACTGCATTAATAGAAAGTGCATCGGAAACTGTATTAATTTTATAATAATCTTTTGCTATTTTAAAATTTTTATATATTACTGTTTTTGGTAATATTAATATTATTAAAATAGTAAACATTATTGGTATAACAAAAAATAAATATTTTAATTTTGTTTTTATAATTTTATATTTATTTATAAAATATTTTATAATATAAAACCAAAATACTATAATAACACCTAAAAACATAGTTTTTGTTCCAAGAAGCATAACTACTATTAATAATTCAATATAAAACAATAATTTTAATATATAATTTTTTGAATTTATTACATAATTTAGTACAATTGGTAAAAGACCTATAAATATCGCACTTAATTCATTACCTGAATAAAATAATCCTAAATATCCCCCTTTGTGTTCCGCTGGCTTATATAAACTATAACCTGTATTAAATATATAAGGTACTATTATAAAATTCAAATATATTAGGTATATATAAAAAATAAGTTTATCATCAATATTTTTATTTTCATATTTATAAAAGAAGAATATCAAAATAGGTAAATAAAATATTTTTATAACATTTAAAACTTCTTTTATTAAATCATTTTCAGTATGAATTAAAGTATGCATAATTTCTAAAAGAAAATATAAAATAAATATTATTATACCTTTTTTTCCATAATTATTTTTAATTAAATATACAATTGTAATTAAAAAGAATATTCCTCTTAATAAAACTCCAATTGACATAAAATCTATGTCATTTCTAATTTGAAAAGATGTTATAACGTCAAATATTGGTCCAAAGAGTAGAAACAATATAACAAATTTATTAAATAGTTTATTATGCATATTACCACCAAAATAATTATAACACGTATAATTATAAACATAAAGATTTTCGAATTAAAATTTTAAATCTTTATGTTTGAAAAATTATTTATCATATCTTTTATAAATATATATAATAAAAAGAAGGATAGCATCCCGCGTATCCTCTTTTTTAACATATTAACTATCATGTCATTATTATATTGTGCAATAAAAATTTTTTTATTCATTTAAAAATGATTTTCTTTCTTCTTTTAGTTTTTTTCTCTCTTCTTTTTTTGATGTATTAAAGTTTTTTTCCTGTATATCTTGATTATTTTTTTTATTATTAAGTTTTTCTACTTTGGATATATATTTCTTTTTTAATTTAATATTTTTTGATAGTGATTTTATCCACAATATAAATAGTATAAATATTCCTATACCAATTATTAAAAATACGGTTTTTATTTTTTTAACTAGGTTTATATAAATAATTGATTGTTCATTATAAAATCTTTGAAATGTTTTTTGATCCAGATCATATAAATAAAATCCTTTTTCTTTTGAATCTAAATTTAGTGCATATACAAGTCTAAATCTAGAATTTTCACTTAATGCATAGCCATCTATTGTTTCATCATTTATTTTAAATTTTATTTCATTATATTTATAAGGAATTTCCACATTTTTTTCTGGTTTTAATATAAGTAATTTTAAATTCCCATTACTAAATTCGTTATATTTTGTGTATTTTCCATTTTTATAGATATATAAACCTGGTTTATTATCTTCATCAATAAGTACTACAAGTGTATAATTTGTATCTTTACTTTTATATACTTCTACTTCCTTATTATCTATTTTAATAACTGCTTTTTCATAACCAGCTGGTGCATCTATTCCATTTATTTTTCTCATTATTTTATATTTTTGACCATTTAGTTTAACAGTAATTGGATTTTTTTCAGATACAGTTACGTTAATAATATATGTTCTAATAGCACCATTTTCTGCTTTTACATTTATTTCAAGTTTATTAACACCTAAATCTACTTCTTTTTCCCCTGCGCCCTCTACACTTGCCTTACTATCAGTTGCGATTGCTTTTATATCTATTTTTGTTTTTTCATCACTTTTTATATCTACATTATATTCTAGAGTATCTTTATTAAATTCTGGTGTTAATGTTAAGCCATCTATTTCTAAAGATTTTAAACTATTATCTGAACTTTTGTTATTTTCTTCTTTTTTAGTCGTTGTTGCACCTTTTTCTACAACTTTAATAGTACATGATGTATTAGGAAAAGCTTTTATTCCATCATATCCTGCGATTGTTCCATTTGAAGTTATAGTAACATTTCCTACATCTACTGCTTTAAATTTATATGTATAACTTATACTTTTGGAAAAATCATTTGATATACTTCTAGAATCTGCTCCACCTGAATATTTTAATTTTGATTCATCGTTTGAATATGTTGTTATATCCCAATAAACTTCATCGGAAGAATTTCCACTTATTGTAACAGAAATTGTATTTCCTACCTTAACTGTACTTGGTGCAGAACATGACAAACTTCCAGATGGTGCTGCTAAAGCTGGTTTTGGTACTAAAGCTATTAATAAAATTGCCAATAAACCATATATTTTTTTCTTCATACTTATCCCTCTTTTATTTTGTTATTTGTATTTTTCCAAGCATATGAGCTCTTACCATAGCTAAATCTGATATATCAACTTTATCGTCGTTATTTACATCAGCGGCATCAAATAATACCGTATCAAAACTTATTTTACCAAGCATATTTGCTCTTACCATTGCTAAATCTGATACATCTATTGATCCATCTGCGCTAGGATCTCCATTTATTACGATTACATATGTAGTATTATTTATTATTAGTTTATCCCCTGTTGAAATATTTCCTGTTAAGGCATCTGAATTATATTTATTTTTTATTACTACAGATGAAGGATTATACTTGTTTTTTATAGTAGATATTAAATTTTCTCTCTTATCACCAAGATTAAGACCATATATATTATTATTTCTATTATTTAAACCTAAACCACTTATTATTTGTGAAGGATCAATATTTTGTGTACTAGGATTGCTTGCATTATTTTGATTATTGTTAGTTGATGAGTTTGATTTATTAATTGTTACATTATATGTTTTTTGATTTCCATTAGATGCAGTTACAACAACTGATATAATTGTACTATTTGAATTTAAATTATAGTTACCTGTTCCTTTAACTGAAGAATATGGACTTGCTTTTTCTGCTTCTACTTTTACTGAATTTACACTACTATCTACAGTACATGTATAATTAACAACTGATGAGTAGAAATTAAATGAACAACTGCTAACTTTTAATGATTTTAATGAGTTATCCCCATTTTCATTTATACTAAGAGTTGTTGAGTCAGGCATATTATTATATACAGGTATTTTAAATGTTAATGCCTCGTTTAATTTACCAGCATTATGATAGGTTAAATATGCGTTATAACTTTCCCCAGGAAGTACTCGAACATTTGCCATGTACTGATTTCTATATAATGCTTTATCGTTGATTGTATTAAATTTTTGATAGTAATTAGTATCTTGTCCTGATGAAACATAGTTATTACTTATTACACTAGCTCCCCCATTTATAGCAGCTTGTGGGGTTGTCCAATTATTTGCCTTTGCAGTTTCTAAAGCTTTTCTATATATTTCATCAGTACTTGAACCACTTGCATTTACATTGAAATAGTTATAATAAGTTTTTCCATCACTTTGCATTTTTGCAGTTAAGCCTCTTCCATCTGCCCCTTGTTCTTGAATAACTCTTGCTATTAGAGATATAGGATTAACTTTATAAGTCATTCCTGCCGAAATAAAAGCTCCCTCTAATCCTTCTAAAAATGTACCTTTAACCATATTTGCAACAGCAGTCTGAGTATGTATATTAGGATCATATGATTGTTCCTCAAACATAAATATTGTATTTTCTGTAAGCCAATTTCTTGGATCTATATAAAATTCTATTGTTTGTTTGCTAGCAGCATACCACCCTGGTTCAAATTGTTTATATACTCCATTGTTATATGCTTCTCCATCTGTTGATCTAAGTGCAGTATATGGACTATTAATTAGGTTTTTACTAACTGGAGAATATTCACCATTTATTACATCATTAAATGATAATCCATTACCATATTTAGATACTTTAAATTCCCAAGTTGGATGTATTGCATGAAGTTTTTGAAGTGGTAATATATAACTTTCTGGAAAACCTTTTTGTCTTAATACATTAGCATAATTATCGTCTGTTGTATATTGTCTATAATCTGTTAAATAATTATTTGAAATCCATCCTACGTAATTGTTTGAATAATAATTTCCTCTTACCTTTTTAAATCCATTTGTTTCCTCTATTACTTCAAGTCTTGCTGGTGCTTTTACAAGTATACTTGATTTATCAACATCAGTCATTATTTCTCCACCTGGTGTTTTTCTAAAATATGATGGTTCATTTACTGTACAAGTTGTAAAGGTAGTTGAAGCATGTACAGTCTTTACATTAAAAAGCATAAATATAAATGTAAATGAACATAAAATAATAATTTTCTTTAAAAACTTACTCATAATACTGCTACTCCTTTTATTAAATTATAGCAAACAATTTGTAATCAAAATAATTTTTTTGTAAAAATATTTAAAAACATGTAAAATATATGTTAATAATATAATTATAATTTTTTTAATAGAGAACTTTATATATATTGGTATTCATGATATAATACTGTATATCATAATAAATAAAATATCAATGAGCTAACCTTTTGCTATAATTGTATTTTAATTTAATTAGATGTATAATATAAAAGTATTCGGAGGAACAAGTATGAAAAAGAATAAAAATGGAAATTATACAAGGGAAGAAATCAAAATGATAAAGAAAAAAAATAAATCAATAAACTTATTTACAGGAGTAATAGTTGGTATGTTCATATGCATATCAGGATATTTAATTTATAATATACTTAAATTAAATGGTATTGAAGATATACTTAGATATGTATTTATTTTTATGCTTGCTATAATATGTTTATTAGTATTTAGAAAGTATTTAAGATTGAGAAAGCAACCAAAAAGAATTAAATATGTGATATTTATATTGTTGTTAATATTATTTGGTTCTATAGAGTTTTTATTTAGTTCTATTATAGATAAAGGTATTGATACTATTGATAAAATGAGTAAAGATAAAGTTACATATACTAGTGTTCTAATAACTCTTAAGGATGGAAAATATACTAATATTAAGGATATAAATAAGGCAAAAATTGGAATTATTAGTGACACTGATGATATTGAGGGATATGTTCTTGCTCAAAATATTATAAAGGATAATAAAATTAAGGAAGATCAATTAGTTGATTATGATGAATATATAACTATGCTTACAGATTTATATGAAGAAGAAGTTGATGCAATTTTTATATCAGGTAGTTATAATGATAAATATTCTAGTATTGAAAAATTTGAAAATATAAAAGATGAAGTTAAAGTTTTAGATAAATATTCAAAAAGAATGAAAAAGGTTGTAGATAAAAATACTGCTACATCTAATAAAAAGGTTACTGAACCATTTTCTATATTGTTACTTGGTGTTGATTCTACTGAAGAAGATATATCAAAAACAAGTGGTCTTGGGGATTCAATAATGTTAGTTACATTTAATCCTAATACATTAAATGCAACCATATTCAGTATTCCACGTGATACTTTTGTTCCTATATCTTGTTATAAAAATGCAAGAAGTAAAATTACTCATGCAGCATCTGGTGGAGATTCATGTATGATTAAAACAGTAGAAAACTTTACAAGTATTGATATAGATTATTATGCAAAAGTAAATTTTAGAGGATTAATAAATCTTGTTAATATTCTTGGTGGAATAGATGTAGATGTTCCATATGCATTTTGTGAAACAACATTATGGAGAAGCGAAGCTCAAATGGTATATGTAGATGAAGGATTGCAACATTTAAATGGTGATCAGGCTTTAGGACTTGCTAGAAATAGAAAAACTTATAAAAGATGTGGTGCTAAATATAGTACTGGTACAAGAAATGATTTTGTAAGAGGTCAAAATCAACAACTTGTAATAAAAGGAATTATGAACAAAGCAAGAGAAATTAAAAGTATAAATAAAGTATATGAAATACTAGATACAATAAGTATCAGTTTAGATACAAATCTTACAAGAGATCAAATATTAGATTTTTATAATATATTCAAAAAAATATTATTAAGTTCTGATTCATTATCAGAAACAAATGATGTAATAAGCATGCAAAAAACATATTTAAATGGATCTGGTGGACTAATGTATGATAATGTAATGAATATGGAATTATATGAATTTGTACCATCTAATGAATCTCTTAAAGCAATTGTAAATGCAATGAAGGTTAATCTAGAATTAAAGAGTGAAAAACCAGTTACATCATTTAGTTTTACGATAGATGAACCATATAAACAAAAGGTTATCGGTTCTGATTTATATGGTGGTGTTGAAAAATATTCTAGTCCTTCTAAGTCTAATGATAATGAAACTAAAACATGTGAAACTGGTGAAGAAATTGGTGCTGATGGAGTTACATGTGTTTGTAAAAATGGTTATGCTAGAAACTCATCTGGAGTTTGTGAAAAAAAGGTTATCACATGTCCAAGTAACAAGGAATTAGGTGCTGATGGAGTTACATGTGTTTGTAAACCAGATTATAAAGATTCAAATGGTCAATGCTTATCATCCCCTATTATAAAAGATGATCCTTCAACTATTCCTGATACTGAGGATGACAATGATGATGATAGTTCTACTGATGATACTGAGGATTCTGATACTACTAATAATTCTGGAAGTACCGGAGAAAACGCAGGACCAGATGAAGGAGATAATTAAAACAAGCAATTAAATTAATGCTTGTTTTCTTTTTTTAGAATAAACTTAATTGACTTGTTTCTGGCATACCATCAAATATACCCATGATTTTCATCTTATCTATTAAAGTTCCAGATACTTTACATCTTATTTGAAATTCCTCAATAGATATAAATGATGATTTATTTCTTTCCACAATTATATTGTTAGCAACTGTATCCCCTAAGCCATCAATTGAATTAAATGGTGGAATTATATCCGTTTCATTTATTGCATTATATGTAGTTGCCTCACTTTTATATAAATCTACATTCAAGAATTTTATACCTCTTGCTGTTGCTTCTAAACATAAATGAAGTGATTCTCGTGATCCCATATCTTTATTAGTTGCATCTCTCCCCTTATTATCTATTTCTATAATTTTTTCTTTTATTGTATCGTATCCTTTCATCATAGATATAATATCTACATCAGTTGCTTTACAAGAAAGCCAAGAGGCATAGTAATATACTGGCATATGCACTTTGTACCAAGCTACCCTAAATGCACTTGTTACATATGCTGCTGCATGAGCTTTTGGAAACATGTATTTTATTTTATGACATGATTCAATATACCAATCTGCAATACCTGCGTCTTTTAGTATCTTTTCATATTCATTCCACTGTTCTTTATCTTTTGGTTTACTTGCCCTACCTTTACGAACGAATTCCATTATTTTAAATGCAGTTATGGGTTTAAGTCCATTATACATAAGATATACCATTATATCATCACGACATCCTATAACTTCACTAAATGGTACTATATTATTTTTTATTAATTCTTGTGCATTACCAAGCCAAACATCAGTTCCATGAGATAAACCTGATATTTTAACAAGTTCTCCAAATGTTTTAGGTTTAGTATCTTCTACCATTTGAATAGTAAATTTTGTACCAAATTCTGGTATACCAAGTGTTCCTGTGTTACACATTATTTGTTCTTTTGTAACACCAAGAGGCTCTGGTGATAGAAATATTCCCATTGTTTCTTTATCATCAAGTGGAACTTTTAAAATATCAGTATGGGTCATATCTTGTATCATACGAAGTTGTGTTGGATCAGAATGCCCTAATATATCTAGTTTTAATACATCATCTTCTATTTTATGGTAATCAAAATGTGTTGTCCTCCATGCTGAATTTGGATCATCTGCAGGAAACTGAAATGGTGTAAAATCAAATACATCCATATAATCTGGAATAACTACTATCCCCCCAGGATGCTGACCTGTTGTTCTTTTTACGCCTACGCACCCTTTTGATAATCTTTCAATTTCTGTTGATCTTTTATTTATTCCTCTATCTTCAAAATAACCTTTTGTATATCCATAAGCTGTCTTTTCTGCGACAGTACCAATTGTCCCTGCTCTATAAACATTATCCACACCAAATAATACTTTAGTATATTCATGAATTGCAGCTTGATTTAAATCAGAGAAATTAAGGTCTATATCAGGTACCTTATCAGCATTAAATCCAAGAAAAGTAGCAAATGGTATATCTTGACCATCTTTAATCATATCAGTACTACAATTTGGACATTTTTTATTTGGAAGATCAAACCCTGAAGAATATGTAGCACCTAGTGATTTTCCATTTTCTTCAAAAATACTAATCTTACATTTTGGACATCTATAGTGTGCTGAAAGTGGATTTACTTCAGTAATACCCATCATTGTTGCAACAAAACTTGAACCAACAGAACCTCTAGATCCAACTAAATAACCATCATCATTAGACTTTTTAACTAACCTTTGAGCTATTAGATAAATAGGATCAAATCCTGCTCCTATAACACCTCCTAGGCTCTTCTTAAGTCTTTTTTCTAGTTCATCATCATCTATATTCTCTTCTATAGTTTCTTTTAAATAATTTCTAACTAATTCTTTTACCTTCTCACTGCCACCTAATATAACATCATGAAGTCTTATATATGACTCATCTATTAAATTTCCATTAAAATTTTCTTTTTCTAAAAAATATTTAACACTAGTTAAAACTATATCACCATATAGCTCCGTTCCAAGTCTTTCTTCTATATTATGTGGCAAAGGATTTCCGTACCAATCATTTGCTTTTTCATAAACAAGATCAGTAACTACCCTTGGGCAATCAAGATAAGTTTTACCATCATCTGATTTTACTCTTGGTGAAAAAGGTACCCCTCCAGTTTGAACTATTACATCAAAAATATCTACCATATCAAGTATTTTATTAGTATTAGTTATAACTATTTCCTTTGCTTTTTCTTTTCCTAAAAAATCAAATGATTCAAGCATTTCATTAGTTGTTCTAAAATGTTGTGTAGGGATTTGTCCACCCTTACTATTTCTAATAAGTGGATGACGACCTCTACCTGGCACATTTTGATTTATAATTATTTCGCGATATATTTTATCTTCTTTTCTTAGGTGATGAACGTCCCCTGTTGCAACTATTATTTTTCCTGCTTCTTCAGTTACTCTTACTATTTTTTCTATATTTTGTATAAGTTGTGCTTCGTTTTCAAATACAGATGGAACTAAATGACAATATTCATCTACTGGTTGAACTTCAACATAATCATAAAATTTAATTATGTTAGCAAGTTCTTCATCACTTTTAGTTGAAGCGTTAGTAAATACTTCACTTTGATAACATCCACTACCTATAAGAAGACCTTCTCTATATTTTTCTATCTCACTTCTAAGTATTCTAGGAGTTTTGTATAAATATTTAGTATTGGCAAAAGATATAATTTTAAATATATTCTTAAGTCCTGTTTTATTTAGGGTTAATATGTTTATATCATGTGCTTTACCATATTTATGTATTTCATCTTTTGGTACTAAATTATTAAGCTCACTTATTTTTCTAAAATTTTGATCATATAACTTTTTAAGCATCTTATGAAGAACATATGCTGTTCCTTCAGCATCATAATTTGCTCTATGGTGGGCATCTTCATCAAATACTACACCATATCTTTTAGTAATAGCGGATAGACTATGTCTTGTTTCCCCTTTATCAAGTGCACGTGATAATTCTAAAGTATCAATAATTGGATTTTTAAATTCACCTAGATTATACTTTTGATATGCCATTTCAATAAATGAAGAATCAAATTTAGCATTATGTGCAACCATAGGAACATCTGTAGATCCTATCCAAGAAATAAATTTCTCAACTCCCCCTTTTTCATCTATTTTACCCTTTAGCATATCATCAGTAATATGAGTAATATCTATAATTTTTTTAGGAAGTTTTCTTTTTGGATCTATAAGTTCATCAAATGTATCTATTATTTCTCCATTACATATTTTAACGGCCCCAATTTCTATAATAGAATCTCCGCCACCTGCATTAAATCCTGTTGTCTCAAGGTCAAAAACAACATATGTAGTAAGAAGTATATCATCATCATTAGGTCTAATTACTATATCAACATTATCATCAACCATTACAAGTTCACAACCATATATTACTTTAAATGGTTCTTCACCATCCTTTAAATTTTGATTCATTCCTCTAACTAAATTAAAAGCATTTGGAAAACTCTGTGCACCATCATGATCAGTTACTGCTATACCTCTATGTCCCCATTTTTTTGCTTGTTTTATTAAATCTTCTATAGATACAACACCATCCATTTGACTCATTAAAGTATGTGAATGTAGCTCTACTCTTTTTTCATTTGCATCATCCATTATTTCAGTAATAGTTTTCTCTATAGGAACAATATTTTTAGCACTCAAAACATAATCATTTGAAAATGTATCATATGATACTCTACCATTTATCTTATACCATGACCCAATTTTTAGATCATTATTTACTCTTTGAAAATCTTCTTCATTTCTAAAAAATATCTTAGAAATTAAACTATCTGTTTCATCAGATATTTTTAAAGTAATTATTTTAAAATTTGATTTACTACTTTCAAATTCTTCTTTTCCAAAAATATACCCAGACACAGTGACATTATCAATTTCTCCAGTTACTTGATTCATAGAAACTGATTCTTCTTTTATATCAAAGCCCAAAATAGCATTACTATCTGGATCTTTTTTAGTGCTTACCATCTGCATTTTTTCTATAGGTTTTTCTTTTCTTACATTTTTAATATTATTAATATTTTCTATTGTTTTGTTTACTTCTTCTTTTAATTTTGTATCTATTTCTTCTTTTAGTTTATTCTCCTCTTTTATATATTCAATAGATAATGAAAAATCTTCAAAACCAATTCTTTTATATGAATTAATTATTTGATTTAATTTATTATTTATCATGTTTACCTCGGCTTTATTAAAAGCCTCAAGTACCAATCCATTTGTTGTATATTTAATAGTTTTACCTAAAAAAAACATAGATATTGCTTTACCTAAAGCTAAACTATTTATAACATAATTAAAATAATCATTGATATGGGATTTTTTTATATTAATAGGTTTTATAGTATATGTAACTGTATTCAAATTTGAAAAGCCATTATTAATATTATTATCAATGTATTCAAGTATAGAAACTGGTAATAGTTCTTTAGTTTGAATTATAAAATTCCAATTTAATCTATCCTTTGATGATATTATTTTAAGTATTTTTCCACCATCAAAATATTTATAATCATCTTTAGATAAATTTATTTTATTTAAAAATAATTCTAATTTACTATCCATACTACTACCACCCATCCTGTAATATAATTATATCAATTATTTATAAACTAATAAAGAAAAAAGGAAGAAAAAAGTTGAATTTTCTACCTTGTTAATTGGAGTCTTAGTATATTGATTTTTTAATTTTGTTAATAAACTATCTAAAAAATCAAAAGAATAATGATTTTGTATCTAATTACCAATATTTTTTAATCTTTTTTTAATTAATAATATTAAATCCATAGGACCATTAATTTGGTTTAATATAATTAAACTAGATTGAAGTTTAGTTTTAATACTTATGTTATCTTTTATAAATTCTGCCTCTTTTTTATAATTAAATTTTTCTATTTTATATTCTTTAGTAAAACTTTTTATATATTCTTCTATTTCTTTTAAAATATATACTTTTGTATCATATTCATCCATTTCTTGGATTCCATAATATCCTTCAACTAAGCATCTATATTTATCTTCTAATTTCATTTATTTCAACTCCAAATATTCATCATAAGTCATTTGTTTATCAATATATTTTCCATCTTCTTTAAATTCTATTATTCTATTTGCAACTGTTGATAAAAGTTCATGATCATGGGATGAGAAAAGTAATGCTCCTTTATATTCTTTCATACCTTTATTTAATGATGTTATAGATTCTATATCTAAATGATTAGTAGGATCATCTAAAATAAGTACATTAGCTAAACTAAGCATTAATTTTGAAAGCATACATCTAACTTTCTCTCCACCAGATAAAACATTTACATTCTTTAATGCTTCCTCACCAGAAAATAACATTCTGCCTAAGAATCCTCTAATAAATGGTTCCTCTTGATTACTTGAATATTGTCTTAACCAATCTACTAAATTTAAATCACAATCAAAATAACTAGAATGATTTTTTGGAAAATAATCGTATTTTACTGTAGTTCCCCATTTAATATAACCTTCATCTGGTTCTAATTCTCCTGTTATTATTTTAAATAATGTTGTTATAGCAAGCTCATTAGTTCCAACAAAACCTACCTTATCACTATTATTAATTGTTAAATTCATATTCTTTAATACTACTTCTCCATCAATAGTTTTTGAGATTCCTTTAAGTTCAAGTACATCTTTACCAAGAGGTCTTTCTATCTCAAAATTAATATATGGATATTTTCTAGAAGATGCTTTCATCTCATCTAATTCTATTTTTTCTAGTGATTTCTTTCTACTTGTAGCTTGTTTTGATTTTGATGCATTAGCAGAAAATCTAGCAATAAAATCTTTTAATTCTTTTATTTTTTCTTCTTTTTTCTTATTAGATTCTTTCATTTGTTTTAATATTAACTGACTTGATTCATACCAAAAATCATAATTACCAATAAATTCAGTTATCTTTCCGTAATCTATATCTATCATATGAGTACATACTTTATTTAAAAAATGTCTATCATGGGATACTACTATTATAGTATTATCAAAGTTTATTAAAAATTCTTCTAACCACATTTTAGCTTCTATATCAAGATAGTTTGTTGGTTCATCAAGTATTAAAATATCTGGATTCCCGAAAAGTGCGGATGCAAGTAAAACCTTTACCTTTTCTGGTCCTGTTAAATCTTTCATAAATTTATCATGATAACTAGTATCTATTCCAAGACCACTTAATAGTATAGCAGCATCACTTTCAGCATTCCATCCATTAAGGTCTTCAAATTCTGCCTCAAGTTCACCAGCTCTTATTCCATCTTCTTCTGTAAAATCAGTTTTTGAATATATTTTTTCTTTTTCTTTCATAATACTATAAAGTTTTGTGTTACCCATTATAACTGTTTCAATTACATTATATTCATCATACGCATTATGATCTTGTTTTAACACAGATATTCTTTCACCCTTTGATATATTAATATCACCTGTTGTTGATTCAATATCACCACTTAATATTTTTAGAAAGGTTGACTTACCTGCCCCATTCGCACCTATTACGCCATAGCAATTTCCTTTTGTAAATTTTAAATTAACATTTTCAAATAATGTCCTAGTATTAAATTTTAAACTCAAATTGTTTACTTGCAACATAACTTCACCTCAAAATTTTCTAATATAATTTTACTTTATTAAAATAATAAATGCAAGAAAAGTTTAAAAAATAGATCATTAAAAGATCTATTTAGCTATATATAAACCATATTTATTTTTCTTTTTTTCTATTATATATATTGCCTTATTTTTTGGGTTAAATACAACCCTTTCAACTTGTGAATTATTTATCTTTTTTACAACTTTACCATTTAAATTTATAACTTTAATATAATTGGCAACGTTATTATTTATAATTACTGAACCCTTATATAAAGGTATCATTTCTCCATCTGAATTGCTTATACTTTCATTTTCTTTTAATTTATAACTTTTTACTTTTGAATCTTTTATATTATAAATATCAATTTTTTCATCACTTAAATATGCAATCCCTAGATTATCATAACTATGTAATTTGCTATTTTTAGTAGAAATTATCTTTTTAAGATTATCATCATACATTTCATATCTACCATTTTTTTCTAATCTATAAAAAACATTATTTGATATTGTTATTTTTTCAAACTTATTTTTACTTAATAATTTAGAATCCTTAACTGAATATACATACACATTATCATTAATTGTTTCTCCAAATTTTACTTTTTTATCAGCTACTACTATTTCATCATCTTTTACTAATAATTCTTTATTTTCCTTATCATATAAAACATATTTGCCTGCATATTCTGAATTTTGGTTATTTTTAGGATACTTTATAACCTTATAATCATCATCATAATGAATATATCTATCCATTAAAAGATTATTTATTTTTGTATCAAATAATTGTTTCATATTTTTAAAATCATAAATAATTGTTATAGAATTATCACAGTAATTACTTGAACAAGACATTTGTAAATATAAATTATCGTCATCATTATTTAACTTTTCAACATTTGAGTAAAAATACTTATTATCGGCTTTATATGAATATAAACTAACAAACTTTTTTGTATCTAAATTAAGTATCCCGAACTCTTTAGTTTCAATATTATCTACTAGTACATCTGTCTGATCAGGTTTGTATAAACTACTACTATAAACATAATACTTATCATTATCTATTTTTTTATTTACTGATTTTGATATTTCTAAAAGTGTAGCTTCTGATTTAATTTTCTTTTGCTTTCCATTTTCTTTTAATACATATTTTTCAAGTTTATTATTTTTCTTTTTTGTTACTACTATTTCATCTTTAACACTTTTATAACTAATAAATTCATCACCAATAATTTTTTGCTTACTAACATCAAAATAGTTATAAAGATTAGTCTTTACATTTTTAACTATTAAATAATCATTACTTCTATCTTCATTTACAATACTCTTTGATACAGTATAATCATTTAATATATTTTTTAAATTCTCGTCTAATATAAAACTTTTATTATCTGCTAAAACAGATATTATGTTACCATTATCAAATGTATTAATTTCCTTTATATTAGAATAGATTTTCTTTCCTTTTTTATTTATTATGCTATATATTTTTTCTGAATCATTATCTTCTTCCATAATAATATAATTGTTATTTAATACATTAAGTTTATTTTTAGAAGAATAAAGTTCTTTTCCATTTTTATTATTTATAACATATTGTTCTTCATCTTTATCCGTGTTTATTTTTTTCACTATAAAATACTTATCACTAATTTCATAAATACTACTTATAGTTTTAGAATCACTATCATATTTTTCTTTATATTTTGCAATCAATTTTCCATCTGAATTTAATAGTTCGGCAGTATATTCTTTTGATTTATCACCTTTTATAGCGATTATACCATTGCAATAAGAATCAATGCATTCTAAAGAAGAATATTTAGCGCTCAATATCTTTTTAACATTTTTTACAGAACCATCTGAGTTTAAACTTAAAATAAGTTTTAATATACCACATATTATTAAAAGTGCAACAATTATAAATAAAACAATATATATTAATTTATTTGTTTTTTTATCTATTTTTTTACTCTTACTCATTTAAATCCTCCTACTTATTCTTTAGATTATTATATTATAAAATAGTGTTTTTATCAAGAAAAACTTAACTGATATTAAAAAAAGATTAATCTTGTTAATCTTTCATAACTTCTTTTATAAACTTACCTGATTCAGACAAACTTGAATCTTCTAAATTATTAGGTTGTGTCCCCTCAAGTAACAATGCTGATGACTCATTTTTATCTGATAATGCCCAGTTAGCCCATGATAAATTATTCTCATTCATAAAGTCTATCCATTTTCTTGCTTCATCTAGATAAACTCCTCCATTACCTGATGCATCACTTACTCCCCATTCTGAAACAAATAATGGTATTTTTGTTAATGCATCTTTTGCTCTATTTCTAAGCCACTCAGTATGTGTTCCTGAATAAAAATGAAGTGCATACATAACATTTTTGTCATTTAGTGGATTATTTGCTGCTTTATCAACATCCTGACTCCAAGTTCCTGTCCCAACAATTATTATAGAATTTTTACTATTTTCTCTTATAACATTTATCACTTCTTCAGCGTATGGTTTAATGTTATTGTCCCAAGTTACATTTCCATTTGGTTCATTACATATCTCATATATTACATTTGGTTTATTTTTATATTTTTGACTTACTTCTTTAAAAAACTCTTTTGCTTCTTCTTTATGTTTAAGTGGATCCCCATCACTTAATATATGCCAATCTATTATTACATACATATCAAGCTTTATTGCAGTATCAACAACATCTTCTACTTTATTTTTTATTGATTTATCATTTATATAACCGCCTTCTTCAGTATACATTGCTATTCTAAATAAATTACTATTCCATTCATCTCTTAATTTTTTTATCATTTCTTCATTAGCAAATTTGCCATACCACTGTATACCATGTGTACTCATTCCTTTTAATTGAATCATATTACCTTTTTCATTAACAAGAGTATTATTCTTTATTTCTAACCATCCATTAGAACTAACTAAATTATTATCAACAGTAGTACTTGATTGCACATCTTTTTTTACTTCTTCATTATTTATATTTTGATTATTATCTTTTTTTAAATACAAAAATCCAAGAACTACAATTAAAGAAATAATTATAAATAATAATATTTTTTTCATATCTATCACCATATTGATTATAACAAAAAAGATGATATATTTCTATATCATATATATACTATTATACCTATTATTTACAACATTAAAATCAAGTATATAAAATAAATTTCTAATATATTCCTTTTTATCTGTTTTATACTGAAGATAATATGAATGTTCCCATACATCTATTACAAGTAGTGGAATAAAATCTATTAATATTAAATCTTGATGTTTTTCAATTTGAATAATAAGTAATTTGCTTAATAATCTATCATAACCAAATACTACCCAACCTGGTCCTTCTACATTTAACAAAGATGCATTTAATTCATCAATAAATGCATCATATGAACCAAAATCTTTTTTTATATGTGAAATAAGTTCATTACTTAGTAAAGTTTTATTAGGCATTGGAGTTAAATTTTCAAAAAACAATCCATGAAGTATATAAGCATTTGCATTAAATGATAATCTTTTAGATAAATTTTGTATGTTACTAAAATCACTATTTTTTCTATTATTGTTAAATTCATCCATTATTTTATTTAAATTATCAGTATAACCTTTATATAATGTATTATAATGATAATTAAACATATTACTATCATAATAAGGTTCTAAATCTTTATAATTATATTTTAACTTCTTCATTTCATACATAAATTTCACCCTATTTAAATATATATATAAATTTTAAAAAAAGTACATTTAAATATCTATTTTTTATCATATTCATCCAGAAAGTTATATTCTTTTCCGCCCTTTTTATATCTTATAACTGTATCTAAATTAACATTTTCTAAAGATGTAAAAATATTAATATCTACATTTTTATTTTTCTTTTTTAATTCTTGTATTAATTCTTTCATTTCATACCTTTTAGAATCTCTTTCATTTTTAGAATATTCTTCTGTAAATCTACAAGCACAATTTAGAAAATTAAGATTATTAAATTTTTTCCATGAAATAATATTATCTTCTTTTACTAAATAAAGTGGTCTTATAAGTTCAAGTCCATCGAAATTAGTACTATGAAGTTTAGGCATCATCGTTTTTATTTCACATCCATAAAATATATTTAAAAGTATTGTTTCTATTACATCATCAAAATGATGACCCAATGCTATTTTATTACATCCAAGTTCCTTTGCTTTATTATACAAATATCCTCTTCTCATTCTAGCACATAAATAACATGGATCTGCTTTTGAGATTTTATCTGTTACCTCAAATATATCTGAAGAAAAAATTTTTATAGGTATATCTAATTTTTTTGCATTTTCTTCAATCATTTTTCTATTTTTTTTATTATATCCTGGATCCATACATATAAATTCACATTCAAATTTTATTTTCCCATGTCTCATTATTTCTTGAAATAACTTAGCCATTAAAAAGGAATCTTTACCACCAGATATACATACTGCAATTTTATCATTTTCATTTATCATTTTATATTTATCAATTGCTTTTACAAACGGCCTAAATAACTCTTTTCTGTATTTTTTAATTATACTTCTCTCTACTTCCTTACAATATTCCATGATTCTTCACCATCTTTTTATATATTTCATTAAATACTTTTAAAAATTCATCAATTTCAGTAATAGTAGTAAGATGTGAAATACTTACTCTAATAGTACTTTTAGCAAGTTGTTCATCTTTCGTAATTGCATATACTACTTTTGAAATATTATTTTTACTTGAACATGCAGATTTTGTGCTTATATATATATCATTTTCTTCTAATTGTTTTGCTACTTCATCTGATGAAATACCTTTTAGACTGAAATTTAATGTATTATATATACAATTTCCTACACTATTAATTACTACACCTTTATATTTTAATAAATTATCTCTTAAGTATTTATTTAATTTCTTTATATATTCATTATTCTTATTTTGATTTGAAAGTGCTAATTCCAGTGATGTCTTTACCGATAATATTAATGGAAGTGATGGAGTACCACTTCTATAAATAGTTGTGCTCTCTCCTCCATGTATTTGTGACATTAATTTTACATTACCCTTCTTAATTAAAACACCTATTCCACTTATTCCATAAAATTTATGAGGAGCAAATGTTATCATATCCGTATTTTCATAATTAATATCTACTTTTCCTATTGCACCAGTAGCATCTGTATGAAATGTGCAATTTTCATATTTTTTTAGTAAATTTCCTATTTTTTCTATATCTTGTACTATACCAGTTTCACTCTCAACACTACTAATACTTATAAGTGTTTTTCTATTATCTATTAAATTAATAAGTTGATCTATGTTAATTTTTCCATCTTTATTTACACTTAAAATATCTATATCATAGTTTTTGTTAAGCAAATAGTTAGATGGTGCGATTATAGATGAATGTTCTATTTCAGATATAATAATATGACATTTATCATACTTTTCTATAAATCCCTTTATTGCTAAATTATTACTTTCTGTTGCTCCACTTGTATAAATAATATCTTCTCTCTTTGCGCCAAAAATTCCTGCTATATAATCTGACACTTCATCTATCTTTTTCTTTGCCTCGCGTCCTAATTTATGAGTTGAATTAGGATTAGCATAATATAATATACTATTTAAATTAAATTCTTCTAATACCTTTTTATTTACTGGACAATTGGCAGCATAATCTAAATATATCATAGTTATCACTTTCTCTCTTTAATGATATTATAATCATCAAATACATTATATCACATCTTTTAATTTAATAATATGTAGTCCTATCATTCCAGCTATTATACATATTTTTTGGAAAATTAACTAAATCTCTAGGATTAATCATAGTGGTTGATTCATTATATAAATGACCTTTATACATTGTCAAATGAAGATGTATCCCTGTTGATGCACCTGTTGTACCCATTTTCCCAATGATAGTATTTTGAGTAACATTTTGATTTTTTCTAACATATTTTTTATCCAAATGATAATATGCTGATGTATAATTTTGTCCATTTACGTTATGATGTATAATTATATAGTTTCCCATAGATGAATTAGAACCTGTCTGAGCTACCTTTCCCTCTGCAATAGAATACACATCTTTATTTGGACCTGACATATCTATTCCTGAATGAAATTTTTTAGTTTTATCTATCGGATGAACCCTATATCCATATTCACTTGTTAAATATCCTGTTGCAAGTGGTCTCATAAATTTAATATTACTTTCACAAATTCCATATAATGTCATATTTTTATCTATATTTATAGTAGAATTACTATTATACTTTTCTCCATTTCCATCTTTTTTCGTATTCCAATAACATGTATAGTTTTCTTTTGAAATGGTATCTAATGTTATTTTCGCACTTGAATCATAACTTGCGAATAATTCTAAATTTCTATTAAAAATATACGTATTAGAATAAATATTATTTTTTTCATCTACATATCCTTTAAATGTTTTATATACTATATCTTCATTTTTTGTATTAATTGCATTTGAGTTATTCAGATTATACGTTATTTTATAACTTGCTTTTGGTATTTCTAATTCTTTTATTGTTCCAAAACCCTGTTTAAATTCTTTAGCTTTTTTATTATCACTATATATTCCTTCTTCTGAATTAATTTTTAAAGTATAAAATTCTGGAATCCATTTTGCATAATATGTTTTATTAGCTCCTTCTACTATAGTATCATTACTTATTTTGTTATTAAAATTTAAATCAGTATACCAACCACCAAATATATACCCTTCTCTTTTAGGATCATCTAAAACACCAAGTTCTTCATAATATTCTTTTATATATTCCTTTACATTTAATTCACCTTCATGTAACATTAGTCCATATATTTCTATTTCATCATCTTTATTCCATATAAAATTATCAGCAAGTTCAAAATTAAAACTATTATAATCAATATCTTTTGCCTTAAATGTTTTCGTAAATCTTTGCCATGATGAATTTGTTTTTATATTGAGTAAATCTTCTTTAAATCCAATATTTAGAGTTTTTTCATTATTAGTTTTTATATAAACAATAAATGTATAGTTTTCATCTTTCTTTAAATTTATTTTTTCATTATATGTTAGTGTAAAATTATTTACATTTGGTTTAAATTTGTATACATTTTCATTTAAGAATACTTTATCATTTGTTATAATATCAAAATTATTGTCATTCCAAAGTGATTTATTAATTAAATTTTTATATAAATTATTTTCTAGGTAATTATAATCAAATGTAATTAAATAACTATTTATTTTGTAATATGCGTATAATGTATGATCATTTTTATTATCTACTATTGAAGTACTATCTATCTTTTTTGTATATTTTTTATCAAGATACCATCCTATAAAGGTATAACCCTCTTTTTCAGGAATTGGAAGTATTCCATATTCTTTCTTATATATTACATTTTTAAATTTTATCTCTTCATTATTGTTATTGTTATAATTAAAATAAATCTTTAATTCGATATTTTCAGATTTTGAATCTACACTTTTAATGGAATTATTACTTTTAGAGTAGTTTTCAGTTGTTTTTACAACATATGAATATGGTTTATTATTGTTTTTCTCTTTGTCATTATCAATATTTTTTTCAATTGTTTTTTGCTTAATAATTGGCTTTTGATTATCTGTTTTTTCTCTATTTATTAATGGTAAGAATATAACAAATAGTACTATTAAGCTAATTAAAATATATTTTTTTTGCATCTTTACCCCCTTTATACTTATATTAGCTTTAAAATTTTAATATCCACTAAAAAAGGATTTAAAAATCCTTTTAATTTTAATAAATCTATATTTTTAATTAAATACAAATGAAAGTTTACCATCATTTTCTAATTTTAATTTCGCAGAAAACTCTTTATTATTTTTAGATATAAATCCTTTTATATTTGGAGATATTTTATTTTTAAGTATTTCACTTGCAACTTTTTTGCTTATTACTCTTTTACAAATACTCATACTTATTTTAAAATCACAACCATCTTTATAACCCATACATCCATAATTATACTTTCCTTTTATTACATCCTTGCCACATTTTGGACATTTACCTATTATATCTTTATAAAAACCTGTATCTGTATCTTCTTCTATAGAAATATTTTTTTCATTAAAAACATCATCTATTTCACTTTCTGTAAGTTTTACTACGTCTTCTATTTTGATATTACCATTATATACTTGTTTTAAACCTTTACCTAACTCACTTGTTTTATATTTATCCATATTAATATTCATTTGTGATAATGATTCAATTAAATATTTACCACCTGGAAGTATATAATAAACATCTTTTTTTAATTCAATATATTTATTATTAATAGCATTGTTAATTATACCTGTTCGAGTTGCCTCTGTACCAAGTTCTAATCCTTCAAATATTGCTCTATAGTCTTCTGTATCATCCTCATCATCCACATTTACTTTAGATTTATCTTCTTTAAATGGGTTTTTTAAATAATTATTAAGAGTCTCAATAGTATAATGTTTTGGAGCTGATTTTTTCTTTTCTTTTGGTTTAAAATTAATGTTTACAGTATCTCCTATATTTAAATTAGGTAAAATTTTATCATTTTTAGTAGATTCATCGTACTTTGTCCAGCCTTTTTCTATTATTACATTACCCTTTAATATAAATTCTTCTTTTTCACCTAATTTTATTTTTATCTCTGTTTTTTCTATTTTACAATCTAAAGCACAAAATACACTTACAAATCTTCTCATAACTGCTGTATATACTTTCAGTTCATCATCAGTCATATTTTCTTTTTTAGGTATTTTATATGTTGGAGTAAGTGCTGAATGAGACTCTATTTTACTATCATCAAATATAGTTTTTTTATCCTTAAATTTTACTTTATATCCTAGTTTACCTACAATATTTAATATTTCTTTTATTTTTTCTTTTTCATTAGTAGCTAAATATTCTGAATTTGTTCTTGGATATGTTAGATAACCCTCTTCATATAATTTTTGTACAATAGCAAGTGATTTTTCCATAGGCATTTTGTATTTTTTTCCTAAATAATTTTGAAGTTTAGTAAGTGAATAAAGTTTGCCTGGAGATAATATATCTTTTTTTATTTTCTTATCTATTACAACTGCTTTTTCTTTATTATATATATCACATAATTTTTTTGCATCTTCTATTTTTTCTTTTTCAAATTTTTTCTTTGATGTAAGTTCAACTAATTCATCATTTGTTTTTTCATTTGATACTATACCATAATAAATATCTGGAACAAATTCTTCTATTTGTTTATCTCTATCATAAATTGCTTTAACAATAGGTACTATTACTCTTCCTACTCTAAGTAATGTACCTGTTTTTAAAGTTGCATATCTCGTTAAATTAACACCATAAAGCCAATCTACATAAGTTCTTGCAAATCCTTCATTAGCTAAATTGTCATATTCCTTTTCATCCTTCATATCATTTAATGCTTCATTTATTGTTTTAGAAGTTTGATCTGGTAGCCAAAGTCTAACTAATTTCTTTTTATTTTTAAGTGCATTATTTATACATAATCTAACTATTATTTCTCCTTCTCTATCAGAGTCTCCAGCATTAACTACTAAATCTACATTTTCTCTATTAATTAGCTCCTTAATTATATTAAATTGCTTTAATACACCCTCGTCAATCTTTTTATTTTTATCTTTTTTTAGATTAAATTTAAATTCTTTTGGATAAAATGGCAAATTATCTATTTTCCATCTTCTATCTTCTATATTTTCATAATAATCCTCTATATCATATAAGGTAAATAAATGACCAAATGCCCATGTAACTAAATAATTATCATTTTCAAAATAGCCATCACGTCTTTTCATATTTCCAATTGCGGATACTATATTTCTTGCAAGAGATGGTTTTTCTGCGACTATAAGATTCATATATTTACCTCCATAAATTAATTTTAATATAGTTTAAGTAAAATCTCAAGAATAAAAAAATACATTAATATATTCTTTTAAAGAATAGAATATTATAAAAAGAATAAAGATAAAGTCCTATAACACTATAATTTATATTATAAAAAATAATATGACGTTATAATCATATTATTTTCTATAATTCAAACTGCGAATTATAAAGTTCTGCATAAAATCCTTTTTTCTTAATTAATTCATCATGATTTCCAGATTCTATAATATCTCCATCTTTCATAACTAATATCAAATCTGCATTTTTTATTGTGGATAATCTATGTGCGATTATAAATGATGTTTTACCTTTTGTTAAGTTATCCATAGCATTTTGAACAAGTTCTTCTGTTCTTGTATCTACATTACTTGTTGCTTCATCTAATATTAAAAATGGTGAATCATCCAGCATAGCTCTTGCTATTGTAAGAAGCTGTCTTTGACCTGCAGAAACACTATCATTATCTGATAATTTAGAGTTATATCCATGTGGTAATGTCTTTATAAAATGATGAAGTCCTACTGTTTTACAAACCTTTTTTACATCCTCATCGCTTATATTTTCCCTATTATAAACTATATTTTCTTTTACTGTCCCATCAAATAACCAAGTATCTTGAAGAACCATCGTAAATAGTTCATGAATATTTTCTCTTGTTAAATTATATATTGATGTATCATCTATTTTTATATCACCGTTATTTATTTCATAAAATTTCATAAGAAGATTTACCATAGTAGTTTTACCTGCTCCCGTTGGACCTACTATTGCTATTTTTTGACCAGGTTTTGCTACTGCACTAAATCCCTTTATAGTTGGTTTATCATTACCATCATATTTAAACGTTACATTTTCAAATTCAATTTTTCCTTTAACATTTTCCTTTTGTAAATATGTCTTAATATTGCTTTCATCTGCCATCTCTTCTCCATCAATAAATTCAAATACTCTTTCAGATGCTGCTGCAGTTGATTGAAGTGATGTCATAGCTTGTGCAATTTGAGAAAGCGGTGATGTAAATAATCTTACATATACTATAAATGCTACTATAGTACCAAATGTTATAATTTCATTCATTGTTAAAAGTGCTCCAACTATACATACTGCAACATAACCAAAGTTACCAATAAATCCCATCATTGGCATCATTAGACCTGATAAAAATTGACTTTTCCTATTTGCATCATATACTTTTTTATTATATTCATCAAATTTTTTATCTGATATTTTTTTACCATTATATGCCTTTACTACATTAAGACCGGAATAAACTTCCTCTATATGTCCATTTAAATTACCCAATTCTACTTGCCTTGATACAAAGTATTTTTGTGATTTACTAAGTACCATAAACATAAATATAAATCCAATTAAACTAGATAAAATTGCAGTAATTGCCATTATCCAATTGGTATAAAACATCATAATTATAGTTCCTAAAAATAATGTCACTGCTGAAACTAAGGTTGCAAGGGATTGATTCATAGACTGTGCTATCGTATCAACATCATTAGTTACCCTTGATAATATGTCCCCGGATTGATGGTTATCAAAATACTTAAGTGGAAGCTTATTTATCTTTTTAGAAATTTTTTCTCTTAAATTCATAGCAAATTTATTTGCAACATCTGTCATTGAAAGTGATTGAATATAATTAAATAATGCGCTTATCAAATATAGAACTGCAAGGAATAAAGCTATACTATCAATCTTATTAATATTCATATTTGGTTCTACAACCATTTTTATATTTTTTGGCATCTCATCTATTTTTTTATATAGTTTTTGAGCATCAATATTTTTCTTATTCATGTCAATACTACTAATAATATTTAAAAATTGTACTTGATCACTAGATGATATCTTTACACCATCAATTTCAATTTCCTTGAATATTATTTTTTGTATACTTTCTGGAAAGTTTACATTATTTTTATCTTTACTATTCATTAAAAGTAACATTTTCTTTTTATCTTTTGTAGTAACATTAATATTATTATACGTAGAATTTGGCATTATCATATTTAATATACTATCAGGTAATTCTACTATTTTTTGAAACATTTCAGATTTATCTTGCATATTTATATTTGATAATGTATTTTGAAATATTTGTTTATCATTAACAGAAATATCATTGGACATCATAATATTTTGAATATTTTCATTTGACATATTCAATTTAAGTATTTCTGGTACTATTTTTTGAAAATTATCTTCATTTAAATTTGATGTAATTTCATTTGATAACTTTTCTAAATTGTCTGAATTTACTATTAATCCTTCAGAAATTGTATCAGTAAGTTTTGATAATTTATTTGGAGCCAAAATTGATAATATTGAGCCTGCACATGCAAGTATAAGAGAAAGTGTTATTAATACTTTAAAAGCTTTTAGTTCTTTAAATAAACGTTTTATCGCACCTTTAAAATTCTTTGCTTTCTCACCCATCATTTTTGCACCTGGTCCTCTTCTAGGAGTTCTATTTTCATTATTTTTCATTTTTTAATTCCTCCTCTGATAACTGTGATAAAGCAATTTGTTTATATACATCACATTTTTTTAATAATTCACGATGAGTTCCTATACCAACACATTCTCCATTATCTAATACAATAATTTTATCTGCATTCATAATAGTTCCTATTCTTTGTGCTACTATTAAAGTTGTTGCATCTTTTGTATATTTCTTTAATTCCTTTCTAAGATTAAAATCTGTTTTATAATCAAGTGCGGAAAAAGAATCATCAAATATATATATTTCAGGATCTCTAGCAATTGCTCTTGCAATAGCCAATCTTTGTTTTTGCCCACCTGATACATTTGTTCCTCCACTAGCAATATGTGAGTTATATTTATTATCTAATTTAAGTACAAATTCTTCACCTTGAGCAACTTCTATTGCTTTTTTTATGTTTTCTTTTGTTATTTCACCTTTTCCGTTATCACCATATGAAACATTTGATGATACTGTTCCATTAAACATAACTGCTTTTTGAGGCACATAACCTAATTTATTATGTAATGCATCTTGTTTATACTCCTTTACATTGATACCATCAACTAAAACCTCTCCATCAGTTACATCATAAAACCTTGGTACTAAATTAATAAGAGTTGATTTACCTGAACCAGTTGAACCTATGAATGCTACTACATCACCTTTATTTGCTTTAAATGATATATCTTTTAGTAAGTATTCATCAGCGTCTGGATATTTAAACGATACATCTCTAAATTCTACTGTACCTTCTAAGCCCTTAATTCCATCTGTTTTATTTCCATCAATTATACTAATATCAGTATCTAATACTTCATTAATACGTTTTGCCGATACACTGGCCCTTGGAATCATCATAAATATCATAGCAAGCATTAAAAATGACATAATTACTTGCATCGAATAGGATGAAAATACAACCATATCACCGAATAACGTTAGCTTATCTGCCATTAGAGCATCTTTTATCAAAAATGCCCCTGTAAAATATATTGCGAGTGTTAAAAAATACATTACTAAATACATAACTGGTGACATAATCGCAAAAGTCTTTTGATTAAATAATTGCTGTTTTGTAAGTTTTGTATTAACATCATTAAATTTTTCTTCTTGATATTTTTCTGCATTAAATGCTCTTACTACCCTAATACCTGTTATATTTTCTCTTGTAACACCGTTTAACCTATCTATTAATTTTTGAACTATCTTAAATTTAGGCATTACAATTATAATTAAACATCCTATTACAAATAAAAGTATCGCTACTGCTATTGCTGTAATCATGCTCCAAGTAAGACTCTTATTTAATATTTTTGTAACTGCCCATATTGCTGTTATTGGAGATTTAATTAATAATTGAAGTCCCATTCCTATTAACATTTCAACCTGTGTAATATCATTAGTTGTTCTAGTTATTAAACTACTTGTTGAAAATTGTTTTACTTCAAACATAGCTAAATTTTCAACCTTATTAAATAATTTTTTTCTTGTTTTTAACGAAAAGTTTGCTGAAAGTCTAGATGCAAAATATCCAACAAATATTGCGGATACTAAACTTCCAAATGCACATAAAAGCATATATCCACCATTTTTTAAAATATCATTCATTTCACTTCCTTTGGTTTGAACAAGAACAGTTATTTCAGACATATAATCTGGCATCTTTAATTCAAGCCATACTTGTGAAAAAACCAATATAAAACATATTAATATAAGTATCCAATCTCTTTTAGAAAAGTTTTTAAATAATTTTAACATATATACTCCTTTCATTTTAGGCAACATTCTAATTATAGCACTATAATTTGGCATTTTCAAGTGATGAGTGCTAATTTTATTTGTGCACACCATTATATTCTATTCAAAAAAGTGGACTACTGTCCACTTTTTATATTATTTAAGGAATTTATTTTAAGAAGTATATAATTATTTATCATTTAGTTGATGATTTTAATAATATATGATCTGATAATACTGTTATATCATTTATATTTATATTTCATATATAAATTCTTATAAAATTTGCTTAATGAAACCTTTATCGACATTGTTAATAATTTTATTAACAATAGTCTCTTGATTAACTTGATTAACGCAGCTTATATATTCACCTAAATACCTGATATTTTTAGAATTAACAAAAAAATCATCTAATAAATTATAGTCATAACCTCTACAATCATAATTCATGCCTAAGCACCATATATTTTCTAAAGCATTATCATAAGTTTTAGCAACATTTACTAAATTATTAAAACTTTCTTGGCTAATTTTAGGAGTATATGGTACAAAAATATAAGAGGTTATTAATAACATTAATTCTAAATCACTCATATCTTTTGCAATAATATTATATGTTTTATTATTAATTAACAAATTTATATCTTTAAACATTTTATACATCTAATTTCTAAAGTCTATTTGTAATAATAAAATTGTCTATGACAATTTGTAAGTATGTTTTCTAAATTTACAAATATATCCAATTCAAACTATAAAAAAATATATCACAAATTTGAACATTATAAAACTCGAACTTATCAAATAATTTAAAAAAGTCCGAGTTTCCTATCAATTTGGTAGCGACGGGGGGATTCGAACCCTCGACCCTTCGGGTATGAACCGAATGCTCTAGCCAACTGAGCTACATCGCCATTTGAAATAAGCAATATGATTATATCAAAAGAATTCAAAATTAACAATACTTTTCTCTAAATTTATTTAATTATATTAGTTATACAAAAATGTTTATTTAAATTTTTAATTTTAATTTATCATTATTATACAGACATTTAATAAATAAAGAAGAATATTTAAAACTTATTCTTCTTTATTAAGATTTTTTTCAAAAATTTCTTTATTCTTTAGTAATCGTTCATTATTTGTAGACATCTGTAATGCTTTATTAATATATTTTAGTGCTAATTCATTATTACCCATAAAGTAATAGCTTAATGATAATAAATCATAAACTGTATAATCCCAACTGAAAACTTCATTTATGTATGTCTTTTGATGTTTATCTATTTTTAGTGCTAATAAACAATATTTTTCTACTTCACTATAATTATTAAGTTCATATTCAAGTAATGCTCTTTCCATATAAGGATCTCTTAAATATGGTGCCTCATTAATCGCTTTATCAAGCCACATTCTTGCCTCATCATATCTTTTTAAATTAATATAAGATCTTGCTATAAATCTCATTGAAGCACATCTTTCATCTTTCCATACTGCACTAGGTAAATTTAAATGTTTAATTAATGTATCTATGCATTCATTCCATTTACCATAAAACATATATTCTCTACCTAAATAATGCATATTCCTATCATCATTAGGATCTTCTTTTACTGATAGTTCCAATAATGGTAAGTATCCACCTCTTGATTTAGTTTTATCTGGATAATGATTTACTGTAATATCATCTGTGGTTAAAAACACTTCATTATCAGAGGTACATTTTAATACTTCATGAACTGGATGAGTCCATATATAATTTTTTCTTGTATGAATTTTATCTATATAAAAATTAACTGCTGGATTGCCATTTTCATCAAAACTCCAATTATAATTATATCTAAGTCTAGTAATATTTTTATTCCATATATTTTCTAGTTTTTCTCTCCATCCTTTTTCTATTACTTCATCTAAATCAATACATACACATATATCTGTATCTTCAGGAACTAATTGCAATGATTTATTTCTAGCTTCATCAAATCTCCATGGGTCTATTCGATTAATTGTAACATTTGCACCTCTACTTTTTAATTTTTCAACAGTATTATCTGTTGATCCTGTATCAAGTACAATAACTTCATCAGCTTCTGATACATAGTCCATCCATCTATCTACAAACTTCTCTTCATTCTTACTTATTGCATAAACACATATTTTATATTTATTCATATAATATACCTTTCATTAATTATACTTGATTTGGTATTGTTAAATTAATATAAAAATCTGGCGCTGTTCCTGTTATTGATGCACTAGCAGCAGGTCCTGAAGTTACAGTACCTATTTGAAGTGTTGGTGTTGGACCAGCTGGACCTTGAGTACCAGTATCGCCTTGAGCACCTGTTGCACCTTGAGGTATTGTTAAATTAATATAAAAATCTGGCGCTGTTCCTGTTATTGATGCTGTAGCTCCTGTTTCTGGTGTTCCTTGTGTAACTTCACCTATTTCAAGTGTTGGTGTTGGACCAGCTGGGCCTTGTTCTCCAGTTTCACCAGTTTCACCTGTTGGACCTATTGGACCTGTTGCTCCTGTTGGGCCTGTTGCTCCTGTTGGACCTGTTGGACCTATTGGACCTGTTGGACCTTGTGGTATTGTGAAATTTAAAATAGCATTTTCTGTAGTACCTACATTTGTTACAAGAGCAGATGTTCCTGGATCAGATGTTGTTGTAGTTCCAACTGTTATAGTTGCTGGACCCGCTGGACCTGTTGGGCCTGTTGCTCCTGTTGGACCAAAGCATGGTCTACAACATCTTTTATTTTTTTCTATCATTTGTAATATTTGTTCATCATTACTACAATTATTCATTTTTATCCCCCTTTCTATAATATAATATGAAATTGATTTTATTTTGAATAATCAATAATCACTATTTTGAATTTATCCTAAATATTGTATAAGTATAGTTACTAAAGGATTTACAAAATATGATTGTGATGCTACTGAATCTATTGATGGTGCATTTAAAATTAAATCATTTGGTGAAGTATTAACTAGTTCGAAATAATCTTTTACTATATCACTTACAACAAACATTCCTTGCCCTACTATTTTTACATTTTTTTCATTTTCATACCAAGAGCTTCCTCCTGCATATACATATTTTTTTCCAACATTTTTAAAACCTACTGATACAACATTTTGATTTTTATCGAAAGATTGAGGAGCTGCTGGACTAGCAGTTACTACAAAATCAATACGATACACCCCTTCTTTAGAAAAGGTTATTGAATCATCATCATGAAGTGTACACATTTGTGTATTATCAACTTCTTTTCTTTTAATTGGTAACCTATGACTTCTAGTTATCGTATATCCTTCAAATGGAGGTGCATCATTTAATGTTACAAGATATACTACACCAATTTCTTCAGGACCTGCTGGACCTGTTGGGCCTATGTCCCCTTGTGGTCCTTGTTCTCCAGGTTGTCCTTGATCGCCTTGTATTCCTTGTAATCCTTGTGGACCCCTAGGTCCCACTTCACCTTGTTTTCCTTGTGGACCTTGTTCTCCTTTAGGTCCTCTAATTACTCCAACATCAGTCCATTTTTGATCATTTTCAGACCAAACATATAAATTACTTCCTACTAAATAACCATCACCAGCTTCACCTTGTGAATGTTCCCTTTGTAAATCTTGCAAATTTTCATAAGATCCTAAAATCTTAATACTTGTTCCTGCTGGACCAGTTTCTCCTTGTGGACCTTGTTCTCCTTTTTCTCCTCTAGGTATTACAAAATTTAATACATGATTAATTCCACGCCCTGTATCAGTAATACTTACGCCTGACATATCATCTGTTATTTCTACATCTCCTATACTTAAATTTATTGAATCTCCTGGTAATCCTGGCTCTCCTTGTGGACCGATTGGTCCTGTTGGTCCTGTTGGTCCAGTAACTCCTTGTATTCCTTGTGGACCTTCTAAACCTTCACTACCGATTGGCCCCGTTGGACCTGTTGGTCCTGTTGGCCCAAAGCATGGTCTACAACATCTTTTATTTTTTTCTATCATTTGTAATATTTGTTCATCATTACTACAATTATTCATTTTATTACCCCCTTTCTATAATATAATATGTAAATTATTAACTTTTTAATAATCATTAGCCTTTATTATTTTATTTAAGCATATAAAAAAATCAATTCCATTTATAGAATTGATTTTTAGTGTTAAGATTTAACTGAAGTAATAGAAAAAATTCTATTTTTAACTTTTGTACAAAGGTAAACTGATAAATATATTTATATAAATTAGAAAAATCTTTTATTTTTTAATCTTAAAGTATTTAAAATAACTGTTATACTACTCAAAATCATTGCTATACTAGCTAACATTGGATTAATTGATATTCCAAATGGTTTTAATATTCCAATAGCAATAGGTATCATCAAAATATTATAGAAAAATGCCCAAAATAAATTTTGTTTTATATTTCTAATCGTTTTTTTACTTATGTTTATCAATTTTACAATACTTCTCAAATCATCTTTTGTTAATATAACATCAGAAGAATCCATTGCAATTTCTGTTCCACTATTAACACTTACTCCAATATTAGAACTTGCGATAGCTGGACTATCATTTATTCCATCTCCACACATCATAACAAATTTATTTTCATTCTTTAATTTTTTTATAATTTCTACTTTTTCTTTTGGTAAAACATTAGATATTACATTTACTATACCAATTGTACTTGCAATCTTTTTAGCGGTTTCCTCATTATCTCCTGTGAGCATAATTGTTTCTATTTTCATATCATTTAGAATTTTTATTACATTACAAGCTTCTTCTCTTATAACATCATTAATTCCTATAAGTGCTAAAACTTCCTTATCCTGAACCACATAAACAATAGTATTGCCTGAATCAGATAATCTTTTTTCATCACTTATATGAGTATTAACTATTTTATATTTTTTTAGAATTTTAGAATTACCTAAAATTATTTGTTTCTCATCAATTTTTCCTATAATGCCATAACCAGGTAAAATTTTAATGTTATTTACATTTATAGTATTAATTTTATTTTTATTTAAGAAATCGGTGAAAGCATTGGCAATAGGATGTGTTGATTTAGATTCTATGCTTCCAACAATTTGCAATAATTTATTCTTTGATATTTTGCTATAATTTATAATTTCTTTTATTTGTAATTTACCATAAGTCAAAGTTCCTGTTTTATCAAATACAATTGTATTTGTTTTCACTGCATTTTCTAATATTTCACTCTTTTTAATTAAAATACCATTTGTTGCACATAATCCTTCACTTACAATTATTGCAAGCGGTGTTGCAAGTCCTAAACTACAAGGACAAGCCACAACTAATACAGTAACAAAAGTAATTAAGGCATTTTCAAAAGTCTCTCCTATACATAAATATAAAATAAAAGTAAGAATTGCAATAATTATTACTGTTGGTACAAAATAGCTTGATACTTTATCTGCAATTTTAGCAATAGGTGCTTTTGTATTAGATGCTTCAACAACAAGTTTTACAATTTCTGATATAGTTGATTCTTTTCCAATATGAATTGCTTTATATTCTATATATCCATCATAATTCAAACTGCCAGCAATAATCTTATCTCCAACACTTCTAGATACTGGTTTACTCTCTCCTGTTATAAATGATTCATCTAAATGCGTATTGCCACTAATGATTTCTCCATCAACAGCGATTTTTTCTCCTGGTTTAGATATTACAATATCCCCTTTTTTTATTTCATCAAGAGTTACCTCTTTAAGTTCATTATTTACCTTAATAGTTGCTTTATTTGGTGTAATCGTAACTAATTTTTGAATAGCTTCTTTAGTTTTATCTTTACTAATTCCATCAATATATCTGCCTAACTTTATAAAGTAAATTACTCCACATAAAGATTCAAAATATAAATTTTCTATTAAAGAAGTATTACCCATAATCACTAAATACATATTAGATAAACTATATAGAAAACTTGTAATAACTCCAATTCCTACTAAAGTATCCATATTTGGTGTCTTATGAATAAAATTCTTATAACCATTTTTTAAAATATCAAACCCATAAATCATAAAGCATATTGTTATTAAAAACAAACAAGCCATATAACTAATTGGATTTGTTCTAGGATTTAAAAATGGTATTACAGGCAAATTTATCATATGTCCCATAGAAATATACATAATAAAAATTACTAATATAGTAAATACTATAAACTTATTTCTTTCTTGTTTACTTTTTTGCTCTAATTTTATTTCTTTAAATTCACCCAAACTCTTAAATCCTGCATTATATATAAATTCCTCTAACTTTTCTTGATTAAGACTTTTCTCATCATATTCTATCATAGCATTAGCCATTACTAAATTGACTACAGCTTTTTTGATTCCTTGTTGTTTATTTAGATATTTTTCAAGACCATTAGAACAAGCTGAACAAGTCATTCCTTCAATAGATAAAATAATTTTTTTCATAATTAATCTTCCTCAACTTCAAAACCAAGGTCTTGTATTTTTTCATAAATTACATTTTTATCTATTTCTAAACTTGTCTTAATAGTAACAAGTTCTTGCTTATAATCTGCAAGTACCTCATTAACTCCATCTACTCTCTTTAGAACATTTTGAATTCTATTCTCACATCCATTACATACCATACCTTTTACTTTGATTATTAATGTACCCATATAATTAAACTTCCCTTCTATTTTATTTGTAACTTTTTATTTACTCTTAATACTCTTAAAGCATTAAGTATAGCAATTACAGAAACACCAACATCTGCAAATACTGCTTCCCACATAGTAGAAATTCCTAATGCTGCAAGTACTAATACTACTACTTTTACTGTGATAGCAAAAATAATATTTTCTTTAACAATTTTCATAGTTTTACTAGATAATTTAATCACACTAACAATTTTTTTAAGTTCATCTGTCATAATAACAATATCTGCTGCCTCAATTGCACTATCCGATCCAAGTCCACCCATTGCAAATCCTATATCTGATAGTGCTAAAACAGGTGCATCGTTTATACCATCACCTACAAATGCAACTTTACTATCACCTTTTTTATTATTTAATAATTCTTCAACTTTAGTAACCTTATCTTGTGGTAACAAATCAGTATAAACAGCGTCAATTTCTAGTTTTTTTGCAACACTTAAACCAACGTCTTTACGATCTCCTGTGAGCATCACAGTTTTTTTAATATTATTTTGTTTTAATTGTTCTATTGTTTGTTTTGCATCATCTTTTATTTCATCTGCTATTAAAATATATCCTTTATATTTGCCATCTATCGATACGTATAATATTGTTCCTGAGTCATAACATTTTTTAAATTCAATATTGTTCTCATCCATTAATTTTTCATTTCCAACAAGAACAGTATGTTTATTAATTTCTGCTTTAATACCATATCCAGATATTTCTTTCACATTTTTAATTTTAGATTCATCTATTTCATAATCATAAGTAGTTTTAATAGCAATTGCAATAGGATGACTTGAATAATTTTCAGCAAAAGCTGCATATTTTAATAATTCTTCTTTACTAATATCAACTGATTCTATTTTTTGAACTTCAAATACACCTCTTGTAAGAGTTCCTGTTTTATCAAATACAATTGTATCTACTTTTGATAAAGTCTCTAAATAATTACTACCTTTTATAAGAATTCCCATTTTACTAGCACCACCTATTCCGCAAAAGAAACTAAGTGGAATAGATATAACTAACGCACATGGACAGGAAACAACCAAAAATGATAATGACCTATATACCCAAATAGAAAAAATCCCATTTGTTATTAGCGGTACTCCTAGTGCAATAATTACAGCAATAATAACTACAATTGGAGTATAGTATCTAGCAAATTTTGTAATAAAATCCTCTGATTTCGATTTTTTACTACTTGCATTTTCTACTAGATTCAATATTTTACTTACTGTTGATTCTCCAAATTGCTTTGTAACTTTAATCTTTATAAGTCCATTTAAGTTTATACACCCGCTTAATACCTCACTTCCAGCTTTGATATCTATAGGAATAGTTTCTCCTGTAAGAGCTTTAGTATCTAAACTTGAATTACCTTCTATTACATTACCATCTAATGGAATTTTTTCACCTGGTTTTACCACAATAATATCATCTATTTTTACTTCATCTGGGTTTACCTTTTTCAAATTTCCATCTATATAAAGATTTGCATAATCTGGTCTTATATCCATTAGTGATGAAATAGACTTTCTTGATTTATTCACTGCATAATTTTGAAAAAATTCTCCAACTCGATAAAATAACATAACTGCGACTGCTTCAGAAAATTCTCCTATACAAAATGCTCCAAGTGTAGCAACTGACATTAAAAAATTCTCATCAAATACTTTTCCTCTTAAAATATTTCTTAATGCTTTTCTTAAAATTCCTAAACCTACTAATAAATAACTTAAAACATATAAAACATTATTGAACCATATATTATCAAATTCAAAAATAATTGCAATTAGAAATAAAATAAGAGAGATTATTATCTTAATTCCTTTTTTTTTCATATAAATTCCTCAAATTTCTTCTATCTCAATATCTGGTTCTTCTTTTTTAATTACTTTTTTGACATTCCTAATAATTTCTTCTTTATTATTCTCATCATATTCAAGGTTCATCCTTTGCAGCATAAAATTGATATTAACTTGTTTTATTCCCTCAAGTTTGATAATTGATCTTTCTAATTGTGCTGCACAATTAGCACAGTCTAATCCTTCTACTTTAAAATTACTTTTCAATTTTATTTCCTCCATTTTCTTTATGTTCTATATGTTCAATTCCTATTTCAATTACCTTTTTAACATGATCATCATCAAGCATATAATAAACTTCTTTACCTTCTTTTCGGCATTTTACAATACCACTTCTTCTTAAAGTTCCTAATTGATGTGATATTGAAGATTTACTCATACTTAATACATTTGCGATATCACATACACACATTTCACTCTTATCTAGTGCATATAAAATTTTTATTCTTGTTGTATCACCCAATATTTTATAAAACTCTGCGATCTTATAAAATAAAGTATCCACTAACATATCTTTTGATATTTTATCTACTACATCTTGATGAATTACATTGCAATCACATATAAATTCGTTTTTTGCCATTTGATATCTCTCCTATAAATATTATATGTCTTTAGTTGAATGTACATTCAACCTATTTTCATTATAGTTGAATAGATATTCATTTGTCAATATATTTTTATTTTCTATTTATTAAAAAAACAGTAAAAAAGCAGTAACCTTACAATAAAGTTATTGCTTAAATGAGGGTTCAAAAGAGGAATTATCCTTTGCTAATTTATCAAAGTCTTCTTTTGATGAAACATATATTTCTTTTCCAGTAGCTCTATCCATTAAAAAAACCAATCTATTTAACGATGAACCAGTTTTACATACCATAGCTATTTCACCATTAAACATTATTACAGTTTGAGCTGTTTTTATATTTGGATTTTTTGCAAAATACTGATACAAACTTTCATAGGATATAAAATCTTGCAATGATAAATTAAGACCTGCTTCTCTTATATATTCACTATTTCTAACTTCATCAGATAAATAATTTGCAATAGTTGTATTTTTTTCTTCTTCCGGTATATTTGGATGAGTATGTCCAATACTAATAAAATTATATCCATTTTGTAAAGCAAACCTAATAGCTTGATTAAGTTTTTGTTCATCTATTTTAGTTACTCTACTATTTAAACCAGATTCTTTAGAATTACAATCTATTATTTGATCTACTAAATAACATTCTTGATCACCCAATGTTCCTGATTTTCCAAGTAAAACAAATGAATATTCTTTTGCAGTTTCCGTAATATTGATAATATTAACTAGTTTTTCATAAGATGACATAACCTCTTTTGAAAAAAGTATTGGTGTATAGTCATCATCTAAAGTCATTGGGGATATTGGTGTATCACCAATATCCATACCTCTTTCAGAAACTAATTCAGGATGATTATTTAATACTTGCATTGAATTATTTATTATACTATCAAAATTAGATGTTCCAAATAATCCGCTTTGCTTAACATCAGATAATGTTTTTATTTCACTCATTTAAAATCCTCCTAATGTACTTATTAATATATTGCATCATCTTTTGGATAGTATAGTTCATCTAAAACATCTTTATTTTCTTGTAAACATTTCTTAATGCATTCTATTACAAATTCTTTTGTTCCATTTGGTTCAGGTATATATACTTTTTTTCCAAATTTTTCTTCATATAATTTACAATATTTTTCAAATTCTTCATCATTAGTTTGTTCAGGAATATTAGATATAATATCCATCATATAATCTTTATCTCCTTTATCAATTTCTTTCAATATTAAATCTTTTAAACAATTAATAAATTCATCTATATTTTTTCCAAGATCACCTGTTATCTGTCCATCAACATTTATAAGTAATTGACCATATTTTACTTTTATATTCTTGCTATTACCATCTTCATAAACATTACTATTTAAATAAAAATTTGTTTCTTTTTTTGACCAATCAATTAATACGTTCAAATTATCCCTTATAAAATCTTTTATTTTATTAAATAATACTTGCGTTTTGATATTATATTTTTTGCCATCAATTTCAATATTATTGTTATTAATATCAAATATTTCTATTTTAATTCTCCCATTATTATAATTTGGATGTGTTGTAGGCAAAGCAGCACCACTATTTACTATTAATGCAAAATCGCATTTTTGTATTTTTAAAGTTTCTACTTCAAATCTTTTTAATTTTTCATATTCTTCTTTTGATAATATAACAGTATCATTTGAATTTTCTAATTTCAAATCATTTTTTATATTTTTCTCATTCATATTGTCATCCTATCTATTTTTTTATTTTATTAACAATATAGCATTTTCTTCATATTTTTGATTAATATAAATATAGAACTGTTATTCATTTGATTTATCATCATTCATATTTTTTAAAATAAACAACATGCTATTTATAATATAATATAATTATAACACAATTTTTTATATTATTATCGATATTTAATTTAATTTTATATAAACTTCTTGTATAGAGAACATTTGTTTGATATAATTATTTTAGGAATACTTAGTTAGTTTAGGTACTATTCTCCTTTACTTTTTAAAGTGGAAGGAGGTGAAGTTATGA
>CANQFD010000006.1 GCA_947598325.1 uncultured Bacilli bacterium
TAATCTCACGAATGCCCTTATAATAAGGGAAAAATTTGATTGTAGTTATGAGTACAACAAAAGGGCATACCCTGTTATTGGAACTAAACCTACTACTACCATAAGATTTAATATTGTTTGAAATGCAAGTTGAAATGTTATTCCAAAAGATAGATATTTTCCAAATAAATCATTACAATTAATAGATATTTTAATACATCTATAAAATATTCCAACAAATAAAAGTGAAACTATTATTATTCCAAATATACCAAGTTCTTCACTTATTATTGAAAATATAAAATCAGTCTGTGGTTCTGGAAGATAAAAATGTTTTTGTATAGAATTAAACAAACCAAAACCAAGTAATCCTCCTGGACCTATTGCATAAAGTGATTGTATTGATTGAAAACCTGAACCTAGTGGATCTGTCCAGGGGTTAATAAATGAAACTATCCTTTTCATTCTATATGGTGCTGCAATTATGAGTCCTATAAGACCTAATAAACCAACCATTCCTATTTTTAGAAAAAAGCTCATATTAACTCCACTAATAAATAATAAACCAATAACACTAACTAATATTATAGCGCCTGTTCCTAAATCAGGTTGAAGCATTATAAGTCCAAATGCTAAAATTGCAAGAGATAATATTGGAAAAATCCCTTTCACTATATTTTTTACATCTTTTGGGTTCTTACTTAAATATTTTGAAGTAAAAATTATTATCCCTAATTTCATAAATTCACTAGGTTGAATACCCATTCCACCTACACCAAACCAACTTCTAGAACCATTTCTAATCGTTCCTATTCCAGGTATTAATACTAAAATTAAAAGAAGAAAGCATATTCCTAGTATAACGTTTGCTTTCTTCAAATATTTCGTATAATCTATTTTTGATACTATGTATAGTATTATTATTCCAATTATTAAAAATAAACTCTGTAATTTTAAATATCTAAATTGATCATTAAATTTATAAGCAGACCATATCTGTGAGGCTGAATATATCATGAGCACTCCAAATAATGACAACAATATTACTAAAATTAGTAATTTATAATCGATTTTTCTCATTAAAACCACACTCCATATGCAATTGCACCTGTTCCTAAAATAAAGCCAACTACATAAAATAGTCTCACTATGTCACTTTCACTCCATCCCCATTTTTCAAATGAATGATGTATAGGAGTCATTGGGAATACCTTCTTTCCGCGTAATTTTACTGATGCTATTTGTATAATTACGGATAATGTTTCAATAACAAATACCCCTCCTATTATAGCTAAAGATAATTCTCTATGAGTTAATATTGCAAGTGTTGCAAGCGTACCTCCTAATGCAAGTGAACCAACATCACCCATGAAAACTTTTGCAGGATGTGAATTAAATACTAAAAATCCAAGTAATCCTCCAACTAATATAAAGCAAAAAATTGCAACATCATCATATCCTACAAGCCATCCAGAATTCCATGCAATCATTCCATATATCAAAAATGCAATTGCAGATAAACCTGCTGCAAGACCATCAAGTCCATCAGTTAAATTTACAGCATTGCTTGTTCCAACTAGCATAAACAATATGAAAAAGCCATATAAAAAGCCTAAATTAATCTCTATATTAAGTGCATATATTTCTATTGTTGGACTTGAGCCATTTTTCATATATATATAAAAGAAGAAAATTGCTATTATAATTTGCGCTATAAGTTTTTGAATCCTTGTTAATCCCTTTTCATTACTTTTATATTTTATTTTAAGATAATCATCTACAAATCCAATAAGTCCATATCCAAAAAATACGAATAATATAATAAGTAAATTACTAGATATATGTAACTTATCTAAGATATATAAAATTAGTATAGTAAATATTGTAGATAGAGTAAATATAAGTCCTCCCATTGTAGGTGTTCCACTCTTTTTTTGGTGGGCTTTTACAAATATACTAGTTCTTTGGCCAGCTTTTACCCTTCTAAGTAATGGTATAATAACAAGTCCTAACATTACTGATGCTATAAATCCTATCATCAATGCCAATACTGATTTAGCTAATATATACATATAAACACATCCTTTATCATTCTATGTTTTTAATTATAACATATTATGTTAAATTTTTTTTATTTTTTAAATTTACTTTACATCTATTTATCGCTAAGTAAAATTCTTATTTTACTACCTTCTGGAACTCTTTCTCCTGCTTTTGGTGACTGAAATTTTACTACATCTCCTGTTCCTGTATATTTAACATCAAAACCATATAATAAACCTTTTACTTTATCCAATTTTTTACCAGTTACATTTGGAACAGTAACATATTTTTTCTCCCAAAGTTGGTATTTTTTTTCTTTATTTTTCTTACTTTTTTTAATATCTAAAGCTGGAATAATATCCTCCATTATTGCCTTGGCTATAGGAGCTGCAACAGTTCCACCATATTGAACTACCCCTTTTGGATTATCAATTGCAACATATACAACAGCTTTTGGATCATCAGAAGGTAAAAAGCCTATAAAAGATAAAATATAGTTTCCTTGCATATAAGCTCCATCTTTTACCTTTTGTGCTGTTCCTGTTTTTCCTCCTACACTATATCCTTCTATATATGCATTTCTCCCTGAACCATTAGCAACAACGCTTTCAAGTGCTGATGCAACCTTTTTACTAGTTTTTTCTGATATAACATTTCTAATTAATTGTTTTTTATTTGTAACTATAGAAGTATTTGTTTCTGGTTCTAAAATATTTTTTACAATATAGGGTTTATATAGTTTACCTCCATTTATTGCAGCGGAAACTGCAGTTATTTGCTGAATTGGTGTTACTGATACACCTTGACCAAATGCAGTTGTAGCAAGTTCTACTTCACCAACTTGATCTAAATTAAAAATTATTCCCGTCGCTTCTCCATTTAAATCTATACCTGTTTTTTCTCCAAAACCAAATTTATCTATATATTCAAATAATTTTTCTTTTCCTATTCTTTGACCTAGTGCTACAAAGCCTGGGTTACAAGAATTCTCAACAACTTGTAAGAATGTTTGTTCACCATGTCCTCCTGCTTTCCAACATTTTATTTTAGCATTTGCTACTCTAACGCTACCTCCGTCATAAAAATGTTCTTTTTCTAAATCTACTAAATTTTCTTCTAATGCAGTTGCAAGTGTTATTATCTTAAAGGTTGATCCTGGTTCATAATTCATCCATATTGGTAAATTTCTATTTATTTCTTCTAGAGTATATTTTTGATAATTAGATGGAGAGAAATTAGGTCTTGAGCTCATAGCTAAAATTTCTCCTGAATTTGGATCCATAACTATTGCCAATGCTTTTTCAGGATTATATTTACTCATAGCATTATCAAGTTCCCTTTCAACTGCCATTTGTATTTCATTATCAATTGTTAGAACTACATTCATACCATCTTGTGGTTGTTCATATATCTCACTAAGTTTAAGTTTATTACCCTTAGCATCTGAAAAATACTTTATTGAACCATATTTACCAGTTAAATATTTATCATATTTAAGTTCAAGACCTGATAATCCTTGATTATCTATACCGACATATCCAAGTACATGAGATAAATTTTTATCATACGGATAATTTCTTTTTGATTCTTTTACTAAATACACACCATCTATGTTAAGAGCAGCAATTTTATCTGCTATATCAAATGATAATCTTCTTCCTTCTGGATGAACCCTTTCTATTGAGGCTTTCTTATTGACATGTTTTTCCATTTCTTTTTCAGATACACCAATTATCTTTGATAATTCTTTAATAGCTTTTTCCTTTTCTTTTATTTGATTTGGAATAAGAACTAAACTCGTCGTTGTAATATTATCCGCAAGCACAGTATTATTTCGATCATATATTATTCCCCTATTACCTTCTATTGGAAGATTACGACTCCATAAATCAGAAGATAAAGATGAAAGTTTATCATATTCAAAAACTTGTATATATATAACTTTTCCAACAATTAATAAAAATAATATTATAACTATTACAAAAAATAATCTAATTTTTATATGAATATCTTTAAAAAACACATGTCCACCTTCTACCTAATAAAATATATGTGTACATGCCTCTTTTATGATTTTTTAATTATTATATATATCTATATTTATGTCTATTGTACTTTTAATATAAGTATGTATATACTAATTTCTTTTTTTATACATCAAGTAATAATATTTTAAATATAATTTATATTTAAGCTATTTACATTCAAATATATTTTATTATATAATTAATGATGCAAAAAGGAGTAGAGATATGAAAAAAACAAAGATTATATGTAGTATTGGTCCTTCTACCCAAAATTGGGAAACTTTTAAAGGACTTGTAGATGCTGGAATGAATGTAGCAAGAATTAATTTTAGTCATGCTACTATGAAAGAAAGAAAATTAGATGAAGATTTAATAAAGAGAGCTAATAAGGAACTTGGTGCTAATATAGCTACTTTATATGATACAAAAGGTCCTGATCTTAGAACAGGTAATTTTGAAAATGATTCTATTACATTAGTTGAAGGAGAAAAAATAAGAATTGTTGATGAAGATGTATTAGGTACAAGTGAAAAAATTTCATTTAATTATAAAGGTATTCTTAAGGATTTAAAACCAGGAATGTCTATTTTAGTTGATGATGGATTTTATAAATTAATTGTTGAAAGTAATGATAATGATGGTGGTGTCACATGTAAAATTTTAAATGGTGGTACTATTAAAAGTAGAAGAGGTGTATGTATACCTGGTATTAAATTAGATGTCCCATATATAAGTAATGAAGATGAACAAGATATTAAATATGCTTGTGAGAATGATGGAGATTTTCTTGCCATTTCATTTGTAAACTGCGCAGAGGATATTAGAGAAGTTAGAAAATTATGTGCTAAATATGGAAAGGAAAATATGCAGATAATTTCAAAACTTGAAACACAATATGCAATGGATAATTTAGATGAAATAATTGATGAAACTGATATTGTTATGATTGCAAGAGGAGATCTTAGTACTGAGGTTGGTGTTGAAAATCTTCCTTTATATCAACAAATGATGATAGATAGTTGTAGAAAAAAAGGAAAAAGAGTTATTATGGCAACTCAAATGATGTCTAGTATGAAAAAAAGTATTAGACCAACAAATGCTGAAGTTACTGATGTTGCTAATGCTGTACTTGCAAGTTGTGATGCAGTTATGACAAGTGATGAAACTACTATCGGAAAGTATCCTATTGAAACAATTAGAAATATGTCTGAAATATGTAAAAAGGTTGAAAGTTATCATAAATATAATAATAAATATATTGATACAAATAAGGATAAGACAGCTATAATTGCTAAAAGTGTTGTTACTGCTAGTAATGAATTAAATGCAAAAGTAATAGTAGCTGCTACTATGTCAGGTCACACAGCTTCTGCAATAAGTAATTTAAGACCTAATGCACTTGTTCTTGCTACAGTACCAAATGAAAAAACTGCAAGAGGATTGGCACTTAATTATGGAGTTTATTCATCTGTAGTTAAAGAATATGAGTCAACTGATGAAATAGTTAAAGATGCAAAAGTACAAGCTAAAAAATTTATCAATTTAAGAAAGGGTGACGAAATAGTTATAACTGGTGGTTTTCCTAATATAGGAAATAAAGTTACTAATTTTATGAAAATAGAAGATATAGATTAAAAAAAGTTCATACATTGAACTTTTTTTAATTATACTTACTGTTATTTAATATATATCTATATGCATATTCATCTTTTATTACTATAAATTCGCATTCTTTATTTTCTATTGTTTCAAAGAACAATATTGGTGATTTAAATTCCCTTTCAACATCAACTAAATCAATGAAATTAGTTATATCTATTACCTTATAATCATTTATATTTATTTGTTCTTTAGTCTCAACAAGTATATTTTTATATTTTTTGAAAATTCTCTTTGATACTTTAGAATAATAATTCTTTTTATTAATAAATAACTGATTATGTAGTAATACAAATATTAATATAGTACCAAGTAACAATATTATACCTAAATATACTTTTTTCATATTTTTATTTAAACTTGGTTTAACAATTTCATTTGAAGTTGGAGTATATTTCGGTGTTATTTTCATTGTTTCATTAGTAAGAGGAATATCTAATTCAATCATATCCTCTCCTTTTATTTTTTGTTTATCTTTTTGAACTATCCCATTATAATCAATATCAACTGTTACTTTTAAATATGCATCTATAGGTAAATTTAATTTTTTACTAAAATCTGATACTATTTTATTATATTCCTCATAATCTAGTTTTATATTTTGATTTATATCAAATGATTTTGTATCATATAATTGCTTGTTTTGAGGTTGCAGTATTGGATATTTTTTTGTCCATAATTTTGTTTTATTGCTATCTGATTTAGTATATTCTCCTATTATATCAGCACTAACTGAATACCCATAATTCATATTAGTAGTAAAATTACCATCAAATAAATACGATAAATTTATATCAATAAAATCAATTAAATTTGCAGGATAATCTTTATCTTTTTCTAAATATTTATCCTCATAAAATTCATTGTCTTTAAGATAAACTTTATAATCCGCATCCCTAGTAACTTTATATTCATAATATTTTTCTGAATTATCTTTAGGAAATAATCCATTATAAATAATTACTCCTGAAGTTAGTAGCGATAGAAATAAAATTAAACATAATGTTATTCTAAGCCATTTTTTCATTACTAATCTCTTTCCATTTTTACTCTTTTTCATATAATCACCTCTATTATTCATATTTGTCTTCTAACTTAGCATTTATTTTTATAATTTTTCCATTTTCATCAACATCAAAATTATATGATTTAACATATCCTATTCCTTCTATATTATAATCTATATTTAAAATTTTTGCCAAATTAACTACACTTTTTCTTGAATATCCCATTATATCTGGCATTGTTACATTACTAGAATTAGTAAGTAAAAATACTTTTCCATTTACACTTATACCTTTTTTTGGATACTGAGATATAACCTTATTACCGTCCCCTAAAACTTCATAACTAACATTTGATATATTAAGTATATTTTTTACCATTTCTATATCTTTATTTATAAAATTCTCCATATTATAAACTGTATTATTATCCGCTTCTACACTAGTTAAATTATAATATGTTTCTATATCTCTTATCATTGCTTTAATCATCTCAGGCATTGTATTATTTACTGATTTATTAAGTGCTATATAAAATATATATTTTGGATTATCTTTTGGATACATTCCCTCAAAAGATTTGATTGATATATATTTACCTGAATAATATTGTCCTGTATTTGAATTTAATATCTGAGCTGTTCCTGTTTTCCCTATTATTTGATATCCATCTAAATGATAGATATTACCAGTACCTTCAGGGTTATTTACAACTGAGTCCATTAAATCTTTCATTTTATTTACTGTACTTATCTCAGCAACTTTTGTACCTTTTTGTCTTTTTGATTTATATTTTATTTTTCCAGTAGATGAATCTACTATTTTTTCAACTATTTTTGGTTCTAATAAATAACCATTATTTGATATAGATGTTAATGCTTTAATATGTTGAATTGGAGTAGTTGTTATACCTTGACCAAAAGCTGCATTAACTACCTCTACATCATATTTAAATTGTACTTTACCTTCTACTTCATTTGGAAGTTCTATATTTGTCTTTTCTCCAAAGCCCAATTTTTTATAATAATTTAATAAATCATTTCTATCTATATAATTTTTCATTACTAAATTAGCAACACCTAGATTTGATGACTGCATATAACCATAATCATAGTTTATTTCACCCCAACCATAATCATTCCAATCTTTTATCGTATAATCGCTTACTTCCATTTTACCTGACATGTAGGTATCTTCTCCCCTATATGTTCCTTTTTCTAAAGCAGCCATATATGCATATGTTTTCATCGTAGATCCAGGTTCAAACGCAGTTGAAACAAGTGGATCTAGATAATTTTCAATATTTTTAATATTAGGATCAAAACTAGGTCTACTAGATGTTGCAAGTATTTTACCTGTTTTGGCATCCGCTACTACAAATACTGCACTTTCAGCACCTGATTCCTCAAAATATGTATTTAATGCTCTTTCAACTATTAACTGAACATTACTATCAATTGTTAAGTATATATCATTTCCATCTATTTTTTCAATTCTTATTTCTGGACTATTAATAAGTTTATAACCTGATGCATCTTTTTGATATTCTATAGAACCATTTGTTCCTGTTAGTTCTTTATTATAATAAGCTTCTATACCCATTTCGCCTGTCATTTTCCCATTTTCACCTTGTGTAACATATCCTAAAGTGTAGGATGCAAAATCTAAATTTGGATAATATCTTTTACTTGTATTTATAAAATCTATTCCTGGTAATTTCATTTTTTCTATTTCTTCTTTTTGAAGTTGTGTTAAACCTTTTCCGTAGTTTCCAAATTCAACCTGATATAGTCCATCTTGATTAAGTAATTTAAAAATTCTATCTTCATCCATTTTAAGTATTGGTGATAATTTTTCCGCTGTCATTTTTTTATCTACTACATGCATTGGTTTTAAAGAATTTTTACTTCTGCTTTCATCTAAATACGCTATTATGGTATATGAATCTACTGTTTGTGCAAGTGTCTCTCCTTTTGAATCATATACATTTCCTCTGGTTGCATATAAAATTTCTTTTGTAGTATTTCTCTTTTTTGCAAACTCTTTTAAATTTATATTATCTATCTCGTCTGACAAATTAAGATATATTAGTCTTACAATTATAACTAAAAATAAAAGAAGTCCAGAAATGAATACGAATCTATTTACATGGACTTTATTCACTACTTTCTCCTTCTTCATTTATTGCACTTCCTTTTTACTGCTGCTTTATTATTATTATATTATTATTATTATACGCTAGTCCTTCATTATTTGCAACCTCTTGAATGTTTTCTAAAGATGCTAACTCATTTATTTTCATAACTAGACTCTGATTAACCTTCTCTTGTTTTGTTACCTCATTAGATAATCTTTCAACTTCAACATTTATTGATGATAATGATATTTTAGCAAAGAAACTAAGTACCCAAATAGACACTAAAACAAATGCTCCTAAAATTGTGAATTTTTTCTCAAATTTACGTAATTTAATAGTATTTTCTTTTCTATTTTTTTTCATCATTATCACCTTTTTCTATATTTTTTCTGCAATTCTTAATATTGCACTTCTTGATCTATTATTATTTTGTAATTCCTCTTTTGATGGTTTAAGTTTAGCAATTATTTTAAGTTTTGGTTTATACTCATTTGGAATAACTGGTAATCCTTTAACTAATTTATCAACCTCACTTAATTTTTTAAACTTATTTTTACATATTCTATCTTCTAATGAATGGAAAGTTATTACACATATTCTTCCCCCATTATTTAATAATTCAATCGCATCATTTAAAGCAATTTTAAATACATCTAATTCCTTATTTACCTCTATCCTAATTGCTTGAAATATTTTTCTTGCTGGATGATGGTTTCTTCTATACTTTTCCGGAACATTATTTTTAACTATTTCTGCAAGTTCTATTGTAGTTTCTATTTTCTTGTTTTTTCTTTCATTTACAATACCTCTTGCAATACTTTTAGAATACTTCTCTTCTCCATATTCATAAAATATTTTAATAAGTTCCTCTTCTGTATAATTATTAACTACATCATAAGCACTAAATTCTGAATTTTGATTCATTCTCATATCAAGTTTTGCATTCTTATGGTAGCTAAAACCTCTTTCAGTCTCATCAAGTTGAACACTTGATACACCTAAGTCAAATAAAATTCCATCAACTTTTTCTATACCTCTTTTATTTAACTCTTCTTTTATATTTACAAAATTATTATTAATAATTTCATAATTATCACTAATCTGATCAAGAATCTTTTTACTATAATCGATAGCTTCCCCATCTTGATCAAAGGCGAATAGTTTGCCCCTTTTTATTCTTTTTAATATTTCTTTGCTATGACCTCCTAGACCTAATGTACAATCAACATAAATTCCATCTTCTTTAATATTTAAACCTTCTATAGCTTCATTTAATAAAACACTAACATGCATTAAACAATTCCTCTGCTATATCACTAAAGTTCTCAATATTTTGATCAAAGAAATTATTAAACTTATCTATAGACCATATTTCAAGTCTATCATTGACACCAATTATTACACATTCTTTTTCTAAACTTGCATAATTGGTAAGTGGAATTGAAATGTTAACTCTACCATTTTTGTCTAGTTCACATTCAGTAGCACCAGATAAAAACATACGCATGAATGAACGAGCTGCTTTATTTGTAAATGGAAGTTCTTTTAGTTTATTTATAATATTATTCCATTCGTCAATAGAATAAACAAATAAACATTCTTCTAAGCCTCTTGTAACAATAAACTTATCACCTAAATCATCTCTAAATTTTGAAGGAATAATAAGTCTTCCTTTATCATCAATATTATGATGATACTCTCCCATAAACATTTTTCATCCCCCACATTCAACCACTTTGTCCCACTGGTTACCATTATTATACTATTTAGGTTTATTTTTGTCTACATATTAAACAAAAAACTACAAAAAAAAAGAACAGTTTACACTACTCTTTACATTTTATATATTAAATTTCTAAATTACATTAATTTATATTATGATTATTTCTTATATCATTAATCATATTACTATTAAATTCTTTTTTTCTTATCATATCTATTTCTTCTTTATATGGAGCATATAATCTTTCTTTTGAATTGTCATCTTTTGTTATATATGGTGTTTCTAATATTTTAGGAACATTTTTTAATCTCTCATTATAAATAATACTTATAAGCGTATCAAATCCTATTTCACCAAAGCCTATATTCGCATGTCTATCCTTATGTGTGCCTATTTTATTCATACTATCATTTATGTGAATACATTTAATTTTATCTAGGCCTATTTTTTTATCAAATTCATCTAAATATAGATCAAAATCTTTCATATCTACACCAGAATCGCTTAAGTGACAAGTATCTAAACAAACACCTAGATTATCACTATTAACATTATCAATTATATATTTTATTTCATCCATGTTTTTACCAAGTTCAGATCCTTTTCCAGCCATTGTTTCTATTAATATATTAGTATATCTCTTTTTATTTAAAATTATTTTTAGTGCATTAACAATATTGTTAAGTCCTGTTTTTTCACCAAGTCCTACATGACTTCCTGGATGAAGAACCATGTTTTTTATACCTAATTTTTCACATCTATCAAGTTCTTGTTTCAAAAAATTAATTGCGAAATCATAACTTTCAGGTTTTGAATCATTTGCTAAATTTATTATATATGGTGCATGTACAATAACATTATCTTTATCAATACCATTTTCTTTCATAAGATTATCTGCAAGTATAGTATTACTATCATCTATATCACATCTATTAGTATTTTGAGGAGCGCCTGTATAAAACATAAATGTATTACTACCATAATCTAAGGCTTCTTTTACACTATTAAGTAATTGTCCATTTTTACTAAATGAAACATGTGATCCTATTATTAAAGCCATAATTAACACCTACCTATTCTAAATATTCTTTTGGAGTATATATTCCAACTGTTCTATAATTAAATTTTCTTTCTTTTCTAATATCATAGTATTCACTTTGTATATTATCTTTTTCATATTCACAAACAATAATAGCATTTCTTTTTAATAATCTACTTTTATATAAATATTTTAATATATCATTTATAACAAGTTCATCATATGGAGGATCAAGTAAAACAATATTAAACTTTATATTCTTTTCTTTTAAATAACTTAATGCTTCCATATAGTCCTTTTCTATTACAACAGCTTTATCTTTTATATTTAAATTTTCTAGATTCTTATTTATTATTTTTATTGCTTTGTTATTATTATCTATAAAATAACACTTTTCAGCACCATTACTTATAGCCTCTATTCCAAGATTACCACTTCCAGCAAAAAGATCAAGACAAATACTTCCTTCAATATCATCTTGTATTATAGCAAACATTGATTCCTTAACCCTATCCATAGTAGGTCTTACACCATCTATAAGGTAACCCTTTACTTCTTTTCCTCTTAATTTTCCACTTATTACTCTCAATAAAATCACCTGTTTATAATTATAACACTTAAAAAACTACTTTCTCAAGTAGTTTCCTCCAATTTTTACTACTTTACTATCTCTAGTAACATGTTATTAATTTTATTTACTAATAACCTAATTTTAGTTTGTAATTCCATTAATCTTTTATAACCATCTATTTTATATAAATCTTTTCTTAAAGATATTATAGAAGAGGGATTAGTGGCATTATTTATCTTTTTTGTTATATCTTTATATTCATTTAAATTTTCTATTTTTTCTTTTAATACTTTGTATTCTTTGATAAATTCTAAATTATCTATTTGTCTAATTATTTCCTTTTCCATTTTCTTTCCTTCTATTTAAGTACATTCATAAATGTTTTTATTAAATCAAGTTTATTTGATAGTTCATTAATCTTATCCGCAGTTGTAAGTTTATATTTTTCCTTCATTTCATCAGTTAAAGAAGATAATAAATTTGGATTCCTATTTAAATATTTATACCAATATGAGTTTTCTCTAACATATTTTTGAAGCATTGGATCATTCTTTATTTTATATTGTATATCAAATCTCATTAATCTTCAAACTTCTTATAAAGAGGTCTTGGTGTATATGTATTTTCATTTACAGAACTTGATCCATCTTTTGTAATTAAAGATTGAACAAGGCCTAATGCTTTACTTATATTAGTTATATTTTTTTGAACACTATTTAAATCAATGTTCTTAACCATATTGATCAAATCAGATACTGAAAAATTTTCTTTTACTTCCTCATTTTCTTCATTTTCAATATCTAATTTACTAAAATATTTATTCCAAATTTCATTATTACTTCCATATATATCATATATTTCATAAAACTTTTGCCAAGACATCTCACTGGATTTAACAAATTTAATAAGTTCTGGATGATCTTTTACAAATAATTTAAACTCTTCTTTTTTAGACATATTACCACCTACAATAATATATGCCTATTTTTAAGAAAATTTACTTTTATTTGATTTTATAAACGGCTGCCGCCGCCTCCTCCTGCTCCTCCGCCGGAGAATCCACCTCCACCAGAAAAGCTACCGCCACCTGATGTTCCACTTGATTGATAAGGTCTAGAACTCATTGTACTACTTACCCCTGAAAGCGTATGATTTAAAGAATTATTAAATGTATTTACATTAAACATACCAGTAGTTACAGAATACATATTGCCCTCATACCAAGTTGGAGGTTCCATTATAATTGATTCAAATTTTTTACTCCATTTATCAGATACTCCAAGAACATATGCATAAGGAAGTATATCATAAAAATAATTTGGATTTTCTTCAACTAATGCTTCTAATTTGTCCTTTTCAACAAATTCTAAATAATGTTTAAAGCCCCTTATTTTATTATAATATTTAATTCCCTCTTCTGTTCTTTTTTTATTAAATATTATAAATAATATAGAAAGTACTATGCTAATAAATGTAAGAAATATATATATTATCATATGAATACTATAATATTTCTCTAACCTATAGGTTGTAAAAATTAATAAAAATGGTAAGAAAAACATAATTATAATTCCAAAAATATATATAACATTACAAACATAATGTGAAGTATTATATACTTCATGCGTCTTTTTTAATTTCATAGTTGCAGTATTAAGTGTTGTATAAAACTTTTCTTCTATATCTGATTTTTTTACAATACCTTTATCATTTGCTTTTTTAAACAATCCATTAAATGTGGTTTTAGCATAATCTGGTTCTGAATTGGGTATATCTTTTATTTTTTTAAGTGAAAATTTATTTTTTCCCTCATCTATTATCTGTAAATATCCCTTATTTGCAAAGTAAGTTATTAAAGATACAATATGATTACTTTTTACATATCCATTATATAAATAACCTATTTCAGCAGGAGATAAGTTATCTGGTACTACATATTCTACTACTAGTAAATCTTTTTTGTGGTAACTATATCTTCTAAATAAAGTAACTTCAAGCACTATAATTGCTATTGATAATATAATTAAACCATAAATTATTAAGGAAGTAGGATCAAATACAGCCCTTTCACCAGTAAAATATCCTTCAGGAAGTTCTATTCTAACAGTTAAACCTTCTCCAGCATTAAGAGCATATCCATATACTCTATCTGGTAATATATATCCTTCTATAGTATTACCTTGAATAGAATATTTAACATCTTCATAATATGTAGAGCCACTATAACCAACTGTAAAATTAACTAATGTTTCATCAAACTCTTTTGGCATTTGTATTTTAAATGTTGCCTCTTTTATTTGGGTACTCCACTCATTACCAATAATATTAAAATATAAATCATCATATAGATCAATATTATCATCTCCAATATCATAATCATAACTAATTATATATTGTCTTTTGCCAGTAAAATATTTATTAGGATTATATATTTTTAAAATTAATTTACCATTTTCTTCTGATTTATAATACTCTCTATTTACTTTTAAATTTTTTATTTTTGCTTTTGTTTTTACTTCTATATCTTTTCTTAAATATTTATTCTTAATAGGTATCTCTCTTTGAATGCCTCTACTATCTATTTTAAAATTAACATCTATTGTTTCAGTTATATTAAGTACATTATTTTCATTTACCTTTATATCAACGTTATACTTTTCTATTACATATCCATCATCCGCTTTTACATTAAATGGAAAAAATAAAAATAGAAAAAAAGATATAAAAAGTAAATTAATAAAATTCTTTTTCATATCTTCCTCCTAAATTAAAATTCTACTTTAACGTTTTTTCTTTGTTCTTCTTCTGCTTTAAACATTTCCATTGGTTTATGACCAAATATTTTAGCTACTATAAAATTTGGAATTACCGCAATCGCATAATTGTAATTTCTTGCTGCAACATTATAATACTTTCTAGCTCCTGCAAGTTCTGTTTCAACAGATTTTAAATCATTTTGAAGATTTAAGAAATTTTCGTTTGCTTTTAAATCAGGATAGCTTTCAGTTAAAGCAAATAACTTACTAATAGCATTTGTAACTTCATTATCAGCATCAACTTTAGCATTTACACCCTCTGCGCTAACAGCTTTATTTCTAGCATTAATAACCTCTTCTAAAGTTTCCTTTTCATGTTTAGCATAACCTTTAACAGTATTTACTATATTAGGAATAAGATCATATCTTTTTACAAGTTGTACATCAATATCAGAAAATGCATTTTCAGCAACCATTTTCTTTTTAACAAATGAATTTTCAACTATAATTACCCATAATATAATAAGTGCTACAACAATAAGTACTATTCCCCATATTGGCATAAATATCATCTCCTTATGGATTAATTATAACTTATGTTAATTAGTATAGTCAATATACATTTATCTTACGTTTTAAAAAAATTCATTTTGTTTTTCTAGTAATTATATTTTTCATAATTTTTTTCATTTTCCATTAAGATATCATAATTTTTTTGTGATATATAAATCTTTATCTTAATTGAATCTAAATATTTACTTATTTGATGATTTTTTATATCTTCTCTTAAATTATTATAAGCATCAAACATATTAAATCCATTCCAATCTACATGATAAACATTATATTTTGAATCATCAGTTTTATAAATAAAGCAATTAAAACCTTTTGGATAAGTTATTTTAAGTTTAATGTCATCTAAAGAATTGTCTATAATATATTCTAAATTTGAGTGGGTATCTGAAATAATTATATTATCTTTCATTTCAATTTTGTTTTCCATTGTCTCAAGTCTATTTTTATTTATTTCTTTATAATCATAATCCATAAAATTAATAGTAGTCATTCCTGAACCTACTCCAATTAATATAAGACCTGTTATAAATAATATAAACATTAATCTAAATTTTATTTCTTTATTAAATATAAAATTGTATGAAAAATAAATTATAATAAAACTAATTAATATTGCGCCTAATATTGCAAAAAAGGCGAATATAAACATTGTTCCATATTGGATAAATGTTAGGGTAACTGTATCTACTCCTATTAAAACTATCGTAAAAAATATAAATGGTATTATAAATAATATTACAAAAAACTTTATTATATAAAGTATCATTTTTCCAAAAATATTAAAGAAATTAAAAATTGAATGTTTTGGATCTCTAATGATTATTTTTTCTTTAGGTCTTTCTACAATATATTTTTTATTATTTATTATTTTTTCATCTTCTAATGCTTTTTCTTTACTTTTTTTAAGTACATTATTATCTTCTATTGTTATAAAATAATCTAAATATCTAATTTTAAATAAATGTAAAAATATAACAATTCCAAGTATTATTAACGCTATTAGTATTAATGGATTAAATACATTTTCAGATACAACGTAACCTATAATTGGTAAGTTAGAAATATTATATATTATTAATTCATAAATAATAGAATATATAATGGTACCCGCAAGTAATAATATTATAAATATTACAAATAATTCAAATAAACATTTTATTTTTTCTTTAAAATTCATACTCCAAAACATATTATATGATTTAGTAATAAAATTTAAGAAATCATTAAAATAATTATTAAAATTAATTTTATTATTTGCTTTTGTATTCCCAATAACTCCATCATCTAATAAATCCTCTAAATTACAATTTAGTATTTTACACATTGTAAGTATTTTATCCATATCAGGATAAGATGCTCCTGACTCCCATTTTGAAACAGCTTGCCTTGATACATTCATTTTATCTGCTAATTGTTCTTGGCTTAAATTGTTATCTTTTCTTATTTTAGATAACTTATCACAAAATTTCATAATTATCACCTCTACCGAAATTATATTATAAATATAATAAGTTGCACTATATATTATTGGTATCTTTTTGTATAAAATTAGTTGCAAAATCTATATAATTCTTAATAAAAAAGATGATTTATACTTCAAAATCATCTAAAAAATCATCAATTGTCATTATTTTATCATCTATTTCCTTTAATGATACATCTTTTTTTTGAATTTCATCTAATACTTCTATATCTTCTTCATTTTCTAAATCAGATTTTGTTTTAAGTAATCTTAATTCAAATACATCTTTAATTTTCTTTTTAGAAATAGTAGAACCAGTAGAATATCTGTCACTAATAGAAATTTCTGTACTTTTTATAATTTTAATATCTTCGTTTTGAAGTATTCCAAGTTCCTCTTTATTTCCTATTACAAATGTTTTAAGCAGTTTATATGGATTAGTTTTAACTTCTCTAATTAGCAATAATCCACGTCTTGCTCGAGATGATTTTTCCATTTCTTCTATTTTTATTCTTTTTGCAGTCATCTTATCTGTAAATACTAATATATATTCATCATTTGAATTAAATAAAGTTCCTGATACTACATAATCATCTTTTAAGTTTATAGATTTAACACCAGATGATTTTATTCCAGTTACTGGTACTTCATTAGAAGAATACCAAAGTCCATAACCATTATGGGTTGAAACTAATATTTCGCTATTTTTTGAATTATTTACACTAACAACTTTATCATCATCTTTTAATTTTATACATGTAACAGCTTTTGAGTATCTTTGAAGTTTAAATTCTTTTATATTTGTCCTTTTTACCATACCATCTTTAGTAAATATGGTAACTATATCATTATTTTCAAAATTAATTACAGGAATACACTCTATTATATTTTCTTCGGATTTTAAAGATATAATATTACTAATATGTTTCCCTAAATCCTTCCACTTTAAATCAGGAAGTTCATGAATAGGAACATATAAATAATTTCCTAAATCAGTAAATAATAATATTGTATCTAAAGTATTTAATTCATATAAACCTATCACATAATCATTTTCTTTAATATTAGTTTCTTCATTATTAGATAATGCATAGCTCTTTTTAGATACCCTTTTAACATAACCTTCTTTAGTTACTACTACAATTACATCTTCCTTTGGTATCATTGCAGTTGTATCAATTTTTATTTCTGTTACTTCATCCCTTATCTGTGTTTTTCTTTCTTTTCCATACTCTTTTTTTATCTCATTTAATTCCTTTTTCATCTGTCTAAATAATACTTTATTATCTGATAATACAGAAGTTAGAAAAGCTATTATCTTCTCTAAATTTGCTTTTTCTTCCTTTAATGAAACTATATCAGTATTAGTAAGTCTATAAAGTTTCATATCTACTATTGCAGTAGCCTGCTCTTTTGTAAATTCAAATTCTTTTACTAAATTATTAATAGCATCAAGTCTATTATTACTTCTTCTAATACAAGCTATTACTTCATCTAATATACTCATGGCTTTTAAATAACCATCTACTATATGCATTCTAAATTTAGCATGTTCAAGATCAAATTTGCTTCTTCTTGTTATTACATCTATTTGATGTGCTATATAAGCATCAAGGATTTCAAGTATTCCTACAAGTTTTGGTCTTCTATTTACTATTGCGATCATATTAAAACTATATGATATTTGCATGTCTGTATTTTTAAGTAGATAATTTAAGATAAGTTCACTATTAGCATCTTTCTTTAAATCAATAGCAATTCTTAAATCCCCTCTTGCACTTTCATCACGAGCATCTAAAATACCATCTATTTTCTTTTCTATTCTAATATCATTTATTCTCTTTACTAAATTTGCTTTATTTACTTCGTATGGTATTTCAGTAATAATTATTTGGTGATTACCCTTTTCTTTTACTATCTCATATTTACATTTTATATTTATTTTACCTTTACCAGTTCTATATGCTTCTTCTATATTCTTTTTACCTTCAACAATCGCCCCTGTTGGAAAATCTGGTCCTTTTATAATATCGAATATTTCTTCAAAAGAACAGTTTGGTTTATCAATTCTCTTTATAGTAGCATCTATTACTTCAACTAAGTTATGAGGAGGAATATTTGTTGCATAACCTGTACTTATTCCTGTTGAACCATTTACTAAGAGATTAGGAAATCTACAAGGAAGTACAGTAGGTTCCATTGTAGTATCATCATAATTAGGTGCCATATTAACTGTATTTTTTTCAATATCTTTTAATAATTCATTACTAATTTTAGAAAGTCTTGCTTCTGTATAACGCATTGCTGCTGCTGAATCTCCATCCATTGAACCATTATTTCCTTGCATATCAATGTATGGTGTCATAAGTTTCCAATCCTGGCTCATTCTAACCATCGCATCATATATACTTGAATCTCCATGTGGATGGTATTTACCCATTATATCTCCAACAGATTTTGCACTTTTTCTAGTAGGTTTATCATATGTATTTTTGCTTTCATACATTCCGTATAAAATTCTTCTTTGAACAGGTTTTAAACCATCCCTAACATCAGGAAGCGCCCTATCTTGTATTATTTCTTTTGCATATGATGCAAATCTATCACCCATTATTTCTTCTAATGCATAATCATGTATTTTTTGTACTATTGTACTTTCTTCTTTCTTTTTAGCCATATTACTTCACCTACTTCCTATATCTTATAATTATCTTCCATAGAAAATTCTACATTTTCTTCTATCCATTCTTTTCTTGGTTCTACTTGATCCCCCATTAAAACTGATACTCTTTTTTCTGCTAAAGCAGCATCTGTTAACTTAACTCTAATTAAAAGTCTATGTTCTGGATCCATTGTTGTTTCCCATAATTGATCTGCATCCATCTCTCCTAAACCTTTATATCTTTTTACTTCTTCCGCTTTTCTTCCGTTTGTATATTCTTTCAATTCATCATCATTATATGCATAAACCATTTCATTCTTACTAAATTTTATTTTATATAAAGGAGGTGTTGCTATATAAAGTTTGCCTTCTTCTATTAAAGGTTTCATAAATCTATAAAAGAATGTTATTAATAATACTTGAATATGTGACCCATCAACATCAGCATCTGTCATTATAATTACCTTATCATAATTACAATCTTTAATATCAAAGTCAGATCCAACACCTGCGCCTATTGTATATATAAGAGTACTTATTTCTGCATTTTTATATGCATCTTCTATTTTAGCTTTTTCTGTATTAAGTACTTTCCCTCTAAGTGGTAGTATTGCTTGATATCTTCTATCTCTTCCTGTTTTAGCAGAACCTCCAGCAGAGTCACCCTCTACTATAAATAATTCATTTTTAGATGAATCTTTTTTCTGAGCAGGAGCTAGTTTATCACTAATATTTTTTTCTTTTTTAGTACCTTTTTCTTTCCTTGCTTCGTCTCTTGCTTTTCTAGCAGCTTCCCTTGCAGCCTTTCCCTTTAATGCTTTAGAAAGTATATTTACTGCAGTTTCCTTATTTTCTTCTAAATAAAATTGCATTTTTTCATATACTATATTTTCAACAACAGTTTTAGCAAGAGGTGTACCAAGTTTGCCTTTTGTTTGTCCTTCAAATTGAAGTAATGCTTCTGGAATTCTAAGTGATATAACCGCAGTTAATCCTTCTCTTACATCTGATCCTTCTAGATTTTTATCCTTTGCTTTTAAATAACCATTACTTTTAGCATACTCATTAAATACTTTTGTAAGCGCAGTTTTAAAACCTACTTCATGTGACCCTCCATCAGATGTTTTAACATTATTAACAAAACTAATAATATTTTCATTATAAGTATCTGTATATTGAAGAGCAATCTCAACTTCTATTTTTTCTTTTTCTCCTGTAAAATGCACAACATTATGAAGAGACGTCTTACCTTCGTTTATATATTCAGCAAATGACTTAATTCCATTTTCATAATGATATTTAGCTTCCTTTTTATCTGCTTCATCAACAACTTCAACAGTTAAGCCTTTAAGAAGAAATGCAGACTCTTGCATTCTTTCACAAATAGTCGTAAAAGAGAAATTAATAGTAGAAAATATTTCATCATCTGGCATAAATCTTACAGTAGTACCCGTCTTACTAGTAGTCGCAACTTTTTTTAGATTACTATCAAGTTCTCCGCCATTTTTAAAACTAATGGTATATTCTGCACCATCTCTTTTAGATGTAACAATCATCCATTTTGATAATGCATTAACAACAGATGCTCCAACACCATGAAGACCACCTGATACTTTATAGTTTCCTTCTTCAAATTTTCCACCAGCATGAAGAACAGTATAAATTACTTCAACAGTACTTCTTCCAGATTCATGTTTTCCAACAGGAACACCACGTCCATTATCAGATATACTAACTGAACCATCTGAATGTAAAATAATCTTTATTTCACTACCATAGCCATTCATAACTTCATCAATAGAATTATCTACTATTTCCCATACAAGATGATGTAACCCTCTTTTATCTGTTGAACCAATGTACATACCAGGTCTTTTTCTTACAGCTTCTAAACCTTCTAGTATCTTAATCGATTTCTCATTATATTCTGCCATTTTCTTGCTCTCCTTTACTTTCCATTATTTGATTATAACACAAAAAATCCCATAAAAACAAGGGATTTTACGTTTTGTTGATTATAAATAACATACTAATAAGATGCTAAAATAACTAGTTCATAATTATTTTAATATTTATTATATTTTTTATTTTATATATTCCATATATGTTGTTAATATTTTATAACATATTAAAAGATGTCGTAATTATCTAATTTGATTTAAATTTATATAACTCTTTTCACTATAAGTATAATTATATCCCTTAGATTCATACTTATCTCCGCATTTTATATATGCATCATAATCATATTCATAGTCATAGTCATCGTAATCTCTTTCTTTTTGTATAAGTACATACCCCTCACATTTATTTGTTAAATCATTATTTATTAAATTTTCTTTTACTAAATCTTCTATTATTATGCTAGATATATTACTACTTAGATCATAATTTTTTAATGATATGTATCTTTCTGTTGCTACTTCTAATGCATCTTCAAAATCTTCATAATTATCTTCAATTCTATCATTATGTAATATATTAAATATAATTATAATTCCCATAACAGCAACAAATAAAATTAGACATCCTATTATAATTATTATTTTATTATTTTTTGTTTTAGTTTCTGTATTATTTATTGGTTCACCGCAGTTACCACAAAATTTAGATTCTTTATTTAATTTTTTACCACATTTTGTACAATATTTCATACTTTATTCCTCCTATATAATTTTAGTATACATTTTATTATTATTTTATGTCAATTCAAAAAGTTACTTATACAGTAACTTTACATTGTACTTTTCATATATTAACTAGTTTAATGTTTTATTTATAATATAAAATATTACTCACTTATACTTATTGGATTAACATGTATCATACAATGTTTTACTATAGGTAATTTTTCCTCTATTTCATCATGAAGATCCTCTGCAATTTTATGTGCATCCTTAAGTATCATATTTTGATCAACTGATATTTCAATATCAATATATATCTTATTTCCAAATTGTCTTGTTTTTATATCATCCAAGTTTTTAATATCACTTCTTTTATCAATTATTTCAATTACTTTATTTATAGTTCCCATATCACATGATTTATCAACCATTTTATCTATAGAATCTTTAAATATATCTATTGAAATTTTAAATATAAACAAACAAATTACTACACTTGCTATTGAATCTAATACTTTAAATCCAAATCTTGACCCCAATATACCGATAAGACTTGCAATAGATGATAAAGAATCTGATCTATGGTGCCATGCATCTGCTTTAAGTGAATCTGAATTTATCTTTTTAGCAACCTTAATTGTATATTGATACATACTCTCTTTAACTAAAATTGAAATTATAGCCGCAACTAATGCTAATATACCTGGTGTTTTTACACTTTCAATATGAATTATTTTTATTATTCCAGCATACCCTATTGTTAATCCTGTAATAAAAAGCATAACTGATAATATTAATGAACAAACACATTCTAATCTTTCATGTCCATATGGATGAGATTTATCAGCATCTTTATTTGATATTTTTATACCTATTATAACAACAAACGTACTAAGTACATCCGACAAAGAATGAATAGAATCTGATATCATTGCTTGTGAATTTGAAATAACACCTGATATAAATTTTATAATCGTTAATAAAATATTACTAATTATACTGATAAAAGAAACTTTATATGCAAGTTTTTCATGGTAGTTATCCATTTATAATTTCCTCCAATTTTTATGTAAAAGAAAACACATTTATGAAAATTTATAAATTCCCACAAAAGTGAATATATTAATTACAATCAATATATAATATGTAGTAAAATAAATTTTGTACTACTTACTAATTTAATTGCGCTAAAACAGCTGGAAGTATTTGTTTCTTTCTAGATACTAAACCATCAACATAATATCCTTGTTTAATATTTTGAACATTATATATACCTTCAAGAACTTTTTTAGCATCTTTAGTGTAAATAACATATGAACCATTTTTAAGTATATCTGTTATTGCAATTATAGTGAACATATAATCTTCTTTAGAATTAATTTCTTCTAATTTTTCAATATATTTATCAAGTTCATTAAATATTTTCTCAATATCAAGTGTAAATACTTGTCCTATTGCAAATTTATTATCACCTACTGGGAAAGATTTAAAGTCACTTTTAATTACTTCTTCTTTAGTTAAGCCTTCAAGTGATGTTCCTGCTTTAAACATATTAGTTGCATACTCTTCATAATTAACTTCTGCGATAGATGCTAAATTTTTAACAACTTTTTTATCTAACTCAGTTGTTGTTGGACTTTGAAGACATAATGTATCAGATAAAATTCCAGATAACATTAAACCTGCAATATCCTTAGGTATTTTAATGTTATTTTCATCATACATAAAATAAAGAATTGTATTTGTACTTCCAACAGTCATATTTCTAAAATTAATTGGATTATTAGTATTTATATTCCCTATTTTATGATGATCAACAATTTCTAAAATATTTGCTTCATCAAGGCCAGTTACACTTTGATCTTTTTCTTGATGATCAACAAGTATTACTTCTTTATTATTCTTTTTAACTATTTCAGTTATTCTTATTAAACCTAAGCATTCTTTCTTATTATTTAAGATTGGATAGTTATTATGTTTTAATTTTTTACTCATTTCTATAAAATCATCATAATAATCATTTTCCTTAAATACCTTTGAATCATCATTTCTAACAATTGTACTAATAGAATTTGATAATCCTAGTAACTTAGATGTATGAAATGAATCATTATTAGTTCTAATAACATTAACTTTATTTTCTTTTGCAATTTTTAAATGATGATCTTTTATTTCACCATTACCTGTTACAATAAGTAACTTTATTTTTGAATTTACCGCATTTTCTATAATACTATGTCTATCTCCTACAATTAATATATTATCTTTGTTTAGTTTTATATTATTTAAAAATGTAGTACTTCTATATGATGCAACTAAAATATTTCCCTTTATTTCATCGTCAAATTTTAATATTTCTTCTGCATTTAATACATCTAATATATTATCATATCGAGCATCTAATGAATGAATATCACCTTTTATTAATTCTTTAGCAATATCTTTAACAGTAACTATTCCAAAATACTTATTTTCATTTTCTACTATAGGAATACCTGTTATTCCTTTTTCATTTAAATATTCATATACATCTTTTATAGATGTTTCTTTATCTATAAATGTATCTTTTAAATATTCAACATCTTTTAATTGTAATTTTACATCATTTAAATATTTTGGCTCTTTAATATTAAAATAATCTAATGCATATTTAGTTTCTTTATTTATATGACCTAAAACCCTAGGTTCAGTATCCATACCAAGTTTATTTTTTAAATATGACAAACTAATTGCCGCTGTTACTGAATCAGTATCTGGATTTTGATGCCCAAAAACATATACTTTTCCCATTTATATCACTCCTCTTTATCAATATTATTTTATTACTTTAAACATTATAATGTCAATAAATTATTTAATTCTTGTACATATAAGCATATTCTTTTTTATATTCTTTGTCTATAGTATTTGGATCATCCATACTTCTTGTTTCTAATCTTGTATATCCATCTACATTTGTTTCTTTTTTACTAGTAAATCCTTGAATTTTTCCATTTTCTTTAAGTAATGGAACAAAAATCTCATTTATTTTATTAGATATATGTCTAATCTTTTCATCATTCATAGAATCTATATTATAAGATAAATTTATAAAATTAAAAGTATTAGTATCAAAATAGTGAGATACTTCTCCATCAGTACATATTTTAAAATCTACTGATTTATTTTTTACAATATCTTGTACTTTATTATATTTTAATAAATACTTAATATATTTTACAAGTATTTTATAACTATAATTTTTATTATAAAAAAGTTTCGTATTCAAAATATCATATTTTGATACATGACTAAATAGTTCATCAAAAAAATATTTACTTTTATCATCTAATTTATTCTTTATTTTATTATATATGTCCATTGAAAATACACTTTGTTTTTTACTATAATCATTAAAAAAATAATTATAATAGTCATCCATCTTATCTAGATAAAACATTGCAAGTTTTAGATTTAAAAAATATTCGTCCAATCTATTAGAACTATAACAACATACATCTGATCCATAACAAAGTAAATCAATAACTTCGTCACCAGAATTATATTTTGTCAAAGATATTTTTCTTTCATTAAGTCTATATTTTTTTAGAAATTTAAGAGACCTATCTGTAAATAATTTTATAGGTCTATACTCTTTAGAATTTACTTTTTTTAAATTTATAATATTAATTGCTGCTTCTACATCTTTTTCAACTTGTATCATAAAATATCTCCCCTTCATGGGAAGATATTATAACACAAAAATTTTTTAATTACTATATTTAGATTTTATATCTAAATATTCTTCTAAAGTCAAACCAGTATTATATACTTTTGTTGAAAGTTGCTCTCCTAAATATCTTATATGCCAAGGTTCATACTTATACCCTGTTATTTTTTCCTTTCCTTTTGGATATCTTATTATAAATCCATATTTATATGAATTTTTTTCTATCCATATTGCTTCTTTTGTTCCTTCAAATGATGAATCAACAATATTTAAATCCATAGCATAACCTGTTTGATGTTCAGAATATCCTGCTCTAGCAGAATAAGTATCAGCTTTCTTTTTGCCATCCTTTTCTACATAATAATTATATAATTCATCTTGTGTTTCATATGATCTAAATCCAGAGGCTATCCAAAGTTTTATATTATCTTTTTTAGCATCATCTCTCATCTTTTCAAATGCTTTTAAAGCTTCATCTTTTAATCCACCAGGATTATAATCTTTAGGAAGAGAATATGTTTTATTTACAATTAATATCCCATTTATATATGTCAAACCATTTTTAACTTCTATTTTTGGTTCATTTTTTTTGACTATAACCTCTATTTGTTTTTTTATATTTGAGTTTTTAATTCCTAGTTGAATTTTAAAATTTCCTACCTTCTTTGCTAATAAATTACCATTTGATATCAAAAAATCATCACCTATATTATAATATGTAACTTTTTTATTTGTTGCAGTTGTTGGAATATATTTTATTTTAAAATTCACTATATCATTTTTTAATACCTCAATAGAATTATCTATTTGTATATCTGAAACTTTAACATATGTTATAAAATATCTTTCATATTTTTTAGATGGAGAAAATGAAACATTTTTACCGTTAATATCAACAGTTTTCTTAATTAACTCTATTTCATTTTTTTTAGTAATTCCATAAATATCTACAACATTATTCTTATATAAAAATCTTGGTAAAGTTATAGATATCTTTTTTGACATTTTTATTTTATCATTACTATCTATATATAATGCCTTTGAATAATTAAAATTATCATTATTTATTTTCTTACTATATACTTCATAATTAAATATCATATTATTTTTAATCTTACTAGATGGTATAGTAACTGTTAATTCTTTACTTTTTATTTTTATATAAGTGGTATTTTTATGGATATAATTTATTGTTTTCTTATATAATTTTACCTTATTATCCTTTAACACCAATAATGGGATTTTATCTTTAGAATTAGTAATATTATTATATATATTAATGTTATATACTGTATATATAATTAATTTAAATAGAAAAAATACTAATATTAAAAATAATATTGATAAAAATACTCTTGATTTTCTTAATTTTCTTTTTTTCTTTTTTGTAATTTTTTGATTATTAAGACTATTAGTGTTTTGTGATAAATATGTCTTTTTATTTTTATTTGATTCATGTTTATTTTTTTTATATGGTGTATTATTCTTTAACTTTGATTTTTCATAAACATTCTTTTTCTTTTTTGACATACTTATCACTATCCTTAACTAAATTATACCATGTATAATATAAATTATCTAGAAATTATTTAATAATTTTAAGTAATGATACGTCATATTACTAGCATTTCTCCTCTTCTAACTTTAAATTTTCTTTTGAATCAAAATATTCATGAAACTTTAATATGACAAATCTTGCAACTGGCTGAGCAATTAATAACTCAACTGCAAATGCTATGGCAAAATTTCTTGGCCATTTATAAAAGAAATTAATAAATGGTTCAAAGCTTATATTCATAGTGCCTATCCAAGATCCTATAATAGTTAAGAATATTGACATCAAAAATACTGTACATAAAATATTAATAATAATGTGTGAATTGAAACTATCTTTACTATCTACAATTTTACTTGTCATATATTCCGCTGGTTTATAAGTAATTAAAACAACAAGAATTACATTTATCCATATAATGGGTATAACTTTTAACGCCATTTTCCATGTATTTAAACTAAAATCAACTTCAAAACATGTAATAATTGGAGCGATTATATTAACTGATAATATTGATACTATAGCCATAAATAAAGCAAATTCTTTTTTGTTTCTTGGAAGTTTCATATAATAATCCATCATAAGCACCTCCTTCTATTTTTAGGGCAAAAAAAGAAGCGCAAGATATAAAATCCTACGCTGAACAATTATACGCGCCTAAATCTTCCAGGAAAAATTATAAAATATTTTTTACAATTTTGTCAAGAATAAATTTTAAAAAATAAAAAAAGTCATAAAGACTTTATTTTATATATGGCGGAGTGAGAGGGATTTGAACCCTCGCGGCAGTTACCCACCCTACACCCTTAGCAGGGGCGCCTCTTCAGCCTCTTGAGTATCACTCCGTTTGCGCAATATAATTTTATCATTTTATATTAAATCGGTCAATATCAAATCAAAAAAATTTAAATTGTTCGCTTATTTTTGTTTTATTATCATTTTATAATTTTTATTACAAAAACCCAAATCATATCTACTTTCTTTCTTAAGCAACAAAAAACTAACTATTTCTAGTTAGCAATTTATTATTTACTCAAAAAAATTGAGTTTCCTATCTATATGGTGACCTGTACGGGATTCGAACCCGTGAATGCCGCCGTGAAAGGGCGGTGTGTTAAGCCACTTCACCAACAGGCCATTACAAATGGTGGACCTAGATGGACTTGAACCATCGACCTCACGCTTATCAGGCGTGCACTCTAACCAGCTGAGCTATAGGTCCAAAAAATAACTTTACATAACGCTATTTAATTTTACACTATTGAATATAAAAAATCAAGTTGTTTTATAAAAAAAATATAATATTTTTTATTATTTACATAAAATATTAATATTTACATTAATATTTTTCCATAATATCCAAATAAAAGAAAGTAGTAATTACTTTCTTCTAAATAATTTTATTATTGTTATTACTTTATATTTTACTAATTTACAAATCATTTTTAAATAATTTATTATTTTATTATTTAAACAATTTTCCTCTAATACTATTTGTATATTATTATCATTATCAAAAGAAAATCTTTTTATATTTTTATATACATATATATGATTATTATCTATTATTTTTATTAAACGATCATAATTATTAAGTTTATTATTATTAAGTTTATTATTAAACCAATCTAAACTAGATATTATACCAATTTTATAATCACTATTATCTACTACACTACAAAAAGCTAATACAATCTTAATTAAATCTTCCTTTGATAATTTTTCTTGACTTACATTAGAATAAATTATTGTATTATGATTATCATTTATATGCACGTACAATGGATAATCATAATATCTTTTATCTAATATATTAATAAAATAATTTGCTTCTTCTATTGCTTCTTCATAACTAGTAGCACATGATTCATAGTATATCCCTATAGGCAAGTTAAAATCTAATGCCTTATTTAAATTATAATCAAAATTTTTATCTTCAAATTTATTTTTGTATGTACTATAACTTGTATACCCTGCTCTTACAATTATAAATTCAATGTTTTCATTTTTTATTAGATTAGTAGTTAATTGGTTATTTTCTTCAGATAATAATACTCCTTTTACTCTCATATACATCTCTCCTTATTATATTAGATGTATTTTTAATATTTTGGAATTTACTATAATCTATAAAATTAAATATATCTAACTGAATTTTTTGAACCACTGTAAACTCTTTGATCATTATATACATATAAATAATCTATAGGATTTACTCTTGAACCATTTTTTGTTAAATCAAAATGTAAATGATTTCCTGTACTTCTTCCTGTTGTCCCCATATTACCAATAAATGTTCCTTTTTGAACTCTTGTTCCTACTTTAAGTGAGCTCTTAGAATTCAAATGAAGATATCTGCTAACATCACCATTGTCATGTTTTATAGCAATAAAATTACCAGCCTCACTGTCATATGTATTTGTTATAACTGTTCCTTCATAACAAGCATAAACACTTTGATTTTGACCGCCATCTGAATTACTCCATCCAAGATCTAATGCTTTATGTTTATTGCTATAATATTGGGTTATTGCAATAAAATTAACAGGATATCTATATTTATTACTTGATGGTGATATTGATGAATTTAACTTTTCATATGTTTTTGTACCTGCGATTTCATCTACAACTAATCCATTTTTTGTTTGAAAATCCCTTATTGCAGATATTGTTGCATTACCAACCATACCATCTACTGCTAAATTGTATCCTTTATCATTCAATTTCACCTGTAAATCTTTTATAACAGCAATTAATTTATTATTAGTATTAACACCATATATTCCATCAACTGATAAACCTGTATATTTTTGAAAATTTCTATATGCATTTTTTGTTAAAGTACCTTCAATACCATCTATATTCCCTGTATAAAATAAATGGTATGTTCTTAAATTTAATTGTCTTTGTTTTATACTAAGCATTATATCACCCCCCTCTTGCTATATAATATGAATTATAAAATTTATTAAATATTACTATTGCCAAAGAAAAAGAAAGATTTTTTAATCTTATCACTTATTCTTATTATCTTTTTACTATTAAAAAGCACTCAATCTAACAAGATTAAATGCTATAAATATATTAGCGAGTACACATGTTAAGTATTCCCTTTTTTATTTTCTTGACAAATACAAAACGACTTTTAAAAAGTCGTTTTCTATTTTTACTCGAATTTTTCGAGTTTTTTATCAATCTGGTGCCCTAAAGGAAGGAGTACAACAACTTTTAATTCATTTTTTTAAATAATCTTTTAGCATTTTTATTAGTAATTTCTTCAACTTCTTTATAGCTTCTTTGTCTCACTTCAGCAAGTTTCTTGATTATATATTTTATATTTGCTGTTTCATTCGTTTCTCCTCTTAAAGGTTCTGGAGTTATATAAGGACTATCTGTTTCAACCAAGAATAAATCATTTGGAACTATTTTTGCACCCTCAATAGATTTTTTTGCTGTCTTATAAGTTATTCTACCAGCAAATGATATATAATAACCATTGCTCACCAAATATTTTAAATCTTCTAAATCTGGTTGAAAGCAATGAAATACACATCCATATTTTGGTTTTACATATCTTTTAAAAATGTCTATTATTTGTTTATTACAATTATTAGAATGAATAATTACAGGTAAATGTAATTCATTAGCTATTATAATTTGTCTTATTAAATATTTTCTTTGCTCTTTAAAATTATTTTTAGTATTATTTAATCCAATTTCACCAATAGCTACAACTCTTGGATTATCTGCTAAATCATATAAAACTTCTAAATTTTGAGATTCAACATATAATGGATGAATGCCAACAGATGAATAAAATTTAGGATTTAATTCTGATATATTGATAGATTCTTTTGAGGATTTTAAATCTAGTCCAACATTAATAACACTTTCAATAGCTGAATTATTATTTATAAAATCTATATACTTTTTTTCGTCATTTAAAATGATGCTATTAATATGCATATGAAAGTCAAGTGCCATATTACCACCTACTGTCTAAACGCATATTGATTTGTCAATATGCAAGTATGTTTTTCTAAATTGTCATAATTTTTATAAAATTCATTGTATTAAAAACAAATGTTTGATATAATTTTATTAGGAATACTTAGTTAGCTTAGGTACTATTCTCCTTTACTTTTTAAAGTGGAAGGAGGTGAAGTTATGAGAAAACAAGAGAAATATCTTTGTACTATCATAATACTCCTTATTATTGTGATTTTAATCATATTAATAAAAATAGTACCAACTGTATAAGTCGGTACTAACCTAAAATTTTGGAATAGTACCTAACTCGTCAAAATTAGGTATTCCTTTTTTATTTTATTCAAGTTTCCTTGACATATTCATCATAACATAAAAACGCACTTTTATCAAGTACGTTTTCTATTTTTACTCGAATTTTCCGAGTTTTTTTATCAATTTGGTGGACCGTTAGGGATTCGAACCCTAGACCCACTGATTAAGAGTCAGTTGCTCTACCAACTGAGCTAACGGTCCAAAATAACTACTACTTCATTATAATTGTTTTTTTTAAAAATTGCAAGTAATATGTGGTGAATAATTGACAAATTTAGGGAAATAATAAATTTAGGGTGATAATATGGGAAAAGCATTAATAATAGTAGGATCAAGACGTGAAGGTAATTCTTATAATTTAGCAAATAAAATTAAAGATGAATTAAAGAAAGATAGAATTATATCATATATAATAGTCCCTGGTAATCAAAAAATTCATTTATGTACAGGATGTATGGATTGTGATGAAACGGGTGTTTGTGATTTTACTGATGATATGCAAAGAAATATTGATAGATTGCTTGAATGTGATACTATTATATTTATAACTCCTACTAGATGGAATTTATTATCTGGAGATATTAAGATATTTATGGATAGATTAAATCCTCTATATGCAAATAAAAAGATGAAAGGTAAAAAAATGGTTGCTATTTCAATAGGATCTTCTCCTAAAGATGTTTATAGTACAGATGACTCAGTTAAATCTCTTACAAATTTTGCTGAAAGTGCTACTATGGATACAGTGTTAACTTATCAATTTAATAATTGTTTAGATTTTAAGGATATATTAAATCAAGAAGATAATATAAATAATTTAATAGAGAAACTTAAAATAATACTTAAATAAACTTTATATAGTTTATTTTTTTTGATATAATTTTGTTAATTAATATAATATTAGGAGGATAGATTTAGTTATATTAATGAGCGCCAGACCATTAAATTGGTGACGAGGTTGATAGTTAATCGAAAATTCGGCGGATACTATCACGGAAATGCAAGTCGTTAGATATATAACAAAAAATAAAATCAAAATTATAACAAAATATATATCATGCATATAATTAATTGATAGGAGAAATAAATTATGTGTGGAATTGTTGGATATATAGGAAAGAATAAAAGGGCCAAAAATGTTGTAATCAATGGATTGGAAAGATTAGAATATAGAGGTTATGACTCTGCAGGTATTGCATTTTCAAATGACAATGAAATTGTAATTCAAAAGGAAGAAGGAAGAATTTCTAATTTAAAAAATAACATTGATTTCAATAAAAAATCTAATATTGCTATAGGTCATACAAGATGGGCAACACATGGTGTACCTAGTAAAGATAATGCACATCCTCATAAATGTAATAAAATTACTATTGTTCATAATGGAATAATAGAAAATTATATTGAACTTAAAGAAGAATTAAAAAAATTAGGTTATACTTTTAATTCTGAAACAGATACAGAAGTTGCATGTGCACTCTTAGATTATTTATATAAAGATAAAAAGAATATTAATTTAGCTATTAAAGAATTTCAAAAATTAACAAAAGGATCATATGCTATAGGAATATTATGTGATGACGATTTAGATTCTTTATATGCTATTAAGAAAAATAGTCCATTGATTATAGGAGTAAACGATAATGAAAACTATATTGCATCTGATGTACCTGCTATACTTGATTTTACAAATAAATATATAACTTTAGAAGATGGAGAGTTTGCTAAAATCACTCCTTATAATGTACATGTATATGATTCTTTTGATGAAGTAGTCAAAGAAATTAAACAATTTGAAGGAAGTATTGAAGATATTAATAAAAATGGATATGAACACTATATGGCTAAAGAAATTAATGAACAACCTGAAGTATTTAAAAAAATGGCAACTATATATATAGATTCTAGCTCAGATAATATAATAAGTAATATGCCTGATCTAAGTAATTATAAGTCTATTACAATTGTTGCTTGTGGGAGTGCAATGCATGCTGGTCTTATTGGTAAAAATTTAATAGAAGAATATGGAGATATCCCTGTTAATGTTGAAATAGCTAGTGAATTTAGGTATAAAAAATTATTTATTAACAAAGATTCATTAGTTATTGCTATATCACAATCTGGAGAAACTGCTGATACATTAGAAGCAATTAAAATAGCCAAGGAAAAAGGTTGTGATACTTTGGCAATAGTAAATGTCAATGGTAGTTCTATTTCAAGAGTTGTTTCAAAAGTATTATATACAAAAGCAGGTCCTGAAATTGCAGTAGCAACTACTAAAGCCTACTCTGCTCAAACTACATTACTTTCTTTTATAGCATATAGTCTTGCTAAAAATAGCAATGATAAAAATAAATTAAGTGAAATCAGTTCGTTTCTCAATGATTTAAATAAATTACCTATTCAAATGAGAGAAATTTTAGATAATGAAAAATATTATAAGGAGATAGCCGACCATATTTCTAAAAATAATGATATATTCTTTATAGGACGTGGAATTGATTATGCATTATGTATGGAAGGATCTTTAAAATTAAAAGAAATATCATATATTCATAGTGAAGCTTATGCTGCTGGAGAATTAAAACATGGTACAATTTCATTAATAGATAAAGGAACCCCAGTAATAGGCATAGTAACAGATAAAAAAATTGCTGATAAAACAATAAGTAATATTAAAGAGGTTAAATCAAGAGGTGCAAATGTTATTTATATTACAACTGATGAACTTAGTAAAAATGGTGACTTCTATGATATAAAGATAACTATTCCAAAAACAAATGCATTACTTCAACCGCTTCTTACAATATTACCACTTCAATTAATTTCATATCATGTTGCTAAAAATAGAAACTGTGATATTGATAAACCTAAAAATTTAGCTAAATCAGTTACCGTTGAATAAATAAAAGAGTTCTTATTTTGAACTCTTTTTTGACTGTATATAATTTTTTATATCATCTACAGAATTAAATACTTTACATAAATCATTAAATACATATTTATTTGATACTTTATTGTAAATTTTATTAAACATATTAATTAAATCATCATAAAAGCCATTTATATTAAATAATAATATCTCTTTATTATGTAGTTTTGTTCTTTTAGATTCTAATATATATACAAATTCTGATAACGTTCCAAATGCCCCAGGAAGAAATATAATCAAATCTGATTCTTCTTCTAACATTTTATTACTTTCTTCTAAAGAATTAACCATATGAACTTTATCTAATTTAAGACCCTCTAAATCCTCTTTATACATTTCATAACAAATACCTATAATTTTTCTATTATTATTTAAAAATTCTCTATAACAAATACCCATAAGTCCCCTATTTGTACAACCAAATACTAAGTCATTATTTTCACTTATTTCTTCAACTAAGTATTTTGTTACAATTTTATATTCTTCACTTATTTCATCAGATGATGAACAACCTATAAAAATCCTCATAATATTCACCTACTTAATATATATCCTCTTACTTTTTTATTTTATTACAATATTATGATATTTTCAATATAATTAATTACTTTTACTATAACTCTTAATATTATCTATGAGTTTTTCTATGGCTAAAAATAATTATAATATCAATTAACATTAAGAATAGTAATAAAAAAGTTAAAAAATTAGGAATTAAAAATATATATTTATCTATAAAAGGTTGAATAATATATATTACAAATAATGAACCTAATGTCCAAGATAAAGATATTTCTAATGCAACATATTTTCCAATACTAAATTTAAATTGACTATAATCCCAAAATGTAGTATGAAAAACTTTTTCTATTATTACCCCTCCTATCCACTCCAAAAAAGTTAAGATAAACATAATAACTAGTAAAAAAATTAATACTTCAAGCCATTTATGAAGTTCTAATATCTTAATTAAAAATCTATAAACAAGCAGTATAAGAACACACCCAATACCATAAATAGGAGTCCAAGGCCCATACAATATTCCACTTCCCATTTTTTCTTTTTTTAAAAGACATATTATATTTTCTAATAAAAAACCTAAAAAAGAATATATTAAAAAACAATTAATAAAATACATACAATCACCATAAATATTATTCCACCAAACATAAAAATTTATTACAGTATTGTATATTTTAAATCATCTGATTTTACATTTTATTAAAAAAGACATATCATTTAAATAGAATAATAATCAATAAATTTTTATTTTATGCAATTTTTTGATATATTTTTACTCGAAAGTTCGAGTATCAATCAATCTGGTGCGAGTGGCATAGTTATTTACAACCTTTTTGATATACTAATATTGAATCTTTAAAACCTAAACCACATCCTAAACCAGTGGGATTCAATTCATGATATCTAATATCCAAATCACTTAGATATTTTATAAATTGAGCATTTCTAAAAGCATACAATTTATCCATTAAAGTTCTTTGGCCTTTTTTATAAGCAATTTCATCATGTAAAATTTTAATACTTGGATTGTTTTCAAATAAACACAAAAGTTTGGCATATAAAATAGATTTTTTACCATATCGTTTAATATCTTTCAAACAGCAACGATATAGATATGTAATTAACATTTTTCCATCTTTGTTTAAGCGAGATATCAAATTGATTATAGATTGTGTAAAAACTTGATCCCCATTGTAAAATATTTGCGAATTAACATACTCATAAATGTTCGTTAAATTAATTAAATCATATGTATCATTTAATGTACTTGCTAAACTAGATAAATCTTCGTCTAAATATTTAATTTTTATGTTCCCAAACCTGTTTTGTAAAAATCTATAATTATTATCTTCGAGATATCTAGTAAAATTTATAGCACAATATTTTGAAAAATCGACACCTGTAAGATATGCATTATTTTTCTGGAGACCAAGGTACCTAAATAAATTGCTAACAATTTCTTGTATATTACAATTTTTGAATAATTCTTGCCAAAAAGTTGATACATCTTCTGTTAAATTATTTTTTAAGTAAGTAAAAATAGGTATATTAAAGATATCTTCATACATAAAATTCAAAAATTCTTTTTTAGAAAGATTTTTAATTGCAGCAAATTTTAATTCTGTAAAATATTTAGAAAGATGATTAATATCAAAACATGTAATTTCTGTAATTCCATTTAATATTGCTTCTAATTGATGATCTCCAGAAGCAGTTGGTAGTAATGCTTTTTTATAATTTCCATCTAGAAAAGGCATATATTCTTTAATATTTTCAGTTGTGTTTTGATAGATTCTACTATGTTTTTTCATCTCATCATAATTATCATAATATTTTGAGAATTTTGCAATTTTAATTGCTTGTTTAATATCTTCTTCTAACCTTGTCATTAAATCCCCCCTTTAAATGCGTCTTATTGTATCATACATAATTTATAATTTCAATAATTTAGGCTATTTAAAATTAGTATTTTGTTTTGACAAAATATTTAACCCCCTAGGTATTTTGACAAGCATATCAAAATTACCTAAGGGCTATTCATTTTTATATCAAAGTTCGAAAAAGTTCGAACAGAAACGTCAATGGTGCTGAAAGCAGGAATTGAACCCGCAACCTACTGATTACGATTCAGTTGCTCTACCAATTGAGCTATTTCAGCATATATTAATTATATCATAAAATAAAAAAAATTAATCTATTTTTAGATTAACTATTGTAATTCCTGTATTAAATCCATCTAATTTATAGTCAATTACATTTTTATTATGTTTTAAAAATTTATATACTTCTTCTTTAACTACACCTGTTCCTTTACCATGTATTATAACAATTTTTTTATTTTTTAATTTAATACTATCATTTATAAATTCTTCCGTTTTTATCTTTGCATTTACTCTATCATATCCATGAAGATCTATAGATGGTAAAAAATCAATAAATGGATTAACTATTTTGTTCATATATTCTTATTACCTCTTTTATATTTAATGTTGTTTTGTTATTATCACATAAAAATTTTGATATAGTAGCAAGCTTTATAGCTTTATCTATACTAAATTGATTTGCGATTCCATAAATAATAGTTGCTTTATATATATCAAAACTATTTTCACTTTTAACATTTTTATTTCCTAATTTTGGTATTATATTTAACCTATTATTACTCTGGTATATTGACCCTATTTCTTCGCTATATATTATTATTTTACCAGAAAATAGTTCTTTTGTCTTCATATAAGTATCAATTATTGTTTTTTTATTAACAATATTAATTTTAGATGAAGTTAGTATTTGTGCATATTTAAGAGGTATTATTATATAATCAGATAATTTAGCAATGTTTAAGTTTTCTTCATTAAGTGAAGCAATTGTATTTATTACCTTCACATCTGAGTTCATATTTTTTAGTTTTTTTACTAATTCATATTGTGCAGAATCTGCATATATTATATCTGGTTTAAAATTTAAGTCTCTTACAAGTTCATATTTATAATTATCCTTTTCATACAATACTGTCTTTGAATTATTTTTCAAATTTCTTATTATATAGTTTTTATTTGTTTTTGAATTATTTATTACATTTACATAATCTGAGTTTATTAAATTACTATGTAAATTATTAATTATCTCTCTTCCTTCAATATCATCACCAATACTTGAAAAATACCAAGTATTAAGTTCGTATTTAGATAATATTATACAAATATTTAATATATTTCCTAAGCTTTTTGTTTTTTTAACCAAACTATATGACTGTCCTTCAATAGGATAAGAATTAAAAAATAGATTTATATTATAACTTAAATTACCTACTGCAATTACATTTTTCATAATTATCACCTAATATTATTATGACAAAATAAAAAGAGCTTATGCTCATTAATATATTTCAATTAATATTATTTTTATTTAATATATAACATTTTCCACACATTGGTACATATTTAACATCATCTTTTGCTCCATCAATAAGTATTTCATTTCCATCAAGTGTAAATTTACCATTAATTAATCTAGCATTAAATTTTGCCCTTTTACCACATTCACAAATTGTTATTAATTCTTCAAGTTCATCTGCAACCTCAAGCAATCTTTTACTACCTTCAAATAAATTACTTCTAAAATCAGTTCTAAGTCCATAACAAATTACAGGTATATCTAAAATCTTACTTACATACCAAAGTTCATTCACTTGAAGTGTACTTAAAAATTGAGATTCATCTACTAAAATACATGAAACATTATCTTTCCATTCATCAAAATAATTAGATAATGATTTATCATTATCAATTAATATATCAACTTTTCTTTTAAGTCCTATTCTAGATTCTAAATAATTATCTCCTTTAGTATCAATACTTGATTTTATAACTACAATCTTTCTATTATTTTCATCATAGTTATGTGCAACTTGCATTAATGCAGAACTTTTACCACAATTCATTGCACCATATCTAAAATATAATTTAGCCATTTTTTATCCTCCTTATAAATTATTAATACATATTATTTATTTCTTGGATGACATTTTAAAAATACCTCTCTTAAATGTTCATTACTTACATGTGTATATATTTCAGTGGATGATAATGATTCATGTCCAAGTAATTCCTGAACCGCTAATAAATTACAATCATTATCTAGTAAATGTGTTGCAAATGTATGTCTAAACATATGAGGTGTTATATTCATTTTTAAACTTGTTTTTTTAATAATATTATCAATAATTTGTTCTATACGTCTTGTAGTTAGCTTATTTCTCTTTTTACCCACTATTAAATATTCACTTGAAACACCATCTAATAATTCATCTCTACCGTTTTTAATATATAAATTCATTATCTCAAGGGCATATTTTCCAAATACAACTATTCTCTCTTTACTACCTTTACCATAAATAAGAATTGTTTTTTTTCTAAAATCAATATCTTTTAATTTTATATTAACTAATTCTGATACACGAATACCACACGCATATAAAATTTCAATAATAAGTCTTTCTCTTTGACCAACTGCAGTATCTAGATCTGGAATTTCAAGAATTTCTTCTAAATTATTATAACTAATAAAATTAGGAATTTTTTTATCTTTTTTAGGTGAAGATACTAATAAAAATGGGTTATTTTTTATTTTACCTTCATTTTCTAAATATTTATAAAAAGTTCTAAGTGAGCTTAATTTTCTTGAAACAGATGTTTTTGCATTTTTGTTGTTATTCAAAAATATTAAGTAGTTTAATGATAAATCATAATTCATATCAGTATATTTAATATTTTCTTTATTTAAAAATGTTAAATATTCTTTTAGATCCTTCTCATAATTTAAACAAGTATTCTCAGAATAATTCTTTTGATATCTTAAATACTCTATAAAACTATCTATTAATTTTTCCATATTACTCACATCTTATGTTTATTATTTTGATTATTTAATAAGTATTTATATTTTTCCACATAATATCTATATTTATCTGTGTCTTGTAATAAACTATAAAGTTCTTCATATTTTTCTTCTACACTTATATAACTATTTAATATATCTAAAACCTCTTCTTCTTCATTAGATAATACGTCAATTTTATCAAATGTACTTTGGTAAACTTCTTTACATTTTTTAAATGCTTCCATCTTTTTTTCAGCAGTAAGATTAAATTTAAATTTTTTCATATCATCTTCGTTTAATAGCACTAATGCAAAATCTCTATAGTTTCTATAATCACTATTTGTTAATGATAATAAAGAATAGTATTCTTGTGTATTTTTAAGTAACATTGAGAAATATAATCTAAATGCAGGAATTTTTATAAGATCTTCTATATTTTCTGATTTTAAATATTTTTTAATATTATATCTCTTTTCAAGATATTCTTTTACATCATCAACGTTTTTATTTGACATTATTTGTATAATACCATTTTTATTTTCTTCAAATAATATAGGTCTATGTTTATAATACAATACCCTTTCCTTATTTTTTTGAGAAGATTCAATATAAATTCTATAATTTTCATAATTAAATATAGATTCTCCAGCTAGAGAAGTAACCAAAGAATACTGCGATTGAAAACATGAAGTAAAATCATCTATTGATAGTAAGGTATCTCTCATTATTTCTAATTTTTTATCATCTGTTTCTAATATTAATCTATAATTCTTTCTCTTTGGATTATTCATATTATCTACCTAATTACATATGGATTATCTAAAGTTCCATCACCTTTCTTATATAATACATCTTTATCTAAATATATAACTGGATATACAGTAAATGAATTAGAAGCATATGTTGCATATGATACTCCATAGTCAATACGATATATTTGGTAAGTATTTTCTAAAACCCCATTTAAAGTTCTCATATACCTTGAAACATTATAAAGATAATTGTAGTTTTCACATTCTGGATTTTGTGTAGATTGACATTTTTGATCTATACTAGCTCTCATATATTCATTTAATTGAATTAACCCTATATATTGATCCTTTTCTATAATTGAACACTCTGCAGTTCCATCAATTGAATGATCATTAAGAGATCTTTTTCCAATACATAAATCATGTTTAACTATTTTTTCTCTATCTGAATTTGTAAAAAAATCACTTTTATATGCTTCTTCTAAAGTATCTTTAATTCTACTTTTTGAATAATCGTTAATACCTACATTTTCATCTTTTTCGCCATTATATCTATCATCCCATACTACGTCATCATCATATGAGACTGTTGATATTAACTTAAGTTCATTATTTTCAGTTATTTCTATAATTTTATACAATTTTTCGCCAAGTAATATATTATTATTAGGATTCTCACCTCTATATACAAATTTACCATTCATATTATATAATCCGTCATTTTCTAAAACTATATCCTCGTTACTCTTTATATATTGAGAAACTGTAAGAGTTTCATAATATTTACCGCACTTTACATATGGTTTATATAAATATTCTTTATCTTTCATAACTATATTTACATATCCAGTACAAGCTATATTTGAATCTTCAACTGCATATAATTGCTTAATTTCTTTAGCATTTACTAATGAATCTAAATTTACTCTTTTTACTGCCCCTTCTTCCTTTGGAAGTAATCTTTTATTAGAATTTACATAATTAATAGCTGCTTCTTTTAATTGTAATTCCATTTTTTCATATGAATCTGATATTGATTTTTTTGATGTAAACATAAATGAAAATATTATAGTTAAAACAATAACAACCGCAAACATTATAACAATTTTTAATATATTATCCCTAAAAAAGCTCATATTAATCCCTACTTTCATAATTATTATAACATTAAATAAAGTATTTTAAAAGAAAAAAACTTCATCAGAAGTTTTTATTTATCTTTTTTTATAATTTCTGTTGCTGCAGCAAGCATACCTGCCACATTTTGAAGTTCTGATGGAATTATTATTTTTGTAGATTGCCCATCAGCTACTTTTTCAAGTGCTTCAAAAGATTTTAAAGTTAATACTGACTGATCTGCTTTAGCTTCCTTTAATAATTTTAAACCAGCTGCAGTTGCTTCTTGAACCTTTAATATAGCCTCTGCTTCACCTTCTGCAAGTTTAATTTGTGATTGTTTTTGTGCTTCAGCTCTAAGTATTGCACTTTCTTTTTCACCTTCTGCTATTAGTATACTTGATTTTTTCTCACCCTCAGCCTGAAGAATTTTTTCTCTTCTTTCTCTTTCAGCACGCATTTGTTTTTCCATTGCATCTTGTATATCTCTTGGTGGAATAATATTTTTAACTTCAACTCTATTAATTTTAATACCCCATGGATCAGTTGCTTCATCTAAAATAACACACATCTTACTATTAATTAAATCTCTTGATGTTAAAGTTTCATCAAGTTCTAAATCACCAATAATATTACGAAGTGTAGTAGCTGTTAAATTTTCAATTGCACTTATTGGATTTTCAACTCCATAAGTATATAACTTTGGATCAGTTATTTGAAAATAAACAACTGTATCTATTTGCATTGTAACATTATCTTTTGTAATAACAGGTTGTGGTGCAAAATCACGAACTTTTTCTTTCAATGATACATTGTTTGATATTCTATCAATAAATGGTATCTTAACTTTTAACCCTGTCTGCCAAGTAGAATGATAACTTCCTAATCTCTCGATAACATATGCTTTTGATTGTGGAACTATTTTTATATTAGTAACAATAATAACTAATATAATAATTCCTAAAATTATAAATCCCATACTTATTTCTCCTTTTTCTCAACAATAATTTTTGCGCCCTCTATTTTAAGGACTTTTACCTTTTCATCTTTTTTTATTTCTACATCAGATATAGCCATCCAGTCTTTACCTTCTACATACACTCTTCCTTTTTTTAAAGGAATAATATCAGTAGTTGCTACACCTGTTTTACCAATTATCATGTCAAAATTGGTTTTTTCAATATTTTTATTTATATATTTATGAAAGATTGGTTTTGTAAATACTAATGATAATATAGTTGTTACCATAAATACTATTAATTGTATTAATAAATTACTAGTAAAATATGATGATACAAATGCACATAATGCTCCAAATGCAAACCATATTGTAATTAAATTCATAGTTAATGCTTCAATTATTAAAAAACCAAAAATAACTATTAACCATTGGTACATATATTTATACTACCTCCTTCATTAAAATAATTATATGATAAAAATATATTTATTACAATATAAAATTATAAAAATAATTTGTTTCCTAAAATAAAAAAGCTACTATATAGTAACTTTATACTTTATTTATTTAACATATTTAATAATGTTATTTTAAATTTATCCTTTTCTGCATTAGCATTACTAATCATAACACCTTTATATGCGCCAAGTTCCATACTGTGACCTTCTAAAAATAAATCTTCAGGTTCTATTGATTTTAATAATATTATATTTTTATTGGTATAAACATCATAATGTAATACTACATCTCCATGAACTTTAGAAAATAATTCATCTGTTGGAAGTGTAAGTTCATATGATATTGTATTTTTCTCTTCATCAGAAGATACCTTTGTTCCAAGAAAGTTTCCATTTTTCATTTCAGGATAAAAATCAAACACCATCTTCTTAAATGCAAACATATTATATTTCTTTAAAGAACGTTCACACTTTCTAAATTTTTGCTCATCAAAATATTCAAAAATATAATTACCTTTCATTATTATTACCCCCTGTTTATCTTGATTTCTTACTTCTTGTTTGACTCTAGATTTTAGCACAAATCATCAATAAAGTCAAATAAAATAAGGGTTTATTCTTTTCTATAATTAAATTATATCACTAATTTACGTCATAAATACACAAAAAACGTAAAATTTACTCATATTTTACATTTTATTTTGCTTCATACCAATTTTTTCCTATTTCAACATCTACTTTAAGTGGTACACTTAATTTATATGTGTTTTCCATTATATTTATTACAATATTTTTAACTTTTTCTAATTCTTCATTTTTTACATTAAATATAAGTTCATCATGTACTTGAAGAATCATTTTACTTTTTAACCCTAGTTTATTAAACTCTTCATATATTTCAATCATTGCTTTTTTTAGTATGTCCGCACTTGATCCTTGAATTGGTGTATTAAGTGCCATTCTTTCTCCTTGACTTCTAATAATATAATTAGTATTTTTAAGTTCGTCAATATTTCTTTTTCTATTCATTATTGTACGTACATACCCATTATTATATGCATCTTTTATTACATTTTGTGTATATTCTTTAATACCAGGAAATGTCTCTAAATATGTATCAATAAACTTTTTAGCTGTACCTATATCTGTATTTAAATCTTCAGCAAGTCCAAAACTACTTATTCCATATAATATTCCAAAGTTAACAGCTTTAGCATCCCTTCTCATATTACTTGTAACTTCTTCTTTTGGTATATGATATATATCCATTGCAGTTTTTGTATGTATATCAAGATCATTATTAAATGCATCTATTAAATTCTTTTCATTTGACATGTGTGCGAATAACCTAAGTTCTATTTGAGAATAATCACTTGATAAAAATACTGAATCTTTTTCTGGAATAAATGCTTTTCTTATCTCTTTTCCTTCTTTATATCTTATTGGTATATTTTGTAGATTTGGCTCTATTGATGATAATCTTCCTGTTCTTGTTAATGTTTGTGTATAAATAGTATGAAGCTTACCATCAGGCATTATCATATTTTTTATTCCTATTATATATGTATTATATATTTTATTCAATGTTCTATGTTCTATTATTTTATCTATAATTGGATGATAATCTTTTATCTTATCTAATATTTCTCTTGCTGTTGAATATGATGCTACCTTTTTCTTTTTTGGATATGGTATTTGTAATTTATCAAAAAGGATTTCCCCTAGTTTCTTTGGTGATTGAATATTAAATTCACATCCTGCATATTCATATATTTCATTAGTTAATTTTTGTATTTTATCTTCCAATTTTTCTTTTATTTCATTAAGAACATTTTCATCTATTCTAACGCCTTCTATTTCCATATCCGCTAGAACATATGATAATTTCATTTCTATATCTTCAAATAAATGAATTTGATTATCATTTTTAAGTTCATCAATGAATCTTTCTCTTATTTCATAAATAAATTTTGCTTTCGTGCATCCATTACTAGCAAGTCTATCTTCAGTAATTTCTTTTTCTTTTATAAAATTATCATATAATGTAACATTGTAATTAAAATTATTTGCCATATATCCAATATCATCTTTAACATTATAATTAAGAATATAACCCGCTATCATAGCATCAAATGTACAATTATCAAATTTAATATTATATTTATTAAGTGAAACTATATTTTTTTTCAAATCATATGTATATTTTTCATATTTATCTAATATATTAGGATTATTTTTTAATATATCTATTGGAATATAATATGCATTAAGTCCATCATAGATAGATAAACCATATATATTTGACATGTGATAATTAAATCCATCTAGTTCTACATATACAGCAATTTTTTCATTCAAATTTAAATCATTAGGATCTTTCAATATCTTATAATTTAAATTTTCATCTTTCTTTGTACTTTGAAAATTATTATCTTTTAAAAAACTATAAAATTCAAGTTCATTAAACATATCTTTTAATTTTGTATAGTCAGGGCCTTCATATTTAAGATCTTCTAGAGAATAAGGAACTGGAACTTCATTATATATTGTTGCAATATCCATACTCATAAATGCACTTTCTTTTCCATCTATTAACTTTTGCTTAACCGCACCCTTTATATTTTCTATATTTTCATATACATTTTCTAAACTATCATATTCCTGAAGTAATTTAAGAGCTGTTTTTTCACCTATTCCACGAACACCTGGAATATTATCTGATGGGTCTCCTTCAAGACCTTTTAAATCTATCATTCTAATTGGTTTAATACCATAAGTTTCAAAAAATGTTTCCTCATTCATTCTTATATAATCTTTTTGTTTTAATAATTTAACGTCAACTTGTTCGTTAATTAACTGTAATAAATCTTTATCACTACTGACAATCGTTGCATTAAATTCTGGATCATTATATACCATTTTTGAGTAGGTTCCAATTATATCATCTGCTTCATAGTTATCTATTTCAAAACATTTAATTCCCATTATTGGGACTAATTCTTTAGCTACTTTAAACTGCTTTTTAAGGTCATCAGGAGTCTCATCTCTACCACCTTTATACTCAGTATATTTGTCATGTCTAAATGTTTTACCTTTATCAAATGCTACAAGCATATATTCTGGATTTTCTTCCTTTATAATTTTATTAAGCATATTAACAAGTCCATATAAACCATTTGTTGGAAATCCTTTGCTATTTTTCATCATATTACCTGTATATGCTGTTGCAAAATAACTTCTAAATAATAAATTATTACCATCTATCAATATCACTTTTTTCATTATTATCACCTACTTTTTTCATTATAACAAAAAAAATACTTTATTTAAAGAAATCTTTTACTAATAATTATCTATATTTTTTATCATAAATTAAATTTTATATTAATAATATTACTTGAATAATTATTTTTTTTTGGTAAATAATATACATGAAAGGATGATTATTTGTGAATATAAAAGATTATATAATTCAAAACTTTAAAGATGATTCAAATGAAACTATAAAAAAGGCTATTGATGATAGCGTAAAAGAATATAATGAAGATACACTACCTGGTCTTGGAGTATTTTTTATGTTAGTATGGGAAAATTCAAATGAAGATGAAAAAAATACTATTTTAGAAAAGATTAAATCTAATCTAAAATAGTATTTTATATTTTTCAAGATTTTTTCTTATATCTCTTTATATTCAAATTTACATATTTCTTAAACTTACATTTAATTTGGTTGTTACATCATTAATTATCTTATTAAATACGCTCATAACTTCTTCTTCCGTTAAAGTTTTTGATATATCTGAAAATGTTAGAGAAAATGCTATTGATTTTTTACCCTTATCAATATTATCTCCAGTATATACATCAAATACTTTTATATCTTTTAAAAGTCTTCCTCCAGATTTTTTTATTTCATTTATTATATTAATAGCTTCAACATCTCTATCAACTATAAATGCAAGATCTTTTGATACACTAGGGAATTTAGATATTTCCTTACATTTTATATTTCTTACTTTTTTATCCATTAATTTTGTTAAATTAAGTTCAAATACATAAAGTTCATTTTTCTCAACGTTTGGATGTACTTGACCGATGTATCCAATCAATTGTCTTTCAACATATATTCCTGCTTTTCTTCCTGGGTGTAGTTCTTTTACGTTAATATCACTTTTAAATTCATATCTATTTGTTAAACCTAAAAATTTTAATAAATTTTCTACAATGCCTTTTGCTAAATAAAAATCTGGTTTTATTCTAACATTATTAAATTCATTAGTTATTATGTTATCTGATAATAATCCTGAAACTAATACTTCTTCTATATACTCATCACCTTTTGTGAAATAACTTGAACCTACTTCAAATATATTAATATTATTTACATTTCTTGATTTATTATAATTATATATATCAAGTAATGATGTAACTAATTGTTTTCTTAATATTTTTCTATCTTCACTCATAGGATCTAATACGCTTATTTTTCCGTAATCTTCTATTTTAAACATATTACTTTTTTCTTCGCTTAATAAAGAATAACCTATTACTTCTGTTAAACCTAGGGAACATAATCTATTTTTTACTTCTTTTATTACTAAATTTTTTCTTGATCTTACTCCCTTTTTTTGTTGTAAAATTGGTAGTTTACCATCTATTTTAGTAAAACCGTATATTCTACCTATTTCTTCTATTAAATCTTCTTTAATATTAACGTCTAGTCTTCTTGAATTAATTGTTACTTTATAATTATTGTTATTTTTTTCATAACTAAAATTTAATCTATCTAGAGTATTATCTACATCATCTGTAGTTAAATTCATACCTAATACAGAATTAATTTTATCAAGTGTTATTTCAATAATTTTATCTTCCTTATTTGTATTATCATACTTAGCAATACCATTTTGTTTTTCACCACTAGCATATTTTTCAAGAAGATCAGCTGCTCTTTGTAATGCTTTAATAGTTACATTTGGATCTATTCCTTTTTCATATCTATTTGATGCTTCACTTCTAAGTATTCTATTTGATGTCCTTCTAATTGATGCCGGATCAAATATTGCTGCTTCTATAAAGATATTTTTTGTATCATTTTCTACTTCTGTATTAAGTCCTCCCATAACACCTGCAAGTGCTACTGGTCCATCTTCATTAGCAATTACAATATCTGAATTATTTAAAATTCTTTCTTTTCCATCAAGTGTAGTAAATTTTTCTTTTTCATTTGCACATCTAATAATTACTTTATTTCCTAATTTATCATAATCAAAGAAATGAAGAGGATTTCCATATTCAAGCATAACGTAATTTGAAATATCTACTACATTATTAATTGGTCTAATTCCTGATGCAATTAATCTTGATTTTATAAATTGTGGACTTTCTTTTATTTGTACATTTTTTACAATTTTTCCAAGATACATTAAACATTTATCTGTTTTTATATCTAATATTATGTCTTTATTTATACTATCATCTATATTTAATTTTTTTATATTTGGTTTTCTATTATATATAGCACCTACTTCATAAGCCATACCTATTATACTAAGTAAATCTGCTCTATTTGTTGTTAATTCAAAATCTATTACCTCATCATCATAGCCTAAATATTTAATCGCATCAGTTCCTACAATTGCATCATCATTTAAAATATGTATTCCTTTTGAATCTTCTTCTTTTAATACTTCATTTGGAAGACCTATTTCAGCTAAAGAACATATCATTCCCTCTGATACTTCTCCTTTTAAAGTACATTTTTTTATTTCACCACCTGGAAGAATTGCTCCTTCTTTAGCAACTATTACCTTAATTTGCTCTTTTACATTAGGTGCACCACATACAATTTGTTTTAATTCTTTTTCACCTATATCAACTTTTGTAATATGAAGATGATCACTATCTTTATGGTTTTTACATTCAACTACTTTACCTACTACTAAATTTGTTGATTCACAAATCTTATATACGCTATCATATTCATTACCAATAGATACCATTTTTTCAGCTAAATCATTATAATCTATACCATTTAAATCAATATAATCACTTAAAAAACTCTTACTTAGTTTCATCTAAATCACCACCTTCAATACGATTTACTTCATTTAACAATCTCAAGTCATTTGAAAATAACATTCTAACATCATTTATTCCATATTTAAGCATAGCAACTCTTTCTATTCCAAGTCCAAATGCAAATCCTGTATATATATCTGGATCATATCCACAATTCCTTAAAACATTAGGATGAACAACACCAGCACCAAGTATTTCAATCCAACCAGTATCTTTACATAAACTACATCCTTCTCCATTACATTTATAACAAGAAATATCTACCTCAAATGATGGTTCTGTAAATGGAAAATAACTTGGTCTTAATCTTATTTGTCTATCTTTTCCAAATAATTTTCTCATAAATACTTCTAATGTACCCTTTAAATCTGCTAGTGATATATTTTTATCAACTATAAGTCCTTCCATTTGAGTAAATTGATGAGAATGTGTTGCATCTTCTTCTCTTCTATATACTTTTCCTGGACAAATTATTCTAATAGCACTTTTTTCTTTATTAGCATCCATTACTCTTGCTTGAACTGCGGATGTTTGAGTTCTTAATAACCTTTCAGCATTTATATAAAAACTATCTTGCATATCTCTTGCTGGATGATCTTTTGGTAAGTTTAATTTTTCAAAACAATATTCATCTGTTTCTACCTCAGGACCTTCTGCTATATCATATCCCATTGATAAAAATAAATCTTCTATTTCATTTATTACTCTAGTAACTGGATGAAGAGTTCCTACATTTATTGTTGTTGAAGGAAGTGTTACATCTATTTTTTCTTCTTCCAATTTTTTATTTATTTCTTCTAATTCTAAATTTTGTTTTATTGTATCAAACTTAGTATTTATATTTGTTTTAAGTTCATTTAAAAGTTTACCATATTTCTTTTTTTCATCATTATCTAAATCTTTCATTAGTGATGATAATTCAGTAACTTTACCTTTTTTACCTAGATATTCTACTTTTAAATCATTTAATTCTTTTAATGAGTTTACCTTATCTAATTTATTAATAATTTCATCATTTACGTTTTTTACTCTTTCTTCTTTACTCATTTTATCCTCCTTAAATTAAAAAAATCTATGAATGTAGGGACGATTAATCGCGGTACCACCTTACTTCATAGATTACTATGCACTTAAATCTTTAACGCAGATATACGTTATAACTTTAATTATACTGCTAAAAGGTGAATTCATATACCTATATTATTAGCTCACACCAAACGCTAACTCTCTTTTAAATATATAATATATTACTACTCCTTTATAATCGCTTTGACAAAAATATTATAGCACAATATTTTATTTTTGTACAAGTAAATACCACTTTATTATATTAAAAATTATTAAAATTGTGATATAATTATATTACTAGGAGGAATAAAATGAAGAAGTTATCAAAAAAAGAAAAGAAAAAGTTAAAAAAGATAAAAATGGAAAATAAATTAAAAAAGAAAGAAGAAAGATTAAATAAAAAAAGAAAATTCAATTTTAATGATATATTTGGTGGAATGTTTGTAGGTATTGCTAATATAATACCTGGTGTTTCTGGTGGAACTATGCTTGTTATATTTAATTTGTTTGATAGATTAATGTATGCAATTAGTGATATTTTCAAAAAACAAACATCTACTAGAAAACAAAGTATTATATTATTGTTTAAAGTATTAATTGGTGCTGCTATTGGAATTATTTTATTTGCAAAACTTCTTGGAATAACATTAAAGTATTTAGAAGCAGAAACTATATTTTGGTTTATGGGTTTAATTTTATTTAGTATTCCTATAATAATAAGAGATGAACTTAAAGGAAATAAATTTAATATAGTACTTTTTATAATTGGTTTTGTATTTATAATAGGTCTTCAATATTTAAAAATGAAAAATCCTACTAATAATATCAATAACACTATGAATATATTTCATTTTATAAGTTTAATTATTTATGGCGCTATTAGTGGTGCTACTATGATATTTCCTGGAATATCTGGATCTATGGTGCTTTTAGTTATTGGTAAATATGAAATGATTAGAAGCTATATAGATAAACTTACTAGTTTAAATATAGATGCATTTATATCACTTTGTTTCTTTGGAATTGGAGTTATTTTAGGTATTATATTAAGTGCTAAATTAACTAGTTTCTTACTAAAAAAATATAAAGGTGGAACGGTTAGTTTAATTTTAGGATTCATAATTGCAAGTGCATTAATTCTTCCATTTAATATAGAAAATTCATTTGATATAACAACTGCAAAAATATGTGCAATAATAACAAGTTTCATTCTTGGAGGATGTGTAATATATTATATAAATAAATTTCAAAATAAAAAGGCTTAAATCTTAAGTCTTTTTTTTAGCATAATATTAAATTAACTAATTAATAATAAGATTATTAAAGTAATCTTCAAAATTTGATTTAATATTTGTTAATAATGTATTTAACTTTCTACTAGATTTTATATAATTATTATATTCTTTATAAGATTTCAATATTTTATATAAGTTTTGTACTTCAAATTCTTCTTTATCTTTGTTTAACCCTTTATTTTCTTTATTTACTATAATTTTTTGTTTTAATTTTATATTTTCTATTATATCCTTTATATGATCATTATTATTTAAATTATCAACGCTATTTTTATATAAAATGTATTCTTCTGAATCCATTATTATTTTTTTTAAATTTTCTATTACATTTTCTTCATCATTCATCTACTTTTTCTCCATTTAAACTCCATGTTTTAGCTTCAATAATTTTAACATTTATTATTTTCCCAATATCTTCTTTATTACATTTAACATTAACTAGTTTCATAGTATCTGTGTATCCTGCATATAAATTATTACCCTTTTGAGATTCACCTTCAATTAACACTGGCAGTATAGTTCCTACTAATTTTTCATTATTAATAAGTGCATATTTATTTACAAGTTCATTTAATTTTTGTAGTCTTTCTTGTTTTACTTCAAGAGGTACTTTATCTTCCATTTTAGAAGCTGGTGTATTTTCTCTTTTTGAATATATAAATGTAAATGCGCTATCATATTTACATTTTTCTACTACATCAAGTGTTTCGTTAAAATCTTCTTCTGTTTCATTTGGAAAACCTACTATAATATCTGTTGTAAGGCTTACATTTGGAATTGTATCTTTTATCTTTTTAGCAAGTTTTAAGTAAGATTCTTTGGTATAACGTCTACCCATAAGTTTAAGTATTTTATCACTACCTGATTGAACAGGAAGATGAACATATGGCATTACATTTGAATATGTTTTTATTATATTTATCATTTGATCTGTAAAATCCCAAGGATGAGATGTTACAAATCTAATCCTCTCTATTTTCATTTTTGCTACTTCTTCAAGTAATTTATCAAAAGTTACTCCATTTTCTAAATCTTTTCCATATGCATTAACATTTTGTCCTAATAAAGTTACCTCTTTATAACCATTATCTATTAATTTTTGTATTTCACATTTAATATCTTCTAATTTTCTACTTCTTTGTTTTCCTCTAGTGTATGGTACTATACAATATGTACAAAACTTATCACATCCATACATTATATTAACATATGCCTTATATTTATTTTCTCTTTTAACAGGAAGATTTTCAACAACATCACCTTCCTTACTAAAAACCTCAATAATAAGTTCATTATCATTTATAGCATCACTAATAAGTTTTGGTAAATTATGAATATTATGTGTTCCAAAAACTACATCCATCCATTTAAATTTTTCTTCTATTTCATTTACAACTGCTTCTTCCTGTGCCATACATCCACATAAACAAGTTATTATATTTGGTTTAGTTTCTTTTAAATGTTTTATTCTTCCTAGCATTCCAAATACTTTATTATGAGCATTTTCTCTAATTGCACATGTATTAAGAAGAATTAAATCAGCATCTTCTAAATTATCAGTTTTTACAAATGACATATCTTCTAAAATTGCACTTATAGTTTCTGAATCTCTTTCATTTGCTTGACAACCATATGTTATAACAACATATTTTTTATTAATTCCTATGTTTTTTAATTCATTATTCATTATATATAAATCGGTTAATACTTTAACCTTATTATTAGTTCTTTTTTTTGCCTCAATATATGATGGTTTTATTTTTGTATGTTTTAACATTATTATACACCTCTAATACATATTAATTATATCATAGAATTAAAAAAACTAATACAAGAACTGTATTAGTTTCTTCTTAGATTCTTTAAAACCAAAGCCCTCTTCTCTGCTGAAATTTCTGTACTTTTGTTTTCTTTTTTATCGTCTTCTTTTTCTTTTGCTATTTTTTGTTTTTGATTTTTAGTATATGGTGCAATTTCATCCATATTAACATATTTTGAATATAATAATGTTTCTTTATCATTAGAATATGCATCAACTACAAATGAAATTGTAATTTCTGAACCATATTTTTCAAACAATTCATTAGTACCTATATTACTAGTACAAACTTTATCAAGTACATCAGAACCATCAAGTACCCATATTTCAGATATTTTATAATAATCTGCCTTTTTTTCAGTTTCTTCTACTTCTGTTATAGATTTTAAATTCTTGTCAAAAGCATCATCTGACACGAAATGGTCAACAGTTACATTACCATTTTCATCTAATTGCTTAAGTTTTAATTTTTGACCTACTTTAAAGCCTGATGCTTCTGTTTCGTAATGTGACTCTTCTTTTTCTATATTTGCATTAGTAGAACCTGATTCTACTTTTATTTTATTTTCTTTTAATAATTCTGGATTTTCTATAGTATCAGTTAATGCTTCTGTAACCTTAATTTCTTCTGTTGTTAAATTATTTGATTTACCATCAGTAGTCACCTTGTCCATATTCATTGAACTACTATCATCATTTAATTCTAATTCTTTTTGGAACTTACCTTGACTTGATAAATCAATAAAATCCTTTGCATATGAAATAATTGGTGCCCCACAGCTTCCTAATAAAGATCCTATAAGCGCTAATCTCATAAGCATTTCTTTAGAATAACATATTTTTGGTTTATAACCTAATTTTCTTTGATTAACTGCTGTTTGATACTGTTTCAACCAATCTTTTAGATTTAACCAATTTTTTGGTATTCCCAATTTATATGTAAGATTAAAGATTAATCTACCTTTACAATAATCTGCACTTAAATTTGTATTATATTTTTTATCTATTTTTGTTTTAATTCCTGATAAAACATTCATATCAAGTAAGTCTATATTTTTTCTATTATATTTGTTAGATATAGACTTTCTAACTTTATCATTATGTAAGAATGTCTTTGATAAATGCCATGAGTCAAAAATTGAACTTTTCTTACCATTCTCTATCAAATCAAAATAAACATTATATCTATATTTCTTACAATCATAAACTATTTCTAAATTTTCTATTTTTACATTTTTTTCTTCTTTACTTATACTTTTTTCCTGTTTTTGTTTTATTTCTTCTTCTAATTTTTTTATTTCTTTTATTACTTCTTTACTTGGTTCATTTACTACTTCTCTACTTGGTTGTTCTATTACTTTTTTATCTTGTTCATCTATATCTTCTATTTTCCCCAAATATATTACTTTTGGTGTATTTTTTGGCATTTGTTTTTTCTTTATAATTTTCTTTACAATTGGTTTAACTATAGTTGATAACTCTTTTTTATCAGTTGGTATTTCTTTTTTATCATCACTGTTATCTATATTTGATATAGGTAAATCTTTTTCAAGATCATCTGTCTTAACTTTCTTAGGTTCATTTACTACTTCTTTTGTTAAATTAAATTTATTATCAACAGTTTTAAATGCGTTATTAGCAGTACCTATAACTAAGTCATGATTTATTTTTTCTTCCAATTCTTTCTTTTCTATTAACAATTTTTCATATTGTTTATTTAATACTTTCCCTATACCTGTATTTTCGTTAATAGTATTAAGATTTTCTTGTATTGAAATTAATTTTGACTTAATATCATTTAATCTTTTCTTAGTTTCTTCCAACTGATTAACACTCATAATTTTTTCTGTTTTTGGTAATTGTTCTTTTGTTTCAGTATTATTTTGTGATGTTGCTGGTTCTTCTTTTAATATTTTTTTATCATTACTAATATCTGAACCATATTCAGTAACCTTATATTTGTCTCCAAATACATTTGATGTAATTGAAGCTATTAATCCTATATTTGACATTTTTTCTATATATTCTTTTTCTTCTAATAGCTTATCATATTGCTTTTGCATCACTTTATAAATACCAGTATTTTTATCCATTCCTTCCATATCTTTTTCTATGGAACTTAATTTAGATTCTATTAATTTTATTCTTTCTTGCATTTTTGTTAATTCATTTAAGCCAGTATCTTCTTCAAGTGTTACAATTCTTTCTTGGATTTCTTTAACCTTTCCTATTGTCATTTCTTCCATTTTTATCCCCCCAAAAATTCATATTGCCGTCTACTATAACACTTTTTTTAAAATTTGTCCAATTTTCTTAACATTGTTGTTATTTATAACTGTTTAAAAAGTAATTAAAAACTTTCTTTAACATAAGAAAAAGTAGCATTGTATTTTTGCTACTTTATAAACTTTACTAAAATTTAATCAATATCTATATTAGACCAATATCTTCTATCTAAATATAATTTTTTCTCTCTTTTCATTGTTTCATCTGCAATTTCACATAAAACAAGCAAATGATTAGTTTCTATTTCTATCATTTTTTTATTTTCTTGTACACTACTTTCTTTTACCATAAATACACTCTCCTTAATTATTATATTTTTCCTTTTACAACTACATATGGTTGCTGTCTATGTTCAATTGGCAAAAATCTATCGTCAAACCACATTTTAAAAAATTTAAATGCGCTAAAATAAGTATAATCATCTATATAATCATCTGTTTCATCAGATGAATCCGCAAAAATCAAAATGTCTTTTAAAAATGAATCATCATCACTTCTATGATCATAACCAATTATAATTTGATAATGCCCTCCATAATACACACTTTCTACTAAAATAGGATATCCTTTTTTTAGATTTGAAATAACAAATTCTCTAAACGTTCCATAGTTTCAAAACATTTTCCATTAACTGTTTTAGGATGTTCAATACTACTTTCTACCTCATAGCCATTATCTCTAAAAAAATCAACAATATTTTTAATTTTAATACCACCTGAAATTTTACAATCAACTCTTTTAAGAATTTCTTTTTCATCCATAGAATAATAATTATAATAATTAAGAATCATTAAAATTAGGCCCACAAGCACATTCTATTGTCCATTGATACGTTTTAAAATTAGTTAATATTGTTAATTCATTATCACTTTTAAATCATAAAAATTGTGATTTACATAATATTCACGATTTGCCATATTATTACCTTCTATTATCAGTATATCACATATTTTATTTTTACAAAATAATTAACCCCCTAGGTATTTTGACAAGTGTATCAAAATACCTTACTGAAAAATAATAAAATTAATCAATATTCGATTGTTTTATAATATCAGTTATAGTATAATATTTGTAGGAACATTTGATGTGAGTGTCTGCCTCCAATCTTGAGAAAGAAAGGAGGGATACAATGAAAAAAAGAACTTTTATTGTAAAAGTCCTTCGGCTTGTTGCTATCATTTTATTACTCCTTACCTTATTGGTAATAGCAATAAAAATATGACACTCAATCAGCATTGATAGAGTGTCAAATCTAAATTCTTAGAGGCGACATTCACTTGCGACTCAAATGTTCCTCTTTTTTATTTTATGCAAGTTTCCTTGACATATTCATCATAACATAAAAATGAACTTTTTGCAAGTTCTCTATATAAAAGTTCGAAAAAGTTCGAACAGAAATGTCACTGGTGCAGGTGAAGGGACTTGAACCCCCACTCCGTAAGGAACTAGATCCTAAGTCTAGCGCGTCTGCCAATTTCGCCACACCTGCAAAAAAAGTGGTGGACCCTATAGGACTCGAACCTATGACCGCCCGGTTATGAGCCGGATGCTCTAACCAACTGAGCTAAGGGTCCACGACTACTTAAGTTTATCATATCTTTTTGTATTTTTCAATATATATTTTTAAATTTTTAATATATTTCTCATTTTTTTGATAAACTTTATATATTATACATATGAAATTTAAAAATGATGACTATTTATCATCATTTTGATTTTATTTTTACTTTTGGATATTTTGCTTTAAATTTATCTATTATTTCTGGCGTACTTTGAACGGCAACTTTGTTTATAGATATATTATTGTTATAAGTATAGTTTTCTTTATAATTACTATTTTCTTTAAGTATATCTGTATATTCTTTTTTTATTAAATCAATTATATAGTTTAAATTATTACCAGTTACTGATATATATTCTTTATTTTTAGAATATTCTTTAAATTCATATGGATAATTTATATATACCCTTTTTATATTACTATCTACAGATGAAAAAAGAGCCATTTTAAGTTTAAAATTAGATAAATTTAATATTTCTTCATCAAAATTTATTTCATATTCTTCTTCCCTTAAATTATATGTTCTAATTTCACCCATAACAGACATATCATATTCTTCTTTTTTAATATTTAAAAATGATGATAAACATACTATAAATAATAATACAAAAATAAATTGCTTTTTCATTAAAATCACCTATTTTATTTTTCGACAAAATTAGATAAAATATGTATTTTTATTTTAGAAAAAATTTACATAAAAAGAGAAAAATAAGTTTTTTCCAAATTCATTGATAGAATTAGTTTTATTTAAATCATCATATTTTTTTACTGTTTTTTCTAAATCCATTTTTTATTATTGACTCTTTTAACTTTTCATATTTCTCCTCCGTTTTTTTCCGTAGTCTCATCCACGTGAGATTTAATATTTTGTTAGTCCTACGGTTGCTATACCACATGAAAAAATCAATATTTCTATTGGCTGAAATGATGCTTAAAGTTGGAATCGAACAAACACCTCATACTTATTAAATTCAACTAAAAACCTATTTTAGTCATTTTGATTAATATATCCTATACACTATTTAAGCATAATAAAAACACTCTATTGAGTGCTTATATTTATTCATCATCTTCATCAAAATAATCTATAGGTGGTGATCCATTAATAAATAATATATTATCTATATCATTGTCATCAGCACCTGTTATTTCAAATATATGCTTTTTTATCATTTCATCCTTTAATAATTCGTTATATAAATTATTTCTGAATTTTATATGTTCTTCCTCTTCAACATCAAATAATTCGTCTAAATTTTTTGCTTGTAATACTTTTTCTTTTATTTTATCCATATTTTAATCCTCCATAATGTTTTTTATATAATTAAACAACCTTATCAAAATCAGACATTCTTTGATTTATTTTAGTTGCAATCTACCTGTTTGAGTTGGAAATTTGTCAACTAAAATTAACATTTTAATAATTATACCATAAAAAAAAGCAAACTATACATACAGTTTGCTCATTTCTAATTACTTGTCACTTTCTTTTTTTACTTTCTTCAAGTCATATATTACATCAACAGTATCACACACATTTTGTGAATGAGTTACAATAATAACACATTTATTTTCTTCGTGAGCTAACTTTTTAAATATATCTAAAATTTCAGTTTCTGTTTGTTTATCAAGGTTCCCTGTTGGTTCATCAGCAATTATCATTTTAGGATTATAGGATAAACTTCTTGCAATAGCAACTCTTTGTTGCTCACCACCTGATAATCTTAACACTTTACGATCAGCATATATTTCTTTTAAACCTACTTTTTCCATTAATTCGATAGCTTTTTCTTTTTTATTCTTAACTTTTAAACCATTAGCATCCATAGAAAGAATTATATTTTCACTTGCAGTCATAAAAGGTAATAGATTATAACTTTGGAAAACAATACCTATATCACTATTACGATACTTATCTAGATTTATATCTTTTAAACTTTTACCATCAAATATAATTTCACCTTCAGTACATCTTTCAAGTCCACTTATAAGAGATAATAAGGTTGTTTTACCTGTTCCACTTCGACCTTTTATTGCATATATTTTTCCACTTTCAAAATCAAAGTTAACATTTCTTAAAGCATAATCATTTTCTTCAGCATCACTATACCTATAACTTGCATTTTTAATACTTAAAATAATATTATTTTTCTCTTTAGTTTCATTATTGTTTTTTATTTCTTTTTCTTCTGAAACATAATTATTCATTTTCTTATTTGCCATTATTAAGACCTCTCTTTCAATATTGTAAGTGGTGAAAATCTTTGAATACTAACCATTGATGCAATAGAACTTACTAAAACTAGTGAAAGTCCAATACCAAGTAATTCTAATAAAACTTTAATATCTACTACTGCATCAATAGAATCATATGCTTGAACAACTGGCATACCTTTTCCTCGCATTTCGTTTTTAGTTCCTTCATGGTCATGATTTTCAAAATTCATATTTGGACCACCAAAGTTCTTGAAAGTTTCTTCAGTTCTTTCATTACTATTATTTATTTCATTAGCAAGTAATGAATTGCTTACCCCTTTAGAACTTACAGCACCAATTCCTGCGCCAAGTATAAGAGCAACTAAGGAAACAATAACAAGTTCTGATACAAATTGCATAGTTAATTTTAATTTACTTATACCAATTGTTCTTAAAACACCTATTTCGTATTTTCTTTCACGAATATTAATCATATTGATTACAAATAAAACTATTCCACCAATAATAAGAGTTAAACTTAAAAATGTAGTTGCAAATGAATTAATATTTTCAATACTTGAAACACCACTTGTTGCTTCTTTCCCATTTGTTTGTAAAACAAAGTTTTTATCCAAACCTTTTTCGTAAAATTCATTTTGTAATTTTTCGACATTATCATAAGAATCTATAATAAAAGTTGGATTAATTGTTGATTTTAAATTTTCATTACTTTTAGTGATACCTGTAACAGCACTTGCATTTGTTACAATAGTATTTACTGAATTTGAAAACATTGACATTGGTTCTTGGTTTCCTTCTTCATTTTCTTTAAAAATACCAATAATTTCAAATTCATAAGTATTTCCATCTTCATCTTCTAATTTTATTTTATCATTTAAATTTAAATTATTATAATTAGCAAGTTCTTGATTAATAAATACATAATTACCATTAAATGCTATATCCCAAGCATTATCAGTTATATCACTCATAGTATAAGTACCATTTATAAATTCACTCATAGCATCCAATGAGCTATAACCAGTTAAAGTAAAATCAGTTGATGACATATTTTCTTCTTTTCTATGTCCAAATCCATTTGACATATCATTATTCGACTCAATTTCAGCTTTTTCAATATTGTTTCCATTTAATCCAACACCATAGGTATAATAATAACTTTTGACATAATTACTATCAGCAAAAGACTCAACATCACTAATTGTATAACTTGCAATACTATCAAATTTTTCTTTAGCATTTTCTCTTGACTCTTCCTGTGACGGATCAAAATCTTTCATCATATTTTCTCTATTAAAACTAATTGTTACTTCTTTGTCATAAGCATTTTTATAAGAATCTATCAAATCTACTGCTGTGTTTTTAATTGCAAGCGTTATAGTACAAGCACAAGCAATAATTAAAATAATTATTCCTATTAAAATGTTCCTTCCTTTATTTCTTTTAATTGAAATCCATGCATTTTTTAATATAAACATAATTTTCCTCCCTCTAAAACAATATCATTTTATTATACAAAGATTAAAGAAACATTAAAAAACATTAACTTTTTTCGTTAATGTTCATTTTTTTAAATTTAACTTCAAAAGTAGTATATTCATCTTTTGAATAAGCTCTAATGTTGCCATTATGAGCTTTTACAATATTTTTTGCAATTGCAAGACCTAATCCATATCTACCACTTTTTCGATTATGACTTTTATCATTTCTATAAAATCTTTCAAATATCTTTTCACATTCATCAGATGGTATAGGATCTCCCTTATTAATTACTTCCAATTTTATTTCAGATGCATCACATGTTAGATTAATTTTAATTTTGCTATTTTCATTACTATGACTTATAGCATTATCAATTAAAATAGATACTAATTCATCTATGCTTTCTTTATTACAAAAGATATTCACCTTTTCTACAATATTAGTTTCTATATTTATATTTTTTTCATATGCTAAACTTTCAAATGTTAATGCTCTTTTCTCTATAATCATAGAAATATCATTTTTACTAAAATTCTCTTTTTTTAAATATTCAGTTTTAGATAAATCAAGTAATCTTGTTATCAAATTACTCATTCTATCAGACTCACTTTTTAAGTTATTGATCCATTTTTCATTTTTCTTATTCACATCTAAACAATCTATACTTGCCATCATAACAGCAAGTGGCGTTTTGAGTTCATGAGAGGCATTGGCAACAAATTCTTTTTCTCTATTAAAACTTTCAAGAACTGGTTTAGTAATCCATTCTGTTATTTTTTTAGAAATGATATAAATAACTAATTCTCCAATACTAATTAATAATAAAGAAATTAGTAAATTAATAAGCAACATTTTTCTAATATTAGAAATATTTACAATAGTTAAAGATTTATTATTTTCAAAATTATATCCATAACTTTCTAAATATAAACATCCAATTTTTATTTTACTCGTATTATTACTAGTAATAATATTTTTAGCTTTAGTTACAATTTCATCACTAATATCATTATCACTATGACTTATTCTATCAATAATATCATTATTGTCATTTAAAATAAAAGTATAAACTTCATAATCCATAACCTTTCTATTACGAAGATCATCATCATTTATCGGTTTCATTTCTTTATCAAAATATTCAGGTTTTTTTATAGTTAAATTTCTCATTCTTGTCAAATTATTTAATATTCCTTCATATTCTCTATGATAAGTTTGAACATTAAAGAAAATGGCAAAAATAATAGCAAATAAAGATATTATAATAAAAATTGTAAAAAATGTTTTTTTCTTTAAATTCTCCATATTTCCTTATGCCTCCATTTTATAACCTAGATTACGAACTGCTTTAATAGTTACTTTCGATCCAATAATTTTTATTTTTTTTCTTAAAAAAGATAAATATGCTTCTAAATTATTCGATTCATAATCATTATCAATTCCCCAAACTTTATCATAAATTTGCTCTTTTGATATAATTTGTTCTTTATTATTCATAAAATATTCTAGTAATAGAAATTCTCTATAAGGAATATTTATTGACTCATTTGTACTTACACAAGTTAGAGTAGAAGTTCTAATATTTAATGATAAATCACTATATTCTAATATATCCTTAACTTTATGATTTCCTTTGTTTCTTAACTGAACATTTACTCGAGCAATTAATTCTTCAATGTGGAAAGGTTTTGTTACATAATCATCTGTCCCTGTATCAAAGCCTTTTAATTTATCATCTAGCTCTGATTTGGCAGTAAGCATGATTACTTTAGCACTTATATCATTTTCTTTTATCTCTTTTAGTATTTCTAAACCATTCATTTTAGGTAACATTATATCAAGAATGATTAAATCATATATATTTGTCATAGCATTATATAATCCCTTTTCGCCATCAAAACATATATCAACCTCATATTTTTCATCTTGTAGTTTTGTTGAAATAACATCTGCTATGGTTTCCTCATCTTCAACAACTAAAATTCTCATCTTTCTACCTCCAATTTTTTTAATTTATCGCTTTACCATTTACGTACAATGTATAACCATTAAAATCAATATTACTATTACTACTATCAGCATTATCAAGAGAAGTTATATAACTATCGCCTGTTAATTTGATTTTAGATGTCTTATCTAATGTTAATTTTATCTCTTTAGCAGTATTTTCCCCATTTATTGTTCCTTCATAATAAGAGTTTGTATTCATAGTCATATCAAGTGTTGAAATAGAATCTATCACAATATTTCCTTTGGCTTCTTGGTTTTCCATCACTAATTCTACAATACCACCATTTGAACTATTATTTCCCCAAGAATCTTTTTGAGCTCTTAAAAAGTTACCAGTAGAATCATTATTTATAAACTTATTATTTTTTAAAGTGATTTTTGAGCTTGTATTCGTAATGTAGAAAGTATCACCCTTATTTGTAGTGATTGTTGAATCAGTAGAACTAAACTCTGATACACCATCATTAGCATCTCCACTCATAGATTGATATAGAAAAATATTTTTATAAGTTGTAGATTGTCCGTTTAATTTATTATTAGTATCAGTTAAGTCTACATTTTCAAGAGTAATTTTATTCTTTCCTTCAACTACAACACCTTCTGATGCAGTAGCAATTAAAGATGCATTCCTTACTGTTATATCAGCAGTTGAATAAATAGTAGGAGACCCTGCCCCAGCTGTCTTATATGTTCCACCATCAACACTTACTTTTCCTCCCCCACGATCAGATCTAATGGCTGCGCTTGATACACCTAAAGTATTGACGTTAAGATTTTTAGTAATCATAGTTCCTCCACCAGTTGTCATAATTCCTCCAGAGTTATCTTTTTTTGTTGTTATTTTAGAATCACTAATTGTTACTTGTGTACCATCACTACTTTTATTATTTGTTGTTGCGCTTCCTCCATAACTAAATACCCCATTTGATCCAGTAGCATTTGTATTTATTGTTATATTTTTAAGTGTTAAATTAGCTCCATTTTTTACAATAATTCCTGAATTAGTACCATAAAAACTGGTGTTATCTCCCCCATCTGAGTCACCACTTTTATCTACTTTAATATCTGATAAAGTTACATCAATATCTCCACTAACTAAAATAGCATTTTCGTCCTTTTTTGTACTTTCATATTCTCCATCATTTTCAGTTGTTGATTTAGTAATTTCCTTTACAGCTGAATAAGATATATTTGTATTTTGTTTTGCTTCCATACCTTGATTTGAATTATTATTAATAGTTGTATTATCTTTATATTTATTAGCAACTAAATTTTCAGTAAAAGTAAGTCCACTTGTTAAAATAATTACTCCTAGAATATAGATTAATATTTTATCAGTATTAGTAAATATTTCTTTTAAAGTCTTTTTATTAAATCCTGACATTATTAAGTAAAGTACAATAATAGATAGAGTTAAACTTTCTATTCCAAAAAGAATTAAGTAAACATAATTATTATTGGTATTATTATTTGGTTGTCCCCCTATTTGTTCCATACCACTATCATTATTTGGCATCTCTGGTGGAGTTCCCATATTGTTATCCCAATCAGGTTTCTCTGGTGGTTCTTCTATATTTGAATTATTATTTTCTTCTCCACCATTCAATTCGCCTTCAGGTTTTTCAGGTGGCTCTCCTTGATCATTACCATTAGGTATATCTGGTAGCTCACTTCCATTTTGACTCATATTTGGAATATTATTACTATCACTAGTATTAGATGATTTGGTACTTAAATATATAGTTAAAACAATCCCTCCACATAGTAATAAAATAATGACAACAGATATAATATTTTTTATTTTTCTTTGCATGATTTTTTATTCCTTTCTTTTTTAACAACCAAAGTATAAAATACAAAGATTAAAGAAATATTAAAACATAATCATATCAATAAAACTTTCACAATAATTATATCAAAAAAAAAGCAAATCTCATATAGAGCTGCTTATACAAATTATTTTTTCTAATCATCTAAATCATTGTATTCTTCATCAGTTACAGGTTCTAACCAAACATTTTCCGTTTCTTCACCTGGCACTTCTACTGCAATGTGACTAAACCAAGAGCTAGGTTGTGCACCATGCCAATGTTTTACATTGGCAGGAATTACTACAATATCCCCTGGCGATAATTTTTGAACCTCTTTTCCTTCTTCCCCGTAATATCCATATCCAGCTGTGCAAATTAAAACTTGCCCTCCGCCAGATTTAGCTTTATGAATATGCCAATTATTCCTACATCCTGGTTCAAAAGTTACATTTGCAAAACTAATTCCATTATCAGTTTTTGCTAATTGTTTTAGATAACTGTTACCTGTAAAATACTCTGCATACGCATCATTTGGTTGTCCTAATCCAAATACATTTAATTTATCAAATTCTTCCTTATTCATTTTTATCTTCACTCCCATATACTTCTTCTATTAAAGGAAAGGTACTCCAAGCTTTAGGCCATCCAGAGTAAAATGCTAATTGTGTTACTACTTCAACAACTTCTTCTTTTGTAAGACCATGTTCTTTTCCAATTGTTAAATGTGATTTTAATTGTGTATATAATCCTTGTGCAAATAATGCTGATATTGTTATTAAACTTCTATCACGAGCTGATAATTTATCTTCCCTGCTCCATACCTCCCCAAATAATACATCATCATTTAATTCTGCAAACTTAGGTGCAACATTACCTAACTTTTCTCTACCTGCTGTTTGTTTTTTCACTATTCTTCACTCACTTTCTATACATCATAAGGTAACTTGCTATAATCATATTTTTTAGCAACATTATCTAATTCTTCAATAGTTTTTTAAACCTAATACAATATAATTATATCATATATTGTTTTTTTGGTAGTTGAAAGCATTATTTTATAAAAATCAAAAATTACAAAGCTCCGTAATTTCAAGCAAAAAACAAAAATGAGAGAGCTTTCGCTCTCTCTTCAGGGGGCATCAAAGTTTCGTACCTTTTTTATCTTTTTTATAACATTTTTATTTATTTTTAACCGAATTTTAATCTTTTATTTCATTTTAGATTAAATCGAATTCCTAAATTTTTAGAAATTTGCCACCTAAATGCCACCTAAAATTTTATTTAATAATCTTACTCACACAAATTGTAATTTGTATAAATGATATAACATAAAAGACAGATAATCTTCAAACTATCTGTCCTATACTACATATTATTATTTTTTTAGTTGTAACCCATCCTTGAAAGCATTTCCAACTCTCTCATTTACTTTATAATAACCATGAGTATATGGATCAAATGCAATAGCATTAACTAATGATATGTCAACATTATCTCCATTCATTACTTTGTCATCAGCAGTAACATTAACTACTTTTCCTATTACTCCACATTCTCCATATTCTATGAATTCACATTCTAAACATATTGGAAACTCATTGGTAATTGGAGCATCAATATTTTCTGACTTTATAGCAGTTAAACCACTATTTTCAAATTTATTAGGTGTATTGTTTCCAGATACCACTCCAAAATAATCTGCTTCTACAACATGGTCGCTATCAGCAATACTAACAGTAAATGCTTTTCTCTCTTTAATATTTTTAACAGTTTTATGTGTTTCTGTTAAATTAAGTATTACTTGATTTCTTTCTAGCATTGTTCCCCATGCTGCATTCATCACATCAATACTTCCATCTTCATTATAAGTGGCTATCATTAATACTGGCATAGGGAATATTGCCTCAGTAACTTTAATATTCTTTCTCATAAAAAATCCTCCTTTTATCTTTAATAAGATTATCATAAAAGTTGATAATTTACAATAACCTTTTGTTCTACAAATTACTATTTTTCTTACTAAATTAAATTGTAATTTGTTTAAAAATTTTGTTGTTTTAATCTTTAATTTTAAGACCTAATATAGTAGATAAAATAATTGCTTGATAACTAGTAACAATAAGTCCTCTTAAATCTTCTATATTAACCATTATTCCTGAAATATCACATGTGCTAAAATCTATTGTATCTAATTTTGTTTCTCTAAAATCTGTTCTTACTAATTTACAATTATTAAAGGTTGTTTTATTTATTTTTTCTAAACTGATGAAATTACTTTCGCTCATATCACAGTCATTAAAAATTACTTTATTAAAAATACTTTCTGACAAATTACTATATTTTAGCGTACATTCTTTAAAAGAAACATTTTCTAAATGAGATTCCATCATATTAGTTCCAATAAATTTAGAATTCATATACTCATTACTTTTACTTATATATTTTGAATATACTGAATTTGAAAAATCACAATTTATAAATTTACATTTTTCAAAATATATATTAGATAAATCATATTTAGAAAAATCTACATTTTTAAATCTACATTCTATATAATCGTTATCTGTTTCTTCAAAAATAATTTTTTCAAAAGTTTTATTTATGCATTTCATAAATCATTTATCTCCTACAAATTACTATTTATTTTACTAACACAAATTGTAATATACTTTAAATCAAATAATATTTCAACTCCTATTTTATAACCTTATATTTTAATTGAATATAAGAATTTTCTAATTTATTACATTCCAACAACTGTAATGGCATTAGCTTATTTAATTCACTTTCATCTGTTATTGATTCTCCATCTACCAATGTTGCAACATCTTTTCCGCCAACAATTATTGGAGCTATAACAATATTTACAAAATCTATCAATTTATTTCTAACAAACATTCCATTTAAAGTTCCACCTGATTGAATTGTTAGACGTTCTGTATTATATTTACTATATAAATCCTCTAATAACTTCTCTAAATCTAAAGTATCATAATATAAAATTTCTAAATTATCATATTTATCTTTCAAACTATAAGCAATATGATTTTTATTAGTAGTAACTAATATTAACTTGCCAACCCAATGACATAAATAATCAATGCCATTTTCATTTAAATGAGGCTTATTATCTATTATTACAAATGTAACCACATCAATTTTTTCATGATATTCTTTT
>CANQFD010000007.1 GCA_947598325.1 uncultured Bacilli bacterium
GTTAATATTACATTACCTTCCATTGAGCTTTCATCTATTGCATCATTTATTCCATGGCCTGATATGTATGATACTCCTCCGTAACCCTGTCCGCCTGATGCTGCAGTAGTTGTACCACCATAGTAACCACCACCGCCAGCTCCAGAGCCAACATCATATGTTATTCCAGGTTGACCAGAACCAAAAGCATATATATGTTCTTGTGGTTTTATAGATAATGGTTGTCCTCCAGATTCACCTGCAAGACCGCCACCTCCACCAGCTGCGACCATAATTCTACTCTTTAATGAATCAAAATTATTCCAATCGCCTGTTTCATTTATACTTAAACGGATATCAGTAGCTCCTCCTGAGCCTCCACCTGGATCTGGATTTGAGTCATGGTTTGCATCATTTCCACCATTGGCTCCTCCATTATAGCCACCTACGCCTCCGTTATATCTTCCTGTTGCTTTTGCAGTTCCTCCCATACATCCTACGTAAATATATATTTTTTGATTAGCTGTTAATTTTATAGTTCCTTTGGTATATCCGCCAAAGCCACCTCTACTATAAGTATAATTATATATTCCAGAGCCGCCACCAGCTCCCCATAGTTCTACTTTAAATTTCCCTGTCGCAGGTACTATATATTCTTTGTATGTATTAGTACATTCATATGTATATTTTGGTTCTATTTCTACTTTTGTATAATTTATTGTATATATTGTTGGCTCTACATGTGGTTCTGTTACTGTGATTGTTACTACTCCCTCATCAGCTTTTATATATCTATTTCCTTCTATTTTTATTTGTGCTTCGTCATCATAACTTTCTGCATCTATAAATAAGTCTATTTCTCCTTCACTTACTGTTAAACTATACTCCGTTGTTAATGGATGAAATACTTTATCTATATCTTCTTCATAGCCTTCTATTTCTAGTTTTGATAATTTACTTGAATGTTCTCCTGGTTTTAATTTTTCTCTTGTTACATTAATAGTATATGTTCTTACATCTCCATTTTCTGCGGTTACTATAATATCAACTGTCTTTGTTTCTCCAAATATTAATTTATATTGTTTATCTAAACCTATAACACTTGCATGTTCTGCATCGGAAAGAGTTCCACTTAATGTGAAATTTTGATCATATTTATCTAATGTCAATGTATATTTTTCTGTTAATGGATCAAATGTTGGACTTAATGTTCCATAATCTGATGATAAACTTGTTAAATAGTTATCTTCTGATGCTACTTGATATGGTGTTATTTTTGCATATCCATTTCCTTCATTTCCTACTTGTGTTCCTGTTCCATCATATGTTGGCATTTTTTCTTCTCCAGATTTCATATCTGTATCATCAAATATTTTTTCACTATAATGGTATGAACACTCTATACTTTGTGTTCCATCCTCGCATCCTGCTTTTGGTGTTGTATCTTCTTCAGATGTTACTGCGACGCATCCAAGGTACCCTGATATATATGATGATCCTCCAGATCCTGAATCTACAGATAAGCTAATATAGCCCCCGCCGGCTCCTCCATAGTATCCGCCTCCACCGGCTGATCCCCATGAAGATTCACCATTACCTCCGATACCAAATGTACCTACAGCTCCGTTTGTTGTTGTTCCACCTGTTGTTTGTGTTCCTCCTGTTGGAAACGTATTATCTACAATACCAGGATAGCTTCCACTTTTACCTGGTAAACCTTCTAAAGCTCCACCAGCTCCTCCATTAGCTGGAAATTGGTAGTCTGAACCACCGCCGCCTCCTGCTGCAACCATTATACGGCTTCTTAATGATTTTATTTCTTTTTCATTTTCTGAGGCAGTAAGTCTTACATCAGTAGCTCCTCCACCACCATATCCACATGGACCACCACCATTTTCAGTATTTGATTTGGATCCTCCTGTTGATCCTGCATTAAATGAGGCTGTTCTATCTGTTTTATGTTCTCCAGTATATATATATAATTTTTCATTTTTATCTAAGTTTATAGTTCCTTTTGTATATGCTCCAAGTCCTCCAACTGAACGTTTTGATTCAACGTTATTTCCTTGGGCTCCCCAAAGTTCTATTTTATATTTTCCTGTCGTAGGTGCAATGAATTCTTGTACATTTGGGGCAAAAGAATAAGTTGTAGGTATTTGTTCTACATAATCTTTTGTATAATTTATTGTGTATACTGTTTCTTGAACATGTGGTTCTGTTACTGTAATTGTTATTACTCCAGAATTTCCTTTCATATATTTATTACCTTGAATTTTTACTTCTGCTTCATTATCAAATACTTCGGTTTGTATATTTAAATCTATTTTACCATTTGGAATTTTTATATCATATGTATTTGTTAATGGATGGAATTCTGGATCTAACTTTCCATCATGCTCATCTATTATTAAATCTGATAATTTACTTGAATGTTCTCCTTCAGCAAACCTTTCTCTTGTTGCTTTTATCTTATATGTTCTTACATCTCCTGATTCACTTGTTACTATAACATCAACTGTTTTTGTCTCTCCTGCATCTATTTTATATTTTTCAAGACCTATAACACTTGCTTTTTCTGCATCTGAAAGAGTTCCACTTAATGTGAAATTTTGATCGTATTTTCCTAATGTTAATGTATATTCTTCGGTTGTTGGGTCAAATGTTGGATTTAATGTTCCATTGTTACTTGTTAAATTTTCTAAATAATTATCTTTTGATAATAACATTGGTGTAATTTTTGCATAACCGTTTCCTTCATTACCATACATTATACCTGTCCCATCATGTGTTGGCATTTTTTCATTTCCTGCTGACATTAATGTATCTGTAAAATATAAACCACTATAATGAATACTACTATCTTCTTTATGTATTATATTTCCTTCGATTGATTCTTCTTCTATTGCTTTACATCCATCATGACCTGATATATATGATGAACCGCCGGCGCCAGCAGATTGCTTTCTTACATTTTGGGTTTTACCGCCATAATAGCCTGATCCACCACCACCTACACCATCTGAATCACCGGTTCCATTACCATCCATACCTTGTCCAAATTTATAGCCACTTGTTTGCGTTGCATATAATTTAGAATCAAAAACATCATCTGAAGATATACCGCCGCCAGAACCAGGACTATATGTAAATGATGCTCCGCCTCCGCCGGCTGCTACCATTATTCGGGATTTTAAACTATTAAAACTATCCCAAGATCCTTCTTCTAGCCTTATATCTGTTGCTCCGCCTCCACCACCAGAAGTTTCATCATCAGAACCGTCCCAAGTACCTAAACCGCCACCATTATATCCACCTTTAGCATTTTGATTTAGCACTCCATCTTCACCAGCACCACCAACATATATGAACAAGTTTAAACCTTTAGTTAAATATATTTCACCACTCGTATACGCTCCTTTACCACGTATTGTTCCAACATTCTTGTTCATTAAGGATGCTCCACCGCTAGCGCCCCATAATTCTATTTTATATTCTCCTCTTATTGGAGCAATAAATGTTTTATATTCTCCTGTATAGTCAAAAGTATATTCTTTTTCTACATCCACTTTTGTATAATTTATTGTATATACTGTTTCTGGAACATTTGGTGCAGTTACTGTGATTGTAATAACTCCTGTTTTATCTTTTAGATGTTCATTCCCTTGAATTTTTACTTCTGCTTCACTATCAAATGTTTCTGTTATTATCTTTAATTCATATTCATTTTTTGGTATTTCTATATTATATTGATTTGTTAATGGATGAAAGTCTGGTTTTAAATCATTTTCATATCCATCTACTGTTAAATAGGATAATTCACTTGAATGTTCTCCTGGTTTTACTGTTTCTCTTGTTACATTAATAATGTATGTTCTTATGTTACCAAGTCTTCCTGTTACTGTTATACTTATTTGCTTTTTTTCTCCAAATTTTAATTCATATGTATCGAATCCTGTAACACTTGCATTTTCTGCATCTGAAAGAGTTCCACTTAACGTGAAATTTTGATCGTATTTTCCTAATGCTAATGTATATTCTTCTATTGCTGGATCAAATGCTGGGCTTAATGTTCCATAATCTGATGTTAAATCACTTAAATAATTATCTTCTATTATTGTTATAGGGAATATTTGTTTTGTTGATATATTTCCACTTCCACCATTTCCTGATTTTGCAGTTTGAGCTGGTGCTGCTGTATATCCTTGTTTACCTAATCCTCCATTTGCTTGAATAGTTCCTTCTTCTATAAGTTTGTTATAAAATAAATTTATTGATCCTCCTCCTGAGGCTCCTCCAAATGATTGATTTCCATGTCCCGTATCATATGTATCTATCCCATTTGATTCTATTGTTCCTTCATTTTTTAAACTATCTGAATATATTACAAGTAATCCACCTGTTCCTAGATTTACTGCAAGAGTACCATAACCTTGTACTGCCCCAGTTGATGTTCCTACTCCTGTTTGGCATGGATTCCATTGATTCACTCCGAAACAATTTCCACCTATTGTTCCTTGTGCATTACTCTGTGCATGCCATCCATGGTTTGCACTTCCTCCTCCAGCTCCACCAGAATATGATGTTCCTGCACTTCCAGCTCCTCCAATTGTTGTACTTGAACTATATGATGACCATACATTGGCTCCTGCACCACCGCCACCTGTTTGTCTTCCTACTCCATCTTTTCCATTTTCTCCATTTATTCCATGATCTCCACCACTTGTTGATCCTAATCCTCCTTCTCCACCAACTTTTGGTACATATTCAAATGTACCATCTTCTTTTTGTAATAAGTATACATTTTCTCCTTCTATATTATGTGTTCCTCTTGCTGTCATACTTATTGTTCCTTTATTAGTTAGTGTTCCTTCTACATATATAAGCATTCCTTTTTTATATGTCAATCCACTTGTTGCATATGTGTTTGCTGTTAATGTTACCCCTTCTTCTATTGTTAAATCATTATGATATTTTACTATTAACATTCTATATTCGTCTGAATCATTTCCTAAGCTTACTAACCCTTTTTCATCTGCATCTTCTGTTGTATATGTTTTATTCCCATAATAATTTATTAACTCTACTGGATATGTTATTGTTTCTATTTGACCTTCAGAACTCGTTTTTCCTGAAACTGTTATATCATATTTGCCATCTTGTGTTGGTGCATTTGTTACCCAAGAAATTATATCATTTAATGGAAGTGTTTTCTCGTAATTTATTGTATATACTGTTTCTTGAACATTTGGTGCAGTTACTGTTATTGTTATTTTTCCAGAATCATTTTTAATATATTGATTGCCTTCAATTGTTACTTTAGCTTCTTTATCAAATGTTTCTGTTATTAAATTTAGGCCCATATCATCTTTTGAAATTTTTATATCGTATGTTTCTGTTAATGGGTGGAATTCTGGGTGCAATAATCCTTCATGTCCTTCTATTTCTAATTTTGATAATTTACTATTATGTTCATCTTCTGGTAGTGTTTCTCTTGTTGCACTTATTTTATATGTTTTTATATTTCCTGATTCACTTGTTATTACTATATTTATTTCTTTTGTTTCGCCTGATTTTATACTATATTTTCCAAGACCTGTTACTGTTAATTTTTCTGCATTTAAAAGAGTTCCACTTAATGTGAAATTTTGATCATATTTATCTAATGTTAATGTATATTCTTCTATTAATGGATTAAATGCTGGGCTTAGCTTTCCATAATCTGATGATAAATTTGTTAAATAATTATTTTCTGATAAAACTGGTGTAATTTTCGCATAGCCATTACTTTTTTTTGCATATTCGCTTATTGGAGTTTCAGATACATTTGTAGTGCTTATTGTTCTTATTGACTCTTCAGTTGATTCTGGGCAGTTAAAACAATACATTGCTTTTCTATTTAATAATATATTTCCAATATATCCAGAGCCACCGCCAGCTCCACTTACATTAAAAGACGCTCCACCATAATAGCCACCGCCGCCACCTGGATAAGTAGAATTATTTGAATTAATCGAAAAATCTGCACCTTGTCCAAATGCAAATCCACTCTCTTGAGTTGCTAATTCACTATCATTAAAGCTAGAAAGAAATCTTCCTTCAGGTTTGTTTGTTGTAAAGCCTCCTGCATCTCCTCCTCGGCCATAATAATAGGTAGTGTTATTTAAAGCAGAATAATAGAAAGCTCCTCCACCTCCACCTGCGACGATTAAAATACTAGATTTTGAGTTTTCAAGTGAAGATAAAAGACCTGGTTCAGTTGCAATATGTGTAGCTCCTCCACCTCCTGATGGTGCACCATATCCATCAAGTGTCCAAGAAGTACCTCCACCATTATATCCACCTGGCTTATAGGTACTAGCTGCTAACTCTGTTTGTGATCCTCCTTCTCCACCTACATTTATATATAATTTTGTACCTTTTAAAAGATTTACAAATCCTTTTGAGTAACTACCATAACCACCTCTGTATGTTTCGTTAAAACTTCCACCTTGTGCTCCCCATACTTCTAGTTTATATTTTCCTGTTACTGGTACAACAAACTCTTTTTCCGTTTCTTCATATTGATAAGTATATTCTTTTTCTACATCTACTTTTGTATAGTTTATTGTATATACTGTGTTTGATGTATTTGATTCTGTTACTGTAATTGTTATTACTCCTGTATTAGCACTTAGATCTTTATCACCTGTTATAGCTATTTTTGCCTCTGAATCAAATACTTCTGTATTTATCTTTAATTCATATTCATTTTTTGGTATTGTTATATTATAGTCATGTACTAAAGGTTTAAATTCTGGTTCTAATATTTTATCGTAACCATCTATTTCTAAATATGATAATTCACTTGAATGTTCTCCTTCTTTTAATGTTTCTCTTACTGCATTTATTTTATATGTTTTTATATCTCCTGATTCGCTTGTTACTGTTATATTTATTTCTTTTGTTTCCCCTGATTTTATACTATATTTTCCAAATCCTGTTACTGTTAATTTTTCATCTGATAATTCTCCTGATATTGTAAAATATGGTTCCATTTTATCTAGTGTTAGTGTATATTCTTCTGTTATTGGGTCAAATGGTTTATCAAATGTACCTATATCTGATGTTAAATTTGTTAATAATATAGTTTCTTCTGTTACTGGGTCCGCATATATATTATTAGGCATAATAAAAAGTGTTAGTAGTATTGCTAACAATTTCGTGATGAAACTAGAGATTTTGAACGTGTACACATTAAATTTCATTCTGCCTTACTCCTAACACTTATTATATATATAGTATACCCCGTTTTAGACAAATTTGTCAATATAAATAGTCAGTAAATTAGCCTAATAAATAAAATAAAAAATCTCCATTTTTTAATATGGAAATTTATGTAATTTATAAATAAAAATTACTCCAATAAATCTACTAGATATAACAGATAATTATTACTTTGATTATTTACATAGTTGTTTATAATTAGTAAAAAACAGAATTATTTTTTTGAACATTATCTTTTATGGATATATTTCTATCCAAGCTTTCAACCCTATACATCATTGATATTATGCATAATAAACCTATTAAATAAAATATTACGTATCCTAAAATCTTTTTCATAATTATAACTCCTTTTTCTGATTTTATTTTAGCACGAACATACTTTCGGGTCAATAGTCTTTCGAACAATTGTTTGACATTTTACAATAAATATGTTAAGATACTTTATGAAAGGAAAAACTATATGGAAAAATTAACTAGAAAACAAAATGATGTTTTAGATTTTTTAAAGAAAAGTATTGCAAAAAATGGATTTCCACCAACTGTTAGAGAAATCGGATCAGCACTTGGTTTATCATCACCTGCTACTACTCATGCACATTTAAATACACTTGAACAAAAAGGATATATTAAGAAAGTTGGTTCTAAAAATAGAGCTATTGAATTACTTGTAAATAACGAATATGAAAAAGAGAGTACAGTTGATGTTCCATTACTTGGAAAAGTAACTGCAGGTAGTCCAATAGAAGCTATAGAAATGCCAAATGAATTTTTTACATTACCTACTTACTTAATACCAACAAAAAAAGAAGTATTTACTTTAAGAGTTAGTGGTGAATCTATGATAAATGCAGGTATACATGATGGAGATATAGTAATAGTACAAAGACAACAAACAGCAAATAATGGTGATATAGTTGTTGCAATGAATGATGATAATGAAGTTACACTTAAAACTTTTTATAAGGAAAATGGATATTTTAGACTTCAACCTGAAAATGACACAATGGACCCAATTATCTTAAATAATGTTAGCATTATAGGTAAGGCAATTGGCTTATATAGAAAAATGTAAAAGGAACTGTTATAAGTTCCTTTTATCTATATAAACGCTAACACGGTAGCGTACTAATTAAATTATATGAAACAAAGTAATTATATTTACTTTTTTTCATATAATTTTTCTTTAGTATATTCTATTTTTAATATATCTACTTTATTCAAATAATATTCATGTATTATTATTTTTTTGTATTTTCATTTATAGTATATTCTTATAATTAAAATTAGTTTGGATTATATAACCATTTTTATTTAATTTTATTTTTATACTTCCATGTATATCTGTTCTATATATTTTTGAGTTTGATAAAATTTTTAATACAGATTCTTTTGGATGACCATATCTATTATTTTTTCCAACAGATATTATACTATTTTTAGGATTTATAGCATTTATAAATTTTTTATGTGATGATGTGTTAGATCCATGATGTCCAACTTTTAAAAAGTCTATATTTTTTATATTGTATTTATCTAATATATCTTCTTCTTTTTCTATTCCAGCATCTCCCATAAAAAGAAATTTATAGTTATTTAACTTTAAATATATTACATTTGAATTATCATTTTCTGAATTATATTCTCTTGTATTTAAAAATTGTAATTTATATTTATCTACATTTAATTGTTTAATACATGAATAATTCTTTATTTTCTTTTTATCTAATACTTTTATTAAATCACTTTCTAAATTGTTATAGGTACCACAGTTAAATATTACGTTTTCTACTTTAAAGTTCTCTACTAAATTAATTGCTTCTCCCATGTGATCAAAATCACCATGTGGTGACTTCTTTTTATGCACTCTATTTTTTATACATAAAAAAAGAAGTCAGATTTTACTCTGACTATCTTACTCTTAACTTTTGTCCTGCATATATCAAATTAGGATTTGCAATATTATTCCATGCTACTAATTGATTAACTGTAGTACCATATCTATTTGCTATTTTAGTAAGGTTATCACCTCGTTGTACTGTATAATATTCAGCACCACTTGATTTACCAGCACCTAATTTTTGATTAACTATAGATTGTACTGCATAGTAGTCATATCCTGCTTGTGTTAGGCGATTCTTTCTATCTTCACCATTTCCCCACTTACCAGCAATCACTTCATTAGCAAGTTCTTCATTTGATTTTCTACTTGGTTGTGGTTGTGGTGCAGGACTAGGTGTTCCTTTTCCATAACCATTGAATCCACCATTTTTAATTATACTAGGGAAATCTACATAACAATAATCTTGGTCACAAGTAACACCTGCTATTTTATTAGTTCTTATATAATTAGTTTCACCACCAAATTGCCACATTGGAAATCCACTAGGTTCTGCACTAGACCATTGTGCTAACCAACATGTAAATCTTTTAGAAAGTGATGCACCATTACAATAATTATTATACCAGTTTCTATTCATATAGAATCCAGCATAATAACCAGCCTTTTCAAGTGTAGTTAATGCACTTGTTATAATAGCATCTACTTTTGCTTTACCTAGATTTTGTAAAAGACTATCTTCCACATCAATATAAATTGGGTATTCAAATTGTTTTCCTTTTAATACATTATCAATTAATATTTGTGCTTCTTCACTAGCTTGTGCTTCATTAACTGCACGTGTCCACCAATAAACACCAACACCTAAACCATTTGATTTAGCACGTTGATATAGTGTTTCAAATGCAGTATCTTTTTGATTTCCATAAGCACCTCGAATAATTGTAAAATTAACACCTTCTGCTTTTGCTTGTGTAAGGTTAATATCTCTTTGCCATACTGATATATCAATTCCAAATAATTTACTCATATTATTTCACCATCCTTATTTTCTAATTATTTTTTCTAAATTATGTATTATGTCATACGTTCCACCTGCAATAAGACCACTTAATGCTATTGCTGAATTAAAATCTTTAGTTATAATCCATTCAACTATTGCAACTATTGTTCCAATTAATAAGTTTTGAATTGGTATTATATTATTTCTAATTTTTGATGATTTTTTAGAAATTACACCTAAAATTAAAGTTACAATAATTGTGATTAAACTAACTAATTCTTCTAAACCCATCCTATTCACCATCCTTTCTACTTGGTAATTCAAATGTATTATTTACTAATATTTCAATACCATGGTTACCACCCAATGCTTGATATTGCTTAAATAAATCTTCTAAACAATATCGTGCATATTCAGGCAAATAACCTTTATTTTGATAACTTTCGCATTTAGATACTATCTGACTACGAATTATAGATAATAATGCAAGTTTCACTGCCTTATTATCTTTATATATCTTTACAACTATGCCACTAATACCTGTTAATACAACTGGTATCAGCCACTTAAAAATTATCATCAATATTTCTTGTTCCATAGTTTCCCCTTTCTTTAAAATTAAAAGAAGAACATATTTCAGTTCTTCCATCTTCCAATTACTAAATAATCAATTGTTGCACCATAATTACTTATATCACTTATAGCTATACCTTTTAGTGTATTATCATTTGAAATTAAATTAGAAAATCTAACATCAACTTTTCTTAAAGGATTTCCACTTACAACTTTTCCTTGTATCGTACCACTAATAAAAGTGATAGGAATTGTTTCAGTAAAACTAACATTATATTGACCATTTTGTGCAGAAGTACCAGTTGTGACATTAAAGTTGCCCCAACAAATAGCAGTTCCATCAATAAACTTTATGTAATTATTTCCACTATCGATTATGTTAGCAATGTTATTTTTATTTTCAGTAATTTGTTCTTGTAATTCTTTTGTTAATTTATCATTTATCATATTAATCTAGTCAATACTAGAAATTAGAATGTGTTATGAAAATAATCCTGTTTTATAACCAATTATATACAATGGAATACATGCATTTGGATTATTAGTTACACTACCACCTAATTGATATATTTTACCATTTGTTAATGAATATGATGTATCACTAATATATTGCATTTCTCTCATGGCAAGTGTAGGTGTTCCCGAAATAGTAATTACTTCCATAGCACCAGTTTGCCCTTTTGGAAATCTGCATGAATTAGTTGTCTTTTGATTATTTATTGAGTATATAACTACAACTTCCAAAAAATCATAATCATCATCCAATAATGATATTGACATCTCTGACATTGATGTTGATGGTGAAATGTTTTTCCACAATATTTTCCCTTTAACATTATTTGTTTCAGTTTTATTTTCATTTATTAAATCTAATATATTTTTATTTAATTTTTCATTTATCATATTAACGATACATATTAGTATCTATGTGATGTTTAATCAGTTGTTTTTGTGTATTCTAGTGTTATAAATCCCTTTAAATTACTTCTATCTTGTGTAGTTTTTATTTTAAATCCTGTTCTATCAGCATCAAATAAATATATATTACTACCTGAATAATTGAACAAAGGTAATGGATTGGTAGATTGATTACTCTGTCCATAATTCCATATTCCAAAACATTTATCAAAATATATAATATCAACATCAGATATATTATGATTGTATGATGTAATATTATAATCATCTGGTAATGCATTTAAGAAGATTCCTTTTCTATATATAGGTTTACCATCAATCCACTTTTTATTTGTTTTTATTTCACTTGTAGAATATATTTCACCATCTTTTATAACTTGTATATCAGATGTATTTATTCCAACTTGTTCACTTAATTCCTTAATTAATAATTCATTAAGCATAAACATCACGGGTAACTGATACTAAATAGTACCAATCACCCCACATTCTAAATAAAGGGATTCTAGTACGTAACTTGAACCCCCTTCCTGATAATTTTTGCATACAATAGTTTGCTTGCTTGCTTAAGCATACACGATTTTCAAATATCGTGTCAATAGTTTTTCTCATTTTTATCATCCTTTCTAACTATTATTTATTATTGGTACTAAATCCCATTTTGTAGAATCCCATGTACCAGTTGTATTATTAGTATTACAACTATATATCTTATGTTCATGTACAGTTAAATCATTTTCACTATATGTATGACTTGAATCATAAGTATCAGTATATAATCCTAATGATATTCTTATGTCATTTATTTCATTTTGTAAATGACCTGCTTGACTTGAATCTAGTTCATCTTGTAATTCAGCAAACCAATCATCAAACCAAGCCTTATATTGTGCAAATATCTCTGATGTATCTAATTCTAATACTGCCTGAGTGACATTACCACAGTCAGTACCAAATCTAGTATCAGTAATCATTTCAGTAGTGATTCTTGTTGCACCTGCAGGTACTGATATATTTGCAAGTCTTAAATCATAAATAGTACCAGTTCTAGTAATACTAGGTTGAGATGGTGTAGTAGCATATTGACCCTCTAGTATTTGAGTTGTTATTTGCCTGTTAGTTAAATCCAATCTAACTATAACCGAATCAATTCTACCTAATTCACTATCTGCCTCATCTATATCTAATGTAAGCGATTCAGTATTTTCATAACCATAACCATTTATATTAGCATTACCAGTTGCTACACTAACAGTCATATTATCATTTGAACTTACTGCCAAACTATTATTAAATACCCCATTAGTAAAAAACTTAGATAAGAACCTAGCAACATCAGATGCATCATAAACTCTATCGTTGTTTACTGAGTTAAAAAACCCATATTTTTGAGCCATTATTTATTTCCTCCTATTCATCATCCCATGCACTTGATAGAGGACTACCAAATGTAGGATATATTGTTTTCTTACCATCTTCTATGGTTTCTTCTACTTCAATTATTCTATATGTGGTGTAAACACCCCATTTTTCTTTTTTAATATTAACTATATCTCCTAAATTCCATTTTACTTTATAATCTTGTTGAACTAATGCAGTCACTTCTAATTGAAATGTTCCATCAGATAATAAACCCTCACCAACTGTTTTAAGCTTTTCTTTATATGCACTATCTGATAGATTTTCTTTTCTTATTCCTTTTTGGTCACTAAATATTTCATATCTATCAAATCCAGTTGCACCATCATCTACTGTCACAAGAACTCTAGAACTATCTTCGCCCTCACCACCGACTAGAACATAACTTGCTTTAGTTTTTTCACTCATAACAAGTTTCCCTTGTTCAATGTTATAGTTATCATCACTAAATGAATATTGTTCATTAATACTTTGTTCTGAAGTTCTATCTTTTCCTTCCCAAGCTTCAAACATATATACTTTAGAATCAACGTTTGGGACTACTCTAAAACCTATATTTGAATATTCAGCAAGTTTACATAGATATTTATATACATTTTTATAAGAAACTTGAAAATCAATATGTGGTGAAGTCATTGTAACTGCTTCAGTTTCCCATTGTGTAGTTAATGGTGTCATAGCATTTACAATTGTATTCATACCTTCAATTGTGTTTCCACTAAAATTGATTTTACTTTTTACAATTCTTCTTTCTAATAATGAACTTAAGAATCGACCACTAATAATTAATTCTTCATCAGTTGCATTATCACTAAATTCAATTGTTTCAATTATTCCAGCTTCAGTATAATTATTTCTCATTACAAGTACATTTTTATCAATAAATTGCATAACATAATCATTTACTGGTAGAACAATTTCAAATTCACCTGCTTTAAAGTATTTTCTTCGCCATCTTAATGAAATAAAATAATCTACTATTCCAAGTAGATTTAATTCTTTATCAAAGAAAAATAATGAAGAATCTTCATCACTATCAGCAGTAAGTTCACGAGATAAATTTAATAGATAAATAGGTATAGTTCCAGTTGAAGTATAACGATATGCAGTTATTATCATTACATTAGCCTCATTATTATAGGCTAATCCATATCTAACACCTGTAGTACCATTATCAATGTCAGTCCATGAAACACCATCTATTGATTGTAATATAGTACCATTATAACCACAGGCAATATACATACCATTAGCATATCTAGACCTAATTAAATATGCATCAGTCCCTGATTCTTGGTTTATCCAGTTTACACCATCGGTTGAAGTTAAAATTGTTCCTTTATCTCCAGTAATTACAAATTGCCCTTTACCATATGTGATGCCGACCAATTTTAATGTTGTTCCCGATGTTCTTCTTGTCCAATTACTTAAATTAGTTGAAGTAAAAATTGAACCAAGTTCACCAACTGACACATACATACCATTTTTATAATCAATGTCCATTGTGGCAGTACTTTTTGATTCTTGTATTGTATAATCATGTCTAGTGACATTTACACCATCAGTTGTTTCATAAAATTGTTTTGTAGAACTTATTTGTTGTCCTGAACGAGAGGTTTTATATCCTGTTGTAAATACAAATCTATTATTTATAAACTTACAAGTATTTGAATGCATTGAAAAGTTTTCACCAGTATTAAGAACTTTTGGTATCCAATTTACACCATCAGTTGAATAATAATAATATGTATTATTCGTTGTTCCTGCACTTCCTGTAATAAGAAATATTCCGTTTCCATATGATATATGTGCTGGTTTTAAATAACTTTCATTCAATTGATATTCAGTCCAATTATCTAAATCTTCTGATACACATACTTTGGCTGGTGATTCTGATATTAAATAATATTTGCCATCAACATATGCTATTTCTCTTCCTGCCCCTAATACACCACTATCTTTTTCTATAAGTTTCATCTAATCACCTCTATACTGCCTCATAATAGTTATAATAACTAATAGTACAATCTAGGTTCGATGAGCCACTATCTGCATCAGTCACATATTTATTTACACCATTTGGTGCTTGTAAAAACTTTGTACCAAATACTAATGCATTAGTTATATTATTTTCATTACCATTTGAATCAATATGAGTAATAGTCTTATCATTGTTATATGTAGTAATAACTATTTGTTCTCCTAATTCTAATGTATAATTTAACTTCATAATTTCATTAGTTCTAGTATTTTTTAATGATGGATTTACTACTTCACCATTAGCCATAAATGTGATGGTTAAACCATATGATATATGTGAATTATTTTCTATTTCAATTGCAGTTGCATTGTTCTGACTGCCAAACTCAATACCAGTGCCATCAGGGATTACAAGTGGAAATGTAAGTAATTTATCCCAATTTTGAAGTGTAGCAATAGTTTCTTTTGAATCCATAAAGTAAGGACTAGGACATAATAAATTAATTGTTGCATATACATAATTTGCTTTTCTTACCAAATTAACATTTTCAACATAATAATTTATCTTTCTTTCAATACTACCCTCATAATAATAAAGTGTACCATGGTCTTTTAATGGAAATATGTTATATAGTTGTTGTTTTCTAGTGATTAAATCTGCACCATCTTTAAATGCTATTACTAGATTTATACTTCTTTGATTTACTGATGTTCCTATATAAGATACACCTACACCAAAAGCACTCTTTATTGTTGCTACGTTTCCATCATAACTATGTATTCCTGAATAAGAATCTAAATAGAAAGGGAAAGAATAGCCAAACTCTAATTTATAACCATAACTATTTTCACAAATAATTTTTTTAGTTCTTGAATAATATGCCATTATCTAACCCCTCCATATTTCAATTTGTATAATTCATATTCTTGTCTTAATAATCTAACATTCTCTGATGGAGATGTATATTTAGAATTATTATTTATAATAGCAGTAAATCCATCTTTACCCTCACTACCACTTGAACTATTTTGATTTTGTCTTTCTAATAGCAAACTATTAGCATTAGGATTAACCATTGGATTTAGCGAGTTTTGTACACCATAGTTAAGTGTTTTCATAGCTCTAGTAGTATTTCCTACTAAATCATCGAAAGATAGTTTATTTGCCATTTTTTGAGCCATTCTGTCAGTTGCATTTTCAAGTAAATAACTAGATTTATTGATTCCTTTAACCATTCCTTTAATCATATCAGGCATCCATGTTTCATAATTACGAAGTGGTCCGATATCAGGTCTTGAGAAATGTAAGAAATTTTTGATTTTATCAGCTACGCCTTTAACTGCATCGCCAACTTTTCCTATCATTTTCTTAATACCATCAATAAAGCCTTGTATCATATCTTTACCCCACTCTAGTGCTTTTGAGCCAAGATTACCAATTTTTTCTTTTATAGCATTGATGATATTACCCATCCATTCGCCTATTTTCCCATAATAAGTCATTATACCTTGACCTAATGATAAAAGTATTCTAGCACCAGCCTCTATTATCTTAGGTAGGCTCTTTATTACTGCCTCTACTATTTTGATAATTAAAATTGGAATTGTTTCCATTAGTTTTTCAATAGTATCAGGGTCAGTCAAGCCCTCAATTAATCCAATTATTAACTGGATTCCAGCATCTATAATTAAATCAATATTATCAACTAAAACTTCTACTATTTTTAATACACAATCAATTATTTGTGGGATTAAAGTAGGTAGGCTCTCGGCAATACCTTTTGCAAGTGCGATTATGAGTTGTAAGCCTAATTCAATGATTTTTGGGAGGTTAGTAGTGAAAAACTCTACTATCTTATTTACAAGTAATGTTAGTGTTTCTTGAAGTCCACTTAGGTCTTGAGTGACCATATTGAGTAAACTATCTATCATATTGCTAACTGCATCCAAAAGTTGTGGAACTAAGTCAACCAATATTTTTGCCACCTGTGGCAATAACTTTTCAACTAGAGTCACAATTCCACTTAGTATATTTGGTGCTAATTTAACTATTGCATCACTAACATTGCTTAACACATTAGTCACTGCACTAGCCAAATCTTCTGCACTACCACTACCGTTCAAGAAGTTATCAAATGATGCTTTCATTGATGTGATTGAACCACTTATTGTTTTTTCTGCCTCTTGAGCAGTCGTTCCAGTGACACCTAAATTTTCTTGAATAGCATGAATAGCATTATATACATCACTTAAATTATTAATATCGTATTTAACACCAGTAAGTTTTTCAGCATCAGATAACAATCTTTGCATTTCAGTTTTTGTACCACCATAACCTAATTTCAAGTTATCAAGCATGGTATAGTTTTGTTTTGCAAAACCTTGATATGCCGTTTGTATTGATGACATATCAGTACCAAACTTATTAGCATTATCCGACATATCTCTGAATGCCATATCGGCGACATCGGCTGCCTTTGATGTATCTCCACCTAATGATTGTAAAAGTGATGCACTAAATGAAGTGACACCTTGCATATATTCATTAGCACTAACACCTGCTGTTTTGTAAGCATTTTTGGCATTCTCTACTACCTTATCAGAACTATCTTTGAATAATGTTTCTACACCTCCTAGATTTTGTTCTAAATCGGCATATGATTTAACACCAGCACCGACTATACCTGCTAATGCTCCTGTTATCCCAGCAGTCACTGTGGCTAGTTTTTTACTAACATTTAAAGCAACATCTCCAACTTTAGATAATCCATCTTTAACTTTAGAAAAATCTATACTAGATTGACTTTTTAATTCATTATTCATCTTTTTAAGTGCAGATTCGCCTTTTACTATTTCTACACTTAAAGCTCTATATTTTTCTTTTTGTTCTTCTGTTAGAGATGAATAACTACCCATTTGTTTCTGAGCCTCTTTAAGAGTATTTAATCTATCAGTAGTTGCTTTAATATTATTCTTTAATACATCTTGTTTTTGGGATAACAATTCAGTATTTTTAGGGTCTAATTTTAATGCCTGATTAAGTTGTCTTAATTCAGTATTAGTTGAATATACGACTTTATTAACATTTTTTAAGGCATCTTCTAATTTCGATGTATTACCACCAATATCAATAGTTATACCTTTTATATTAGCCATAGTTTCACCTCCTTATAAATACTAAAAAAACTACTCTTTAGAGTAGCAATGAGTAGTCTTTTTACTACTCATAAGAGTAGTGTTTAATTATACTGATACTACTGGTTCATATACTTCTTCAAAGAATCCATCATATGCAGTTGCATTTTCTTGAGTCTTTTCTAAGAATGTTCTAACTTTATTATCAGTAATTCTTGGTGTAGCAGTAATATTTAATGTATCAGTGCTAGGCTCTTTAGATGCCTCGATTGTTTGTCCAGCAGTTGATGGTCTTTGAGCAGATACATTATAATACCAATATCTACGATTAGTTTTATCACCATCAATTTGGAATCCTAGTGCAAAATCACTTATAGTATCGTTTGTACTTTCAGTCATCGCACCATTTGAATCAACTTTTTCCCCTAGTATTTTTGTTCTGAACTCATCAGTTATTAATGCTATTTCTAATGAACCACTATATCCTTGATTAGCAAATTCACTAAAATATTTAGTATTATCGCCATAGAAGTCAGCACTTTCTCCCTCAGGGTCAAGTGTTAAATTAACTGCACCTTTTATTGCAAATGGTTCACCATAAGTTATTGATGCTCCTGATACTGCAGTTATTGGTGCAATATGTACATTACTTAATCCAAATTTAACTTTATTTGCCATATTTTAATCCTCCTATTTTCTTCTAAATAAAAAAGCACCTAGGTGCTATATTTCATAAAAATTATGAAATATTTTTTCTGCCTCATCCCATACTTCATCTGACTTATCGTATGGAATGTTATTTGTATTTAATAATTCCTCAATAGTTTTTTCTAATGCAACATCTTTCTTTTCAGTCACAAGTTCTATTTCGAACTCATAAGGTCTATAATAAGTTCTGCCATCAGCTTTAAATGTATCAGGGGTATTTTCTCTATATGCTATAAAAGGTGGTACTGCATTCTGACTCACATCAAAGTGGTTATATGCAACTGGTATACCTAAAGTTTTTAATAAATCATATATTTCTTTATGTTCCATTAATTACCCTTTCTAATGCCATTCTCAACATTTTTTATATATTCTGATACACATTGTTCTTCAACTGGTTTTATATGAACTATTGGAGCAGTATACCCACCATTTCTTTTTAAATGAGGTTTTTCCAATAAATGAGTTAATTGATAATCAGTTGCATTATGAATAATACAGTGAACTTCTCCTCTTTTATTTTCTTTCTTGACTCTCCAACCTTTAGCATATTTTCCACGATTTGCAGTCGATTTCTTATTTTTTGGTGAAGTTGCTTTTAAAGTCTTAACACCCTCTTTTGCTATTTTTTCTGCCTCATCTTGGATTAATGTTTGAATATCGTCACCATAACCAGCAAGTATATCATTTATATCTAATATTGAACTATTAGCCATTTACACCAATTCTTTTCGTACATACTAAAACAATATCAAATTTATTCTTAGGGTCTATTGTCCTAATTACTTGATATCGTTCATTATTCCACTCTAATTCTTCCTCACCATTGTAATTTAATTTTTTTATAACAAATTCACAATTTGGAGTCATACCAACTTCTACTGCATTATAATATTCCCCAGTTTTAACACTTTGCTTTTTGGCATAACATTTATTTCTAGTTTCAGAGGATTTGATAATATTACCTATCTCATCCTCTGTTTTAACTAGATTTAATAAGTAAATAATCTCATTATATTCCATCGATTTCTTCTTCCTCTTTTGATTCATCTTTCAATAAACCATCAATAATATATTCAGAAGTATGTCTTAATACATCTTTTTGTAATGCATAACTATTTGCATACAAATCAGCATTAGAAACATCAGCAAAACTTAAAACATAAGTGATTATTGCAGTTTTTATTAAACTATTAGGATTATCAATTAAAGCATCGACTATGCCGATACTTTTAAGGTCTAATTTTGCAGATTCAATCCACATATTTATAGTTGAATCAAATTCATTGTGATTTATACCTTGTATTTTTTTGATTTCTTCTAGCATAGTCAACATCCTTTCTTATTTTAATTATGCACTAACATTTAATACTTGGAATGCAGTTGCATCAGCAAGTTTACCATCATAGATAGCAACACCTGAATAAGAATAAGTGTTATTACCGATATTATATTGAGTATGAATATTAATATCTTCTGCTAAATTACCAACGAATTTTTTAGCATTTCCGAATGATACTTTATTAGCTTTATCACTTATTGATACTTCATATCCAAGAATGAAATATTTACCATTTTCACGAGTCACTAATTCATTTTTAGATAAATCTTGTAATGCTAAGATATTGTTATAGAATAATGATTTATTAACATAGAACTTAGCACCATTTTCATATCCTGCAGGTAGTCCTGCTACTAAACTTCTTAATCCACTAGCATCTAATGAACCATCTACTGGAGTTCCAGTAGTTTCAATCTTATTTAAAATTTTACTTTCAATAGCATTTGCGATTGAATCTGATAACATATCAGTTAACCATTCTTCAAATGCTGAAATAGACATTGTTTTAACAGTATCACTAATAGTCACTAATTTAACTATTTCAGTACCTGCTAAATCAACTTTTAATAAAGGCACTTCTGATTCAGTAATGTCTTGACCCTCTACATGGTCAGCACCATCAGTTCTAGTACCCTCAACATAGAAAGATACATTTCCTTTTACATTTAATAATGTAATTTCATCTAGCATAGGTGCTTTTTTTACTACTTTTTCAAAAATTGTATTTTGAGTTTCAGTTGGGATAGCACCATCATTAGAAACTAGAATATCTCTTTCTTCTTCATTTAATTCTTTTCCCATTAATTTAGATAAGTATATATCTCTATACTCTTTTTTCTTTTCCATCTTTCTTTCCTCCATTTTAATTTCTTTTACTGCAGATTTTTTCTCTTCCATTTCAACTGCAATATCTTCATTTTTTTCTTGTTCCTCGATTTGAGTTTCTTCTTCATTTAAAGCATCAACTTCTTTATCAAGTTCTTTTACTTTTTCTATATCTTCTGTTGATTCAACTTCTTCACGAATTTCAACTTTACGAGCTTCAATTTCTTCTTTTCTTGTCATAATTGACCTCCTTATCTTTTAGTACTCTTTAGGGCGATACAATTCCCCAATATGGCTCTCCAGCCTTTATTAAAACGACTTAGTTAGTGTCCACCAACAAAAAAAGAACTCTCCAGTTCTTTCTCCATCATCGTATTAACCTAATTTTGCAATTAGTTTTTCTTTTGCCTCTTTTAAGGCTTTCTTTTCTTCATGTTGTTTTCTTAGTTCTTTTCTTCTTTCTAAGAAATCATCATTTTTACTAGCAATACTAACATCAGTTGCATTATAGAATGGTTGGTCTACTACCGATACATCGAATAATTTACCTATTTTAGTAATAGTTCTAGTATCAGTTTCATAGTCATATTCATCTTCTTCTACTGTAAATGCAAATGATTGTTTATCAATTAATTTACTCTTTATAGCATTAAAAATATTTTTATGTTCAGTTATATCATCTTGTAATGTAGCATCCATAAATAAACCTTTTTTATCTTTATCTAGTTTTAAACTATTATTTCGTGTTCTTGCTAATACCATAAAACTATCATTATGATTATATCTTAAGACTACATCTGACATATCTGCCTCATCTAATGCATGTTCATCAATAACCTCAGTATATCCATAAGTTTCAGGACTATTGAATACTACTGCATATCCTTTAATTTCCATTTTTTCATCTTCATTTATTTCTGCTCTAAATTGTAAATCTAATTTTCTAATTTCTTTTTCTTTCATCATCTTCACCCTCTTTCTCATCATCATTTTTATTACCATTACCTACTTGATAATCATTTGCTATTGAACTATCAATATGATTTAAATCTTGCATTATAACATCACCATCATCTCTAGGTGCTAAATTAAATATTTCTCTTAATTCATTGATTGTCATTATATTATTTGCATATCTCAATAAATTAACTTTTGTATTATTAGATACATATTGAAGTCTATTACTTTCAAATACTATTTCATTTCCAAAATGTTTTTCAGTAGGTGTAAATATTTTATTTGTAAATTCTAAACTCATTTGTAAGCCAATTGGTTCTAATACTGATTCATAGAAAGCATTCCATTCATCTTCACTATATTTAGATTGAACAATAGCCTCATTTACACCAAAATAAGAGAGTATTTTATTATCAATACTCTTTACTTGACTATCACTTGCAGTAGTTGGTTCAATCTTAACTGGTGAAAACTCCGATGTTGCATCTAATCCACCAATACCACTTTTATCTGAATTATTAATAAAATCTTCAACAAATTGGTCACGCATCTTTTTAACATCCTCAGGCTTTAACATTGCCTTAGTTGATTTAATGACACCTTTTATTGATTGAGTTGTTTTAATAGCATTTATAATACCCTCATCTAATATATGTTTCATAGATAAAGTTTTAATTATTGGTGTAGTAGAACCACCAGTAATGCCACTATCACTTATAAATCTTGTTAAATGAATACAACTATCATATGGCACAAATTTTTCTTTTGAACGACCAAATTTAAATTTAATCCATATCTTTTTTTGATATTCATAAAGTTTACCCTCACTAAAATCTAATGGATATAAACCAGTTATTTTTAAATCTTTATCTCTTTGCATATATATAAAACTATCGTTATATAATTCTAAATTAGATATTACTTGATAATAAAATTGATATGCATTTTGCAATTCATTTGGTTGTTTTGCAATCAAACTATAAAGATTATCTTTTAGGTTTTCAAACTTTCCTTTAAAATTTCTGATATGTTTTGGATGCATTTTCGCACCATTTCTTGCAATAGCATCTACACAAGCCCTTACATCAGTATCATTTTTAAAGTCACCATTATATTTAGTAAAAACTGCTTTATTTCCATTTAACACTGTAAATTCAGTCGCATTTTGTGGAGTTATACTATTATCATCATTACCAAATAATCTGCTGAATAAACTTCTTTTAGCCATTATTTAACCTCCTCACTAACATAATCTAAATATTCTTGTTGCTTATTAACATAGATTACATATGCATCCATTAAGCTAGATGCACCATCAATCCTTTGCCTTGATTTTTCTTTTGATAACATAATGTTTTCATTATCATCTACTTTTACAACTACATTTGATAGATTCCATTTTAATATTGGATTATTGTTGTAATTAATTTTTTTATCCATCAAATCAGCTTTCATTTGTTTCAGTGGTGCTGATTCAGTTTTATAACCTTGTCTTACTTCAACCATATCAAAGCCATTACTTTTCATTTCATCGCACCAAAATTGAGCGTTCCAACTATCATATCCTACCCATAGTGGTCTTAAATCAAACTCTTGTACTTGTTCAGTAAACCATTTAGTTATATCGTGATAATCAATTTTAGAGTCACCACTTAATCTCAAATAACCAGCCTTTAACCATTTATCATATGGAATTTTATCTTCTGAAACTTTTTTTTCTAAAAAATTCGTTGGAATCCAATACATTTGCTTAACTCTTATTTTTCCTTTTACTACACCAAGTATAGTTGCACAAGTTAAGTCAGTAGTACTAGATAAATCACATCCACCTATACAATAAGAATCTTTCCAATCTGAATATATTTCTTCATTATTCAAATCATCAAATGTAAGCCATGCATTAACACTATTTTGTCGAACATTAAAATCCTTACATAATAAATTAACTAATTCAATAGGATTAGCTTTAGCTCTTTGAACCTTTTCTCTTAATGCTTTAACTGATTTTATTTTTCCTAAAGATGGATTAGGCTTATACCATGCCTCTTCATTCACCCATTCTTTTTCATCATCTAATTCATATATGACTGGTAGTAAAACTTCATCAGGTATAGTTCCATCAATAACTTGACTTGCATAGTCATACTCAATATCAAAGACATTTTGTCTGATAGTTCCCATAGTACTTGTTTCAAGTAATATAGGTTGTTGTCTAGCACTCATAGAATCATACATAACATCAAGCAAATTTTTATCTTTCCATGCATGAACTTCATCGGCTATTACTAAATGACTATTTAAACCATCTAACGAATTACTATCACTAGCTAATGCTCTAAATGTTGAATCAGTTGCATCATAATAAATACCACCAATCAAACAACGAATCCTTTTAGCTAAGCTGGGCGATTTCTTTATCATTTTTTTTGATTCTTCCCATACTATTTTTGATTGGTCACGTTTAGTTGCAACTGAATATATTTCAGCTCCACCCTCTCCATCCTTAGTTAGCATATAATTTGCTATAGCTGAATCTAATACAGATTTTCCATTTTTTCTAGCAACAAATAATATCGCTTTTCTATATTTTCTAAAACCAGTATCTTTATCAACAAATCCAAATAAGGCTTGTACAAATGCTTTTTGAAATAGTTCTAATTTCAATGGTTGTCCATTCCATTGACCTTTTGATTGTCGACAATATTTTTCAATAAAATGAATACATCTTAAACTTTTTCTTTCATCAAAGATATATGTATGAGTTTCAGTTTCTCCAGTTTCTTGATTAGTAAAAGATACCACTTTTGGTGTCTTTATATCATCAACTAATCTTTTATAAATTGTTTTTACTTTTTTACATACCTTATTAGGATTTTTTTCTATCCACTTGTAATACTCTTCTATATATGTCATAGGTCGTCATTGTCAAAGTCGTCATAACTATCCATAGAATCTTTTGGCAACAAATCATTTATTTGTTTTACAGTGGATTGATAATTCTTAATCATAGAATTGTATTGTGTAAGAGCTGGATTTGCCCTTTCAATACTATACTTTCCTTGCGACATTTCAGTGACTACACCTTTATCAGTTAATTCTTTTTTTAATTTATTTAATGCCTTTTTCATAAACTCTAATTCTTTAATAAGTGCTAAACCTAACATACATTTTTCATTGTTCATTTCATTAAACAATTTTTTAAGGTTTTTAAAATTAATTGGCTTTATTTTGTCCATTTTGTTCTCCTTTCTACAAAGTAGGGGGGATATGCACGAATCTGCACATTTTTTGAAGGCTCTCTCCTCGGTTTCTCATTAAGGCTTGATTTATCACCTCTAGGGGGGATATCAAGCCCTTTTTACTAGGTTTCCATCAGAATCAAACATATAATCTTTTCTTGTCACTTGGTCTTGATGATGTTCCAACTCATGACACTCTTTACATAATCCCTCAAGGTTGTTTTCATTAAGTGTAATATTATCATCATATACATTAGTGTTATCTAAGTATTCTTTATGATGTACTATTCCTATTCGTCTTTTATCTTTAGGAATCCACTCACTTAATCCATCAACATAAACAGGCTTATGACATCTACTACATAAAAGATTCTGCTTTATCCATATATTTTTTCTAGCAGTTTTCCATGCCTTAGAATTATAGAAATCTTTTCTTATTCCATAACTCATTTTGTTTTCTTACTTCTTACTGCTTTTTCAGTCTTGGTTTCTAACTTAGTATTTTCTTTTTTATCTTCTTTAATAACTTCTATTTGTCTAACTAATCCTAAAGATATTAACTCATCTGCTCTTTCCTTAGATACTACGATTTGTTCTCCTTTATTGATTTGTTTTTTTAATTGTAAGTCATTATATGTAGTTGTACATTCCACTTTTACTTTCATACTATATTCTCCTTTCTTTAACCAAATACTCTATCTATATCTTCTTGAGTTGCTTTTCTAGTTCCATCAGATGATGGTTCTATACTAGATAGAAGTATATTTAATAAACTAACAAATGACATTTCTTTCATATCATCTATAGCTATATTTAATCTTTTAGCGAGAGCCATTATTTCATATTCATCTATTGGTTCATCACTTTGCGAACTGTTGGGGATTTCCTTGATTTCCCCCTGATATGGGTGTCACTGCTAAATCAATAACTTCATCCACCCACTTCACATCATCAAATAATTTTTCAATTCCTTTTAAGAAATCTTCAAATGAGCCTACTTGTTTAACATCTGATTCTATTATCATTACATATGTTATTTGTAATAATATTTCTAGAAAGTCATCTAACACTGCAAGTATGTCATCATTCTTTTCTCTTAAATCCTTTATTTTGTTAATGTCCTGCATTAACTTTCTACCAGTCATATCTCTATATTTGAATTGTGTTAATGCACTTGATTGCATAGTGTAATCTTTACCACCAATATTAATTATTTTTTTCATACGTTTCTCCTTTTCTAATTAATTTAAAACAAAATAAAAGAGGTTATAATAACCTCACAAAATTAATGGAAATATAGTTATGTAGATAATTTTCTACTCTAGTATTATGACACAAAAAATCTATCATTTTCTATCATTTTCTATCATCTTTGATTTTTTTACTATATATTTTGATATATCTTTTATAAGTAAATTTCTAATACTTTTATCTTTTCCTATCATTCTATATATCTCTAATTCTTCTTCTAATTGTTTTATTTTATTTTTTAATTCTTTTATTTGATATTTTTGGTCATAATATAATTGTTCATAATCTTTCATTTTTTAATTTATTTCCTTTATCAATAACTTTTGCTATTAAAGAACCTGTATTAGTTATGTTTTTATCAGTAGTAAATAGTTTATTTTTATTCATTATTAAATCTTCTGATTTACTAACTAATTTAAGATTTGATAAATCAATATTTTTTCTATTTCCATCGAGAAAAATTAAATTATATCCTTTTGGAATCTTACCATATTTTTTTTCATAAATATATCTATGTTTTAACTGCCATTTATTAGGCTCTTTTATTTTAATTTCTATATATCCATCTTTAGTTATTCTTTCTGAGCCTACATCTCTATGATTTGCTGGAATATTCCCTTTTTTGAATCTAGTTGCTTTAGTTTTTTCTATTGATTCTATACTCATATAATCATTTTGTCTTTTTCCTTTATTATGTGGGATATTCCCTTAGTTCTTCTTCATCATTTAGCCTTTCCAATTCTTCAAATAAATAATTATTTAAATCAACTAAACTATTTTTCATAATACCTCCTATATATAGTTTTTAATTTATAAAACCATAGGAGTTTAACATATCTTTTTATTTGTTCTTCTAAAACTACAACTCTATTATTAGTTTTTGCAAATTTTATTCCTATCATTAAAATTATAGATAATACAATTCCTGTTATAATTATTGTTTTTTTCATTTTTCTTTCCTCTCTTTCAATGTTTTTTTAATTTCTTCTAATTTTCTATACACTTGAGCCTCTTCATATGGCACTAGATGTATTATTTTTCTAACTTGTAGATTTTCTATATATTTATATACATATATCTTATCAATCCACTCTTTACTTTTTCTAAGTTCATCTTCTTTAGCATCTAATAATTTTTTTCTATCTTCTGATATTATTTTTATTTCATCTAGTCTTTTATCTATTTGTTTTTTTTCTTTTATAATTAAATAATCATCGAATGAATTACTTATGTTTCCACCATCTACATTAATTTTGTCGAATTTTGTCGATTTAGGTTGAGTTTTTGCGAACAATTTTTCTTTTTCTTCTAATATCTCATTATATAATTTTTGAACTTTATAATAGTTCCTTTTATATTCTTCATATGTTAAATAAATACTACTCATAATATTCTCCATCGTATTCACTAACATTCATATAATAGTTATCCCATAAAGCCTCATTTTCAGCTCTTAATTTTACTATTGTTCTACCTTGTTGTTCTATTAATTCATCTTTTAATTCGATTGTTGATTCAAATTCTTTTATTTTGTTTTCATCTATAACTATTGTTATAACTAAACCACTAACAATTAGTATTATTCCTATAATTGCTAGGATATGTGCTATTTTTTTACTCATACTATTCACCTACCGTTTCTAATGCTGATACTAATTCAAATAAGATATTTCCTGATATTTTATATTCGCTCCATGGTTCATAATCTAAATCGTTTTTATGTTTTCTTAATAGTTTTTTAATTTCAATTAATGTATTATTTAATAATTCATTATTCATTTTATTTCACTTCCTTATTTAATGAATTATCTATCCCCCAACATAAACACCATTTTTATGTGTTATTCCTTCAATTTGCGGAATTATACTATATATTTCGTCATTTTCAATACTATTTATTACATCACATACATATTTACTGGATTCCGCTAAATAGTCTGAAACTTCTTGAATATTACCAATAAAATCAAGCTTATTTGTCTTTTTATTTATACAACATACATTTCCTTTATATTTGCTAGTAAAAACAATTTTTTCATCTTGACTTTTAAACATAGAATTGAATTTTTCTATTGCTTTTAATTTTGCTTGTTGGGATATATGAGTATAAGTTTTTAATGTAATAGAAATATCAGAATGTCCTAAAATGTCACTGATGGTTTTTACATCGATTCCATTTTCAATATTAATACTAGCGAATGTATGCCTTAAAGCATGAAATTTTATAGGTTCTACTCCTACTTTTTTCATAAAACTATTATAAAATTTTCTATATGATCTTGGTTCGATTGGCTTATGCGAATTGCTTAATATATAATCACTTTCATCTTTTTTTATTGTTTTTAATATTTCTATAATTTCATTTGTGATTGGTATTTGTCTAATTGAATTTTTAGTCTTCCCAGGAGTAATAATTATTTTTGTTGGTTCTAATTCATCTAGTGGATTATATATTCTTTGTATTGTTTTATTAACATTTATAATTTTTTCTTCAAAATTAACATCTTTATATTGCAAAGCGCAAATTTCTCCAATTCTCATTCCTGTATATATACCTAACAAAATGCCAACACTTTTTGAAGATACATTTTTTAAAATATAGTCAATTATTTTTTTATATTCTTTTTCAGTATAAACTTGCTTTTTAGTTTCAATTTGTAATGTTTTTGGTATTTTAATTTGTTTAAATGCAAAATCAGGAAATATATGTTCTTCTTGTCCATCTCTTATAACTGCTTTAACTAGCAATAATGAATCCCTTATATAATGTTCTGAAATACCTTTTTTCTCTTTACCACCTTTTTCCTTACACCAATATGCAAACATTTGAAGTAATTTATTATTAAATTGTTCACAAGGTATATCACCTAAACAAGGTATTATATTATACATAAATAAATTAACATAATTAGCATAAGTACTTTCTCTTATTTCATATTTCTTTTTTTCTAACCAGTATCCAGCATAATACTTAAATATCTTCGTATTTACTTCTGTTGACAGTTCATATTTAATTATTTTATCTGGATTATCTGCAAGTTCTATTCCTAAATAATCAAATAACTTTTGTAAATCATCTAAACATACTGTTCCATTATTATTTAATATTTCTTCTACTCCCCATTCACTTGTATTTAATATTGGAGCAATATCTTTAAAATGATTATCAATTTTTTTAATTAATAATTCTTTTATTTTCATTTTTCAATTTTCTAATATCCTCCTCTATATTTTCAATTTGTCTTTTTTTATATCCAAAACCATTATCACCATTTGCTTTAATATCTTCTTGTATTCTTTTGATACACTCTTCTTTAAATTTAATTTGATTTGCAATAGATGGGTCTTTAATTAATTCTTTAAATTTCATTTTTACCTCTTTCTAATATTTCTAATATTTCCATAATATCAGTTCCCATAATAGCCCATTTTTCCATTCGTAAAGTTTCTATTTTATTAAATACCTCGTTAATAATCTTGTCGTTTTGTTCCAATCTCCTGTGTTCCTATCTCCTGTGTTACAATCTCCTGTGTTCCTATATCCTGTGTTACAATCTCCTGTGTTCCTATATCCTGTGTTCCAATCTCCTGTGTTCCTATCTCCTGTGTTACAATCTCCTGTGTTCCTATCTCCTGTGTTCCTATCTCCTGTGTTCCTATATCCTGTGTTACAATCTCCTGTGTTCCTATATCCTGTGTTCCTATCTCCTGTGTTCCTATATCCTGTGTTCCTATATCCTGTGTTACAAAAACCAGAATTTCCTGTACCTGTATTTGCCATCTGCATAAATTCTTCTTTAGGTATTTCTCTAACTATTTTTATTTTGTTAGTTACTGATTTTGTTCCATCTTCAGAATCTTTTACTTCTCCTAATGCTTCTATTTCACAAAATCTATTTGTTTCAACATTAAAACTATAATAATTATCTACATCAAATAAACTTTTACAAAAGTGAAATCCATAATTACAAATACCTATTGGTTCTTTTGTTTCATAAGTCTTTCCTACTTCATATTGAAATGGTTTATATCCTCCTGTACAACATAAATTTTCATTAAATCCTTTATATCCTTTTACTTTTTCAGTTTTCTTCATACTATAATTCCCTTTCTACTATTTTTAGTAACTTTATACAAAAATCGTATAAATTTTCTTCCTTAATTTTTACTATTATTTTTTTATTATTTTTCTTATTTTCTATATACTTTCTTAATTTCATTTCTGTTAATATTTCTAATGCTCTTTCTTTTGTTTTGTAAAATCCTAATGGAACATCACAATCATCTAAATCATCATATCTTATATCATATATTCCAAAACCATTTTCTTCTTCACAAGTAGCAACATATAATTTATTTACTTTTTCTAATATGTTTTTATCTTGACTTCTAATCCATAATTCCATAATTATTCACCATCCTCAATAATACCTATTGTTTCGATTGGCTCATCATCTAGTGCTTTTAAAATACACTCTACATTTTGAATATCTAATCTATTTTCTTTTATTAATAAATTAAGATATCTTCTTAATGTTAAATATCTATCTTCAATTATTTTATAAGTATCAATTGATTTATTATTTAAAACGTTATTCATTGCATCTATCATTTTTTTCACTTCCTTGTAATATATTTAGTAGTTCATATACCTTATCAGTAGTAGATAAATAAGGTAGTATATTTTTAATAAACACTATTGCTTTTTCATTTCTTGTTTTATATTTTTTGGTATCTGCTCTTGATACATTTAAAAATTGTTCTAATTGGTTTCTATAAAACTTACTATAATCTAAACTATCTCTTTCAAGTAAAGCCCTGCACCAATGTTCGTTCATTATTGATGTAATCTTTTCACCCATTAATATCGAATCCTTTCTAATTTATTTTTCTTTTCTTTGTTAGATGTCATAGTATATATTGCAGTTGTTTTTATATCGTTATGTCCTAAAATATCTCTTAGTTCATCTAAATCAATACCATTTTCTTTACATTTTTTAGCGAATAAATGTCGCCATGCATGAGGATGTATTTTATTAGGATTAATTTTTGCTTGTTTAGATATTTTTTTTAATCTTCGCCATATGGTGCTATTATTTAACATCTTATCTTTTTTTACTGGACTAATAAAAATGTAGCCACTACTGATTTTATTTTCTTTACAATAATTCTTTAATTCTCTTTTTAATTCATTTGTCATAATCAAAGTTCTTTCTTTTCCTTTGTTGTATGCACCTTTTATAAAATTACTATCTAGTGATTCTACTGTGAAATATTTTAATTCATCAATTCTAGCACCAGTATGAGCAAATATTTTGATAATAAAATACATATCCATCATATTTAGTTTTTTCGCCCATCTTAACATTCTTTTATGTTCTTGTTCCCATATAGGGTCATCAATAGATGTTTTTTGTTGTTCTTTAAACTTTTTTAATGTACAATCATTTAATTTTAAGTATTTTAAAAACTTATTAACTATAACTATATATTTATTTTTTGATTTAACTTTAAATCCTTTTTCAGTTAGATTTTCTTTAAAATCAATCATTAAACTTTTATTAAGTTCAAACTCATCAGGCAAGAAGTCAATTAACTTATTTACTGCATTTCTATAATCACCTATTGTTCTTTTTGATTTTTCATCTAATCTTTCAGAATCAATAAAATTATCTAGTTCTTTTTTTATTTCTTCTTTAGTCATATTGACTTTACCTCTCTTTCTTCTTTATATACCTAGCAAGATAACCATAATATTATATTGCACCTATCAAATATCTATCTTTGCTTTATTTAATAAGGTTTTTTAGCATTTTTTAATAATCTATACTTTTTGCTATTTTTTAATTGGTTTTATCTTGGATAAATCAACTAATTTACTACCATCTATATCAGATGGACAAGCTTTAATAATTGCTTTCGGAATTAAATTTTCTTTAAAATAGAAAAATGTATTTAATACTTCTTCTTTAGTAGATGAAGTATTCTTTTTGGATTCAATATATATTCTAGTAAGTTCTAATGCTATTTCACCCACTATAACACCTCCCAAAATTTTAATTATCTAAATAATCATCTATTTTTCTTCTGAGTTTATCATCATATGTTCTAAATCCAATTAAATCTAATGCAATAAAATTATTTTCTATGTGATGTAAATTTTCATCACTTACTTTTGTTTTATCTTTCATATTTTTAAATAAATCTCTAATCAATTGTTCATTGTATGTTATCGCTGGTGCTAATACTTTTAATTGTTCTGCATATGTAATTAAATATTCTAATTCTTTTTCACTAAACTTCACTTTTTTCACCTACCATCTTTATTAATTCTTCATATTCTTCAATAGTCATATGAGTTTTCATACAATACTTCTTTATTGATTCAATTAAATGAAATTGTCTATTTACTTCTTCATCAAACTTAATTAATAAATCCTCAACTTTTTGTTTTTCTTTTTTTAGTTTTTCTAGTTCTTGTTTTAGATTCAGTATTTCTTGTTCCATCTTTCTCTCCTTTTTTTAATTCTTTTATTTCTTTTTTTAATTTAATTATTTCTTGATGTAGGTCAATAGTACTTTCAGTAAGGTCTTTTATTCTTTGTTCATATAAATCTCGTTGTAAAAGTTTTGTTTTTTTCTCAGTATTATATTGAATTATCTTTTCTTCTAATTCATCACATTTAACATTGTATTTCACTTGTAAAGTATTATATTTTTTTCTTGTCTTTAGATGTTCATATATATGATTAATCATCTTCATTCTCCTCACCATCATTTCCCTCATTTAACCAATCATAATCAAATATTTCGTTTATTTCTTTTTGTTCTTCTTCTGATAATTCTCTATGTTTAGGTAGTTCATTATCTTTTATTTCTTGTAGTGTTTTATATCCTGCAGTTTTCCAATTTCTTAATATTCCATTAACATAGTTAAATGTCCTTTTATTATTTAAAGTAGATATTTCTATTGCATATTTAATTATTTCTTCATCATACGACAACAACCAGTCATCTATCTTTTCTACTTCTATTGAACTTAAAGTTCTTCCAAAATTATTTTCTATATACTCATATATAGTTGTAGTTTTAGATATAACTATATCTTTATCTTTATCTTTTAACTTTAGTTCTAGTTCTATCTTTGGTGGACACTTGTCCACCTCTTGTCTTCTTAATAATCTTTGTTGTTGTTTTTTAAATGCACCGAGGCTTTTAGAACCAATAAGATTTTCTAATTGAGTAAGATATATTTCACCATTATCTAATATTTTTATTAATCCTATTTTTTTAAGTAATTCCATAGCGATTGTGACTGTGTCAAAATCCATTTTTGTCATCTCAGATAATTTTTTATTATCATATGGTATTAACATATTTCCTACATTGCGAATTAAAATACCATTTGTTTTTAAACTTTTTAAACACAATTTTAAGTAAAAATAAGCATAATCTCGACCATTAGGTTTTTGGCTTTCTAACCAATCTATAGCATCATCATCAAAGAAATCTTCTTTTAATAATAACCAATAAAACTTTGTGTCTTTATCGTATTTAGCCATTTATTTTTTCCTTAATTCTTTAATTACTGTCTTAATCATTATTAGGATAATTGATATTCCTAATGTTATGATGATTGCTAATGCCAGTATTTCTAATGTTTTTAATATCATTTCTCGTCCTCCTCAATATCTTTGATTAAATGATAGATAGCATAATTACTAATATGTCCATATCTATTTTTACCTTGTGTCATTTCAGTTTCTATACCGAATCCTTTTTCTTGTAAAATAAATATTATTCCTGATAATCTAGTTGCACCATATCTTTTTATAGCCTCATTAGATGTAATTGATTTATATTTTCTTAAATGTGCGATGATATCAGTTATCTGACTTCTTTTAGTCATTTTCATCACCCACATTACATGTATAGAACTTATCGCCATCTTTTGTATGATAGGCTTTGATTCCATATCCTTTTTCTGCACATTGCATTGATACTTTTTCAATGTGTTTTTCCATATCGTTATTTAAAATTGTTATTAATCCTAGAATTACAATTACTAATCCTATTATTGCTAGTGAGTATTTTACCCGTGGTTTTAATCTATATCTTTTCATTCTTTTTACCTCTTTCTTTTATTACATATTTAACCTTTATATTTTCTTGTTTTTCATAAAGTTCAATGAGTTTTTTTAAGAGGCTTTTTTCATCTTTCATAAAAATCCTCCTTATTTTGTTTTAATTTAGTTTAGCGACTAATTATTGAGTTTTCTCAACTTTTTCTTTAAAAAAATATTCACTTATCTCATCATCATTAATTTCAAGCAATGCTGCCATTTTCTTTATTTCTGATGAATCAAATTGAACTTGATTATTTATTCTCTTACTAAATACTTGTTCTGACATGTTTAATTTTTTTACAAAATTTGATTGAGAATTAAATTTTTCCTTTATTCTACCCTTTAATTTAGAATAATCAAATTCATACTTCATATTCTTTTCACTTCCTTTCTTCGTGGTTGAGTTTTCTCAACCTCTATTATCAGTTTACACACTCTTTTTTATAAAGTCAACACTTTTTGTTGAGTTTTTTCAATTATTTACGCATATTATTGTTTTAATGTTGATTTTTCTCATTTTTATGTTTATAATAATAATGAAAGGAGATATAATATGGACAATAGTTTTTCTACTAGATTAAAAAAAGCAATGGCTCTACGAGGTATTAAGCAGTCAGAACTATCTAGTAAGGCTCATTTAGATAAATCACTTATCAGTAATTATGTAAATGGAAATTATAATGCCAAGCAAGAAAACATTCATGCTATTGCCCTAGCACTTGATGTTGATGAGGGATGGTTAATGGGATATGATACTTCATTAGAAAGAAAAGATGACATATCTTCTATTAATATAGATAATGCTAGATACATAAAAACATCTACTCAGATGGTTAAAATACCTATTCTCGGGAAAATACCTGCTGGAATACCCATTGAGGCTATAGAGGATGTTTTAGGATACGAAGAAATCCCTATATCAATGTTAAATAATGATACTAATTTTTTTGCACTTAGAGTTGAGGGCGACAGTATGTTCCCTGATTACAAAGAGGGAGATGTACTTATAGTAAAACAACAAAACGATTGTAATTCAGGTGATGACTGTGTAGTAATGGTTAATAGCAACGATGCTACTTTTAAGCGAGTTATAAAACAAAATAATACTTTAATTTTAAAACCTTTAAATAATCAATATGAACCTTATGTATTCACTAGAGAAGATGTTATTAATATTCCAGTTAAAGTTTTAGGTGTTGTTATCGAAATAAGGAGAAGAAAAAAATGAATAAATATGCAATTGAATTGAAAATATTAAAATGGAAACCATGGATACATATAGCATTAGGATTATTTACTTATCTTATATGGTTTGTTATTCTACTAATTATTTATATAGATTATAATAATTCAAACAAAGACTCAACAAAAACAATAAAAACCATAAATAATACAACTGTTAAACATCCAGTAAAAGCAGTTTATTTCAAAGTTGCTGGTATAACATATGAAGATAGACAAGAAGAAATAAAAAAAATATTAAGAGATGCTTTTAAATTAGGATATTATGAAAAATATGATGGTATGACAAATGCTGAAATAAAAGACTTTGGTGATACTATCTATGAGGCAAACAATATATATTTTAATAACTTGAAATTAGTTCCTACTAAATATGAAGATAAAGATGCCATTGAGATTCATGTGGATGATTTATCCGACAAAAATAAATTAATAATGGTAGGATATGTACCTAAAAAAAATATAAATGAAGTATCAGACTTCTTAAAATATAAAGAAGAACATCCTGAATATGAATATAAAGAAAATGTTAATTTAACTGGTGGAAAAGGTAAAAGAGTTAATTTTGATGATGAGATGGAAACAGTTGAATTAAACTATGGAATTGATATTGCATTAGAATTATATGAACAATAAAAAAAGACTTACTGCTGGAACAGTAAGCCGAATGAAAAATCACAAATTAGTCGCTAAACTAAATAAAAAAAATAAGGTTATAATGTTTATGGATTTTTCTATATCATTATAACAAATTTTCAATAAAAAGAAAAGAGGTTATAATAAAATGAATAAAATAATTAGAGTTGGAATATATATAAGAGTATCTACTGAGGAACAAGCCAAACATGGTTATTCAATAGATAGTCAAAAAACTAGATTAATAACCTGGGCAAAAGAACATAATTATCAAATAGTAGATGTCTATGCAGATGAGGGAAAGTCTGCTCGTACTAAGATTTTTAATCGTAAAGAATTGTTGCGATTACTTGATGATGTTAAAGATGATAAAATTGATAGAATTATCATTTGGCGACTTGATAGATGGTTTCGTAATGTCGCTGATTATTATCGTATTCAAGATATTCTTGATAAACACAATGTTGATTGGGAATGTTCTGATGAAGATTTTAATACATCTACTTCTAATGGTCGTTTATATCTTAACATTAAGTTATCTATCGCACAAAATGAATCAGACCAAACATCTGATAGGATTAAATTTAATTTTGAAAATATGGTACGAAATAAAAGACCTATTTCAGGTGCTTTGCCTGTAGGATATATGGTAGCAGGTGAAAAACAAAATAAGAGAGTTGTGAAAGACCCTTCCCTATCTCAAATGGCTATTGATATGTTTGAAAAGTTTGAAGAAACATTATCTTTAAGAGCCACTACTCAATATCTTAACGAAACATATCCTCATAGACCTATTGGCTATGAGAGAGTTAAAAAGATGCTACAAAATAGTATGTATCATGGTGTCTATCGTGATGTCGAAGATTATTGCGAACCATATATCACTAAAGAAAGACAAGATAATATCATTAAACTCATTAAGAAAAACCATAGACCTAATAAACCATCAGGACATGTATTTATTTTTAGTGGATTAATTAGGTGCTATGATTGTGGTCGTAGAATGGGTGGCTCTAGAGCATCTAGAAAACATACTAAACGAGGTGTAGTGACTGAAATTATAAGATATGGTACTTATAAATGTTGTAATCATTTTTTAGATTGTAGATGTTCTAATAATCATACTATTAACGAAGATAAACTTGAAAGATGGATGATTGATAATTTTCTTGCTAAATTAAATGAACATGTTATTTCAATAGAAACTGCAGAAGAGAAAAAAACTAAAACTAATAACATTAATAAAATAACTAATCTTAAAGATAAATTAGAGAGATTAAATGAGTTATATCTTGATGGTAGAATATCTAGAGAAAAATATGATAATGATTATTTAGATACAAAAAACAAAATTAAAGAACTAAATATAGATGATGAACTTGATTCTAATCGTAATCTTTCTAAATATAAAGAAATAATTAAAGATGCCAATGTCGTAGATATTTATAATAAATTAGATAGAAAACATAAGAGATTGTTTTGGTATGAATATATTGACCATATTGAACAAGATTTTGATAATATTAATGATAATTGGTTAGTTTTTTTTAAATAATTTTGAGTGCATAACACTAGGTGTCCTTGTGTTAATAATATATAATCTATTTTTTTTACTCCAATTGATTTTAAATATGGAATAGTAATAGTTTTAACTATACTATATGCATTTCTTCTTTTTTTCCAAGTTATATTATCATATGTCTTTTGCCCTCCTGTATCTATTAAGATATTTTTATTATTAAATCTAATTAAGGCGCTATCACCTTGTCCAACATCTATAAAAGTTACTGAAGGCATAATGGTTACTTTTTTATAATTGATAAATAATATTAAAAATAATAATAGAATAATTATATATATTTTTTTAAATTTAGTTATTAAAAAATATATATTTATGTAATAAATAATAATAAATATAAAAGGTACTTTTGCGCAGGTAAATGATAGAATTTTTATATTTGCTAGAAACAGTGTAATTGATTCAAATAAATCAATAATAATATTATTGATATAATTTAAATTTGGAAAAATTAGAATAAGTATATTTAATGGAAATATTATAAATGAAACAAATGGTACATAAAATAAATTATAAATAATACTTAATAAATTAAATTGATAAAAATTATTTATAAGTATTGGAAGTGATATAAAAAAAGATATTAGTGATGTTATAAAAAGTTTATTTATATACCCTTTTATATTTTTTAAATATTTCATAAAAAATATTAAACTAAAACTTATTGAAAATGAAAATAAAAATCCAATATCATATATATAGTATGGATTATAAAATAATAAAATACTTATCAAAAATAAAATAATATTTGTATTTTTTATATTTAAATTAAATATCTTATTTAATGCAAATAATATAAACTGAAAACTAGCTCTAATCATGGAAATAGCATAATTAGTTATAAATAAATAAAATAGTAAAAATAAGCTTATAATTAGGTACTTTAATTTGTTTTTAAATTTTGGTAATAGTTTTAATAATATTGATGATAATAGTGTAACATGCATCCCTGATATTGCAAGTAAATGACTAACTCCTAAAAATTGATATGATTCAAAAATATTATTTTCTATTGATTTTTTATTACCTAATATAAAAGTTTTTATATACTCATTATTATTTATTTTATTTATTCTATTATAAATTTTATTTTTTAAATCATATATAATAGATTTATTAGTATTTATAATATTAATACTACTTGCATTAAATATATAATTTATCTTTTTTGTATATAAATATCTTCTATAATTAAATGTATTAAAATTACTATTTTCATTTGGAATAGATATTTTTCCTAATACTTTTATATAATCTCCATATGATAATTTAATTTTTTCTTTTTCTTCTTTACTCTTAAAATAATAATTAACTATTATATTTTCTTTTGCTTTAAGAATAATAGATAATTTATCTCCATCTATTTCATAATTTATTATATTTCCATATATTTCTAATGTATTAATATCATAATAAGAATATCTTTTTATATAGTTAACAGTTATGAATGTATATATTATTGAAATAGAAAAAATAATATAATAAATATAATTAGATTGCAATAAACTCTTTAATTTTTTCATATAATGATTTACCTATACCTGATACATTCATTATATCTTCTATTTTTTCAAAAGGACCATTTTCTTCTCTATATTTTATTATAGAATTAGCCTTACTTTCCCCTATTCCTGATATTGTCATTAATTCTTCTTTAGTTGCCTGATTAATGTATACTATCTCATTACCAGTATTATCACTGTCAATATTATTAATATTAGCATCATTAAAATTATCTGTCTTAATAGAATCATTTTCTAGTTCTTCTTTTATTTCATTTACAGTTAACATTTTATCTTTATACTTTTTTAACTCTTCTACTGTATATATTATAACGCACATTTCATCTGTTAATCGTTTACTTAAATTTATAATACTTGTATCTGCATTTTCTTTTAGACCTCCAGCCATATTTATTACATCTATTACTCTAGAATATTTTTTTACTTCATATACTCCTGGATTATTAACCGCACCTTTTATATCTACATAAAATGTATTTTCTTCCCCGCTTACATTTTTATCTTGTTTCTTTATTATTTTGTCTTCTTTTTTAATACTTGTATCTACCTCTTTTTTATCAAAGTTTGAATAATAAGCCCCAAGTACTATTATAAAAATAATAATAACTGTTAATAATATATATTTATAAAATTTACTATAGTTATCCAAAAAAACACCTCCTATAGTTATATTAACTATAAGAGGTTGTTTTCCTCTATTTTAATACTCTTTTTTTAGCAAAATTATAGTTTTCTATTGCTACTCTTTGTACTAGTGATAATCCTACTACTAAACTTAATGCAAATGAACCTCCATAACTTAAAAATGGTAATGGTACACCTGTTAATGGCAATATTCCAAGTATTCCTGTTAAGTTTATAGTTACATGTAAAAATATATATCCTGCAACACCAAAACAAATAATTGCATTTCTTAAATTATAGGATTTTTGTCCAATAAATATTATTCTAAGTATAATTATCATATAAATAATTATAACAATTATTCCTGTTAATAACCCCATTTCTTCAACAATTATTGGAAATATAAAATCAGTATGTGCTTCTGGCAAATATAAAAATTTTTGTTTACTATTTCCTGGTTCAATACTAAATAATTTACCACTGTTAATTGCTATATATCCATTACAAACCTGATAGCCTGTATCTTCTTGATATCTAGTACAAGGATTAAGATAATTAAATCTATTTTGTTGCATTTTAGATAAAGGACTTTTTCCAGTTACTACTATCAAAAATAATACAAGAACAAGAAAAATTAAACCAGAAATAGTAACTTTAACTTTTATACCTTTATTTACTGGTGATAGATAAAAAAGCATAACAGTTATTCCAAATAATATAAGTCCAGTTCCTCCATCTGGTTGAAGTAAAGTTAATAAAGTAAATATAGCACCTACTATTAAAGGTATTATACAAATAACTATATTATCTAGTTTTCTAATATTCATATTATAGTAATATGCTGTAAATAATATAATTGCAACTTTTGCAAATTCACTAGGTTGAATTCCAAATGATCCTATATAAAACCAGCTTTTTGAATTGTTCGTTGCAACACCAGAAATTAATAAAGATATGAGCATAAAAATGATTACAAGTACTACTAAATATATAATTGAATTATATTTTTTAAGTGGTATTCTCATGATAATAAAAAATAAAATAAAGCTTCCAATTAATATTACTAATTGTTTTGTAAAGTAAGTTGTATTGGATCCAGAACTTAAAAATGATCTCATGCTAGATGCATCTAATATCATAAATAATCCAAAAACGAACATAAATATTGATAATATTAATAAAGTTTTGTCCATTTTATTAAGTATTCTAATCATTTTAATTAACTCCTCTATTATTATGATAACATAAATAAATAAATTTACCTATATTTAGGTAAATTAAATAACATTTTATTTACATCATTAATACAATATAATAGAAAAGATAAAGGAGGTTTTAGTATGTATTATTACGGATATAGTGGCGGTTATGGATATAATAATCCATGTTGCGGTGGCCAAGGTGGTTATGCTTATCCAGTAAATAGTGGTTATGGATATGGTTCTAATTCTGGATATGGTGCTGCTATAATATTAGTATTATTCATCTTACTTGTAATTGTTATAGGTGCAGGATTTTTCAATCGTGGAAATAACTTCTAGTGAAAGTATCTCTTAAATAGAGGTACTTTTTTTACAATTTTTATAATTTATGGTAATATATATATTAGTTTATAGGGGTGATTTAAAGATGATTAAATCAAAACAAATATTAGACGAAAAAGATAAAAGACTTAGAAAAAAAAGTGTAGATGTTACTTTTCCACTAGATAAGAAATATATAGATTTTATTAATGATTCTATCGAAATGCTTACATTAAGTCAAATTGAGGAAGAAGCTAAAAAGTATAATTTAAGACCTGGTATGGGGTTATCTGCTATTCAAATTGGAATTGATAAGAGAATATTCGTAATAGTTCTTGAAGTTGATGAAGGAAAATTTGAAAATTATATATTTATAAATCCTAAAATAATAAGTCATTCTGAAGAAATGATATATGTTGATGGTGGTGAAGGATGTCTTAGTATTAATAGAGAAACAAAAGGAATCGTTCCAAGATATGCAAGGTTAACTACTGAGTTTTATGATATAGATGGAAATATAAAAACATTAAGACTTAGAGAAGAATTAGCAATAGCATTTCAACATGAATTTGATCATTTAAACGGAATATTATTTATTGATAAAATTGATAAAAATGACCCTTATAAAAATGCTAATAATATGAGAGCAATATAAAAAAATTTATAATTATTTATTACTAATTATAAATTTTTTTAATTCTTCTTTATTTAAAAATCCAACTGATTTTGATATTAATTTTCCATCTTTAAATAATATTAAGGTTGGAATACTCATAACTTTATATAAATTTGCTGTTTTATTATTTTCATCTATATTTATTTTTAAAAATGTTACATCATCCATTTCATTTGATACTTGCTCTATAACTGGTGATAACATTTTGCATGGTCCACACCAATCAGCAAAAAAGTCTAATAAAACTATACCCTTATTTAAATAATTGTTTAATTCATTGTCATTAACTTTTTTTACGCTCATATTTATTCTCCATTCTTATTATTCTAACTTACAGCCTTGATCTATTTTTCCCTCAGAATATAAATAATCTGCAGATTCTATATCTAATAATTTATTATCAACCATTATATTTAGTGCCTCGCAATCAAATTGTTCTTTAGACATATTTCCTCTATTTTGAATTAATGAGTCTATTTCTTTAAATGTATCTATAGTGTCATCCACTAAACTAGACATAAATGGTGTATTTGATATTATTATATTATTTAACTTAGATTCTGATATAAAATTCATTCCATTAAATTTAAAAGCTGGACTTGAAAGTATAAATAATATTATAAATGCTAATAAATAATATTCAATAAATCCTAAAATAGCACCTAGTATTTTTGATGGAATGGCTAAAATAACTGTCATTTTAAGAAGTGTTTCTACTATTGAGCTTACCTTAACAAGTATTGAGAAAAGTACACTTAATATAGAGAATACAATTAAAAATGCAATTATTTCGTATACTAAAATATTTACAACACTTAATCCCCCAAATAAACCATCAAAATTATAAAATGGTAATGATCTATACATTATCTCTGATAGAGGGTTTTTAAGTATAAATGATAAAATTATAACAATTAACATACCTATTGTCATAACTCCTTGTTTTATAACTCCCCTTTTCATACCTATTATTATTCCTGAAAGTAAAATAAAAATAATAATTATATCTAAAATATTAAAATTCATAAAAATAGCCTCCTAGTATATAAATATTATATTATATTTTTTTCAAAAAATAAAGATATTATGTTAAAATATTATTAAGAGGTGACCATATATGACAATATCTTTCTCTGTAAGTGATAAAACGAAAGAAAAAATGATTGAACACTATAAATATTTAAGAAGAGAAAAAACTCCTAATTATGCTATATTCCAAGCTAAAGAAGCTGATACTATAATTACTTTATATGAATCAGGTAAAGTAGTATTTCAAGGTATATCTGCAGATATTGATGCTAATTTTTGGAAGGAAACTGAAGTTTTATTAACGGGAAAAAGTGTAGTTGAAAAAGAGAAAGATAAAAAGAAAAAGGATAATGATGATAAAACTGATTATTATTTTATTAATTCATTTGGGTCTGATGAAGTTGGTACAGGAGATTATTTTGGACCACTAGTTGTAACAGCAGCTTATGTAAATAAAAATGATATTTCTTTTTTGGAAGATTTAGGTGTTCGTGATTCAAAGAAATTAACAGATGAAAAAATAATCAAAATAGCACCTGAAATAATTAAAAGAATTCCTCATTATTCATATATATTAAAATGTATAGATTATAATAAAATGCAAAATAACGGTTATAATATGAACAAAATAAAGGCTATTTTACATAATAAAGTTTTATTAAGTCTTATGAAAAAAGATAATTATTCATATGATATGGTTGTAGTAGATCAGTTTACTCCTAAAAGAAATTATTATAATTATTTAAAAGATGAAGATAATGTTTTTAGAAAAATAGTATTTACTACAAAAGCAGAAGATAAGTGCCTATCAGTTGCATGTGCTTCTATCATTAGTAGATATTTATTCTTAAATGAAATAAAAGCAATGGAAGATAAATTAGGTGCATTTGTTCCAAAAGGAGCTAGTAATATAGTTGATGAATTTGGTAAAAAGATTGTAAAAAAATATGGAAAAGATATATTGAATGAAATTGCAAAAGTTAATTTTAAAAATACAGAAAAAATCCTAAATGATTAGGATTTTTTATTTTATAAAACCAATATAAATCATAAATATAGTTAATATTATAGTTAGTATTATACCACTTACTTTTTTATTATCTTGATCTTGTTCATCTATTCCAAATGCCATAGAAATTATATATCCTCCAATTAGTCCACCGATATGTGCAGCATTTCCTATTCCTGGTGTTGAGAAACCTATTAATATATTTAATAAAACTACTGGTATAACTTGATTTATTATTGAATTTCCTATATATCCTCTATAATTATATCCAAAATAAAGCATTGCTCCAAGTAATCCAAATATAGCGCCAGATGCCCCTGCAGCAACAGTATTATCTGGTGATAAAGCTACTGTAAATAATGAACCCATTATTGCACTAAATATATAGATAAAACCGTATTTAAATCTTCCATATAAATATTCAATTTGGGTTCCTACTATAATAAGTGCATACATGTTAAACAATAAATGTAAAAATCCAATATGCAAGAATGCTGATGCAATTAATCTATAATATTCTCCATTTTTTATAAATGGTGTATACACCGCACCAAAATTTATTAGTGTTTCAGTATCTTCACTACCCCTTCCATAAATATACATAAGTATAAATATAAATACATTTGCTATTATTAACAAATAAGTTAATATTGGTTTTCTTTGTTTAATCATCTTTTCTCTCTTCTCCGCTTCTTCTATATTTTTTTTACTAATATCATTAGTTATCTTACTAATGAGTTCAAAATCATCTTCTCCTAATATTATTTTATTTTCTATATCTTTAAATACATTATTTATTATATCATTATTATACAAATCATTTTGGTTTTCTAAAACAATATTAACAAATTTTTTATCATCGCTATATTTTATATCATTTTTATTTTCTACATCTACATATATAGAAAGTACATTCATTGAAAATGAAAATGTTTTTCTTTTTATTTGCTTAACAATATTTTTAGTTTTTAGAAAATCGTATTTAAACTGTTCTTCGTTATGAATATGCTTCGATACTAATCTTATTATATTATAATTTTGATTTTTATTTTCTAACCATATTTCATCATCTATTCCATGTATTATTAATGGTATATAATTTTCATTCATCATAAAATAATGTATTAGTTTCATAACAAGTAAATCTTTTTCATTTACTGCACTTTTCACTTTATCACCTCTTTAAACATTTTTATATTTTTCAAGAATGGAATTAAATTCTTTAGGCAAATCACTATCAAATTCTAAATACTCTTTTGTTGTTGGATGAACAAATCCAATTGTCTTTGCATGAAGCATTTGTCCAAAATCATTTATTTTTTGCTTTCCATATATTGGATCATTTACAACTGGATGCCCTATATATTTCATATGAACTCTAATTTGATGTGTCCTTCCAGTTTCTAGTTTACATTCAACTAAAGTAGCGTTTTTATATCTATCAATTACTCTAAAATGTGTAATAGCATTTTTAGAGTTACTACTAGTTACAGCCATTTTTTTTCTATCATTTAAATCTCTTCCTATAGGAGCATCAATAGTACCTGTATCATGGTTTATTACACCTTCAACTAGTGCTATATATTTTCTTGTTATAGTTTTATTTTTAAGTTGTAAAGAAAGATCAACATGAGCTTTATCATTTTTTGCTATTAAAAGAAGTCCACTAGTATCTTTATCTATACGATGTACTATTCCTGGTCTAAATTTACCATTTACATTACTTAGACTTTTACCATAATGTAAAAGACCATTAACAAGGGTTTTATCATAATTCCCAGGTGCAGGATGAACAACTACTCCACTTTTTTTATTAACAACCATAACATCATCATCTTCATATACTATATCTATATCCATTTTACAAGGAATTATTTTTTCTTCTTCTTGTAAAGGATGTATTTCAATTATATCATCATTTTTTACTTTATAGCTATTTTTTACTATTTTATTATTTACTAATATTAAATTATGGTCTATTAGTTTTTGAACTTTTGATCTTGTATAACTAATATTATCAACTTCAGATAAATATTTATCTATTCTAACTAAACCATCAATATTATCTACTTTAATTTCTATTTTCATTTTTTTCACCCTTATCAAACATTATAATTAATATTGCTCCTAATATTATACACACATCCGCAAAATTAAATATAGCAAAATCTATTTTAAATATTATAAAATCTAAATAATCTATAACGTATCCATAAAATATTCTATCTATAAGATTGGAAATAATCCCTCCTAACAATATTCCATAAGAAATAGATTGTATTTTATTCATTTGCTTTGATTTAATAAATTTTAATATAAAAAATAATACTATTATGGTTATTGCTATTAATAATAATACATTATTATTTAATATACTAAATGCTGCGCCTTTATTATGGCAATGTGTTATAAAAAAAAAGTTATCTATAATCTCATAATTATAATTTAATTTAAAATTATTACTTATAAATATTTTAATTATTCTATCAATGATAAATACAATTGTTGTTATTAACCCAACTTTTTTCATTTCGTTCACCTTTTATATTATAACATGACATTATAATATAAAACATCTAATTTATTAAAATTAGATGTAAATATTTTATAATTCGTATCTAAGTGCCTTAATAGGATCAATTTTAGATGCTTTTTTAGATGGACTTATAGTTGCTAATACTACGACTATTATACTTATAAAAATTCCAAATAATATATATTCTATATCAATACTTATTATTTTTATTTTAAACATATTATTTAGTATATCATCAAATACACTTCCTATATTTATTGATAATACAGAAGAGAAAAGTCCTATAAATATACCAATAATAAATGCTTCTAATGTAAATATTCTTCTAATATCTTTTTTTCTAAGTCCAATTGATCTTAATATTCCTATTTCCTTTGTTCTTTCAATAACATTTATATACATAACAATTGTTATCATTATTATTGATACAATTAAAGATATAGAACAAAACAATGATAATATAATAGTTATAATATCTAAATAATTATATATTTCTTTTTCAAATTTAGTTTTACTTACTATTTCAAAGTCCATGTTTAAAAATTCTTTTTTTACTTTATCTATATCATCTTTTTTATTAATCTTAATACTTAAATTATTTGGATATAAACTTTTTCCATTTAATAAGTATATATCTTTTAATTTATCGTATGAAATATATGCGTATGAAGAATTTTCAATTAAATCAATATTACTCTTTTTTATAATACCCGCTATTTTTAGATTCACATTTATTATGAAGGGTTCTTTTTTGGAATTATCTACTATATAAAGTGATATATCATTTCCTATTAAATTTTTTGATGGTAAATTTTTTGATATTTTATCTGCTAAATACTCACTTATAAAAATCCCATTTTTATCTATTGTTCCATTTTTAAGTTTAATTTCACTAATATTATTTATACTTGATAAACTAACTAAATCATATTTTTCTTCATTATAGGTTATTAATGAATTAGATGATATTATTATACTCTTATTTATTTTTTTTACTCCATTAATTTTCTTTATACTGTTTATATCATCATTTGAATAGTAATAACTATCATATAACTCATTAATATTTTTCTTTTTAACATCAAATGTAAGAGGATCCATATTAGTATTTATTTCATTTTTAACATATTTTTTAACTCCACTACCAAGAGACATAGTTAATATAATTCCTATTATTCCTATTGATGAACCAATTGAGATTAGAAAATTTCTTTTTAAATTTTTAAATATATTATTTAATGAAATATTAAAACATGAAAATAAGCCTAATTTTTTTGATTTATTAAAACAAAATATATCTCCCTTATATGGATCTCTTATCTTCTCTTCTACATATTCATTTCTCTTTGTAAACTCAATTATTTTAGTTGAATAATCTATTACTTTTTTTGAATGAGTTACAACTATTACGAGTCTACCTTGTTTTGCAATATCAGATAATATTTCAAGTATCATTTTTGAATTATCGTAATCAAGTGCTCCTGTTGGTTCATCACATAAAATTATTTTAGGCTCTCTTATAAGAGCCCTTGCTATTGCTACTCTTTGTTTTTGTCCACCTGATAATTCATTTGGTCTTTTATTTGAAACTTCTGTTAATCCAAGTTTATTTAACATTTTTTTAACTTTAATTCTTTTCTTTATTTTACTACCCTTCATCATATCAAGTACTAATAAAATATTTTCAAAAACTGTTATATTAGGTATTAAATTATAATTTTGAAATACAAATCCTATATCGTTTCTTCTATAATCATCAAGATTAATATTTTTTAAATTCTTACCATCTATAGTAATTAATCCTTTATAATCTAAATCAAGACCCCCAATTAAATTCATTAAGGTTGATTTCCCACATCCAGATTCTCCAAGTATACAAACAAATTCACCATAATCAAGCTCTAAATTTAAATCATCAAATATTTTTTCTCTACTTGTTTTATTAATTTTATATTCTTTTTTCAAATTAATAATCTTCAGCATATATTCCCTCCTACTTTAAAATATTTGCTAAAGATTTAATTTTTCTCCTAAAGACATATAAAAAATATATAATTTTAGTAATAAAATTATATATTTAATAAATTAAAATTAATTTTGTTTTACCTAATACTACTTTTATAAACTTTTTTATTTAATCCAATTCCATTAAGTTCTAATTTTATTATTATATTATTTATTTGGGAATCTTTTAACCCAAGTTTTTTTAATTTACTTCTATCTAATATCCATAAATCGTAAATAACTAATATATTATTAGCAATTAAAATATCTCTAATACTGCTATCTAAATTTAACTTAATTATTTCTTCTTTCAAATCCATCTATATCACCTACAATATTACTTTAACTATATATATTTTTTTAATAAAGTCTTTAATCATAAAAAAACTACAAATAAATTATACCACAAAAAAAATGATATTTTCTCATTTTTTTAAAGTTCCACATTGTGATAAACATTTTGTACATCTTCTATATCTTCTAACATATTTAATAATTTATTAAATACTTCTAGGTCTTCTTTTTCAAGTTTTATTTTTTCAAGTGGAAGCATACTTATTTCATCTAGTTCAAAATCTATATCTTTTTTTACGTTTTGAATCGCATTTTTGATTTTATGTAAATCTTTTGGATCACCATAAATAACAACTAAATCATCTTCTGTTTCTATATCATTTATATTTATATCATCCATCATTACAGCATCTAATGCATCTTCTTCACTTATTCCTTTAAATCCTACAACAGCTAAATTTTCATATGAATGTGATACTGAATTTATTGAACCTAATTTACATTTGCATTTTGTAAATGCTGTTCTAACAAGACTTACAGTTCTATTAACATTATCTGTTAAACAATCAATTATTATAGTTGAAGCACCTGGTCCAAAGCCTTCATATCTACATGATGTATAACTCTCATCACAGCCACTATTTACTTTATCTATTGCTCTATTTATAATTTCACTTGGTACCTGACTTTTTTTAGCTTTTTCAACTAATCTTTTTAAATTTTGATTAGCATCTAAATTAGTTCCTCCATTTTTAGCTACCAAATATATTTCTTTTGCAAAATTTGAATAAAGTTTTGCTTTAGCTGCGCCTGTTTTTTGTATAGATGCTTTTCTAACTTCATATGCTCTGCCCATATTAACACTTCCTTAACTTATTATATTTTACTACAAGTAAATAAAAAATACAACTGTGTATTATTTATTAAAAATTTTAGAATATAATTTAGTATGAGTGATCACAGTAAAGAAGAAAATGTATTATTATTAAACCTTAATCTTATTTCGTCTGTTGTTTTTATTTTAGCATCTTTGGTATCTCTTGGTATTACATTTGATGAAAGAGGAGATTTAATTAAAGGAAAAAGATATTTTACTAATAAACAGGTATTAGATTTATCACTTTATAATAGAATTGTTATATTAGTTGCGGTTTTAATATCTCTATATGTAGGATATAAAAATTATGAAGGAGAACAAAGTAAAACAAAAGGTAAATATAAAAGTGGATTATTATTATCTACAAACGTATTAACTCTTGTTGGTGCGGTTATAATATTATATGTTTCATATCTTAATAGAAAAGAACAATCACTTACTCCATCTGACGTTGAAAATCCATTAATTTAAAAAATATGAATTATAATTTCATATTTTTTATTTCATCTTCTCCTATTATATCTTGTATTTCTTTTAAATGACCTGTTGTCTTATTTTTAAGTTTATAAAATTGAAATATTCCATAACCAGGATATTCATTTCCTTCTACTATAAGAGGTCCCCTATTTGAAAATGCAACATCCCATCCAACATACCTAACATTAGGTACTTCAAGAGCTGCTTTTTTGCACATATCAAATGCTTCCTTTATTTCTTTTACTCTTACATCACTAAATTTTTTCCCTGTAAGAGGATGACTTTCGTATATATTTCCATAATCATCTATTACATTACTATCTATAAATCCTTCTTCATTAAAACTGAAATATATATCATTTGTACAACCAATAACATTTGCATCATCTTGATTAACTCTAAGGGAATTATTTACTATATATGCTTTCCCATCTTTTACTAAAGTTACTATCCTAAAAGAATTAACTACATTTGGATTAATCTCATTTAATTCCTTGCTTTGAATTATTTCTTCCTCAACTAAAAATTGTTTATTTTTTATTAAATTATTATATAATTTATCTTTATTCTTAATATCACTTACTATTATTTTTTCAATTCCATGTCCACATTCTCCAACTGGGTCTTTGGCAAACACAGTTTTATGTTTATCTATAAATTTAATAAAATCGTCTTTGCTTGCTTTTTTTAAATTAATATAATCTCTCTTTATGTATTCAGAAAAACATTTATTAAAAATAAGTTTATCATGAAATATACAAATATAATTATAATCATTTAGATAATGAATTATTTTATAAAATGATTTAGCAGTTACAAATGTATCTTTTTCTTTGTTTGTAAGATTTATATAATTACCTCTAAAATAGTCTGTATAACCAATTCCTCTTTTTATAAAATTCCTTATAATATCGAATTTAATATATAGTTTGGATTTATTATTTTCTTTTGATATTATATCTACTATTTTATTCATTTTGCTGTGGTTAATATCTTTAATTTTTTTTAGCATTCTTTTTGTTGAATATTTCATAAAATCACCTATTTATATTATATCATTTTATTTTATTTATATCTAGATATTATAAAAATAAAATGGTCGTTAATACTATAATTAGAGGTTAATTGACAATTTTTGCAAGTTATATTATAGTTTATATATAATGACGAAAGAAGGTTTTTTATGAAATTTGAGGCAATTGAAAATAAAAAGGTAGAAATAAAAGTAAATAATAATACTTATCTAAGACATGCGATTAAAACGCATTATGTTCAAATAGGAGAAAGTTATATTGATTTAATTGAAAAGTATGTTAAAGATATATATGAAAAAGATGATATATTATCAATTAGTGAAAAAGTAATAAGTTTATGTCAAAAAAGAATCGTTTATAAAAAAGATTTAAAAGTTGGTTTTTTAGCTAAATTTCTATCTAAATTTGCAATGAAAACTGATGCAGGTGTTGGAGTTAGTAATATATATAAAATGCAATTTGCTATAAATATGTGTGGAAAATTAAAAGTAATTTGGGCTGCTATCTGTAGTGCTGTTGGAAAGTTATTCAAAAAGAAAGGTATTTTTTATAAGATAGTTGGACAAGAAGTCAGTGGACTTGATGGATTTTATGGGCATATATTTTCTGATTATGAGGACTTTGGAATAAGAATTCCTGAAAATCCAACAGGTGTTTGTAATGAGATATTCGATAAAACTGGTGTAAAGTGTATGATAGTTGATGCTAATGATTTGGATGTTGAAATACTTGGTAAATCAAATAATATATCATTATCTGAAGAAACATTAAAAAAGATTATAAAGGATAATCCTGCTGGTCAATCAAAAACATTAACACCTTTTATATTAATACGTATGGAAAAAAAGAAAACTACAAAGAAAAAGAAACAAAGTAACAAGAAAAAAATATCTGATTAAGATATTTTTATTTTTGAGTAATATTTGCTCTACTATAATTTTCTCCACTTTGATTAATTATTTTATTACCTATTAGAAATATTAAAAATATACATAATAATATTATTATAAAATTAAATAAAAATGAAACATATTTATTTTGTTTAGGAATATTTGTAACAACTATATTGTTATCATATTTAACTTCATTTTGTTTATTTCCTGATATTTCAAATAATATATCCTTATTTATAAGAATACCACAATTTGTACATATTATAGCGTCTTTATCTAGTTTATTTCCACATTTTGGGCACTTTATATATTCATCTAAATTATTCATATTATTTGATTTATTTATATTATTCATATAATCAATATCATCATCTAATAAAAGAATTTCTATATCTTCATCTGTATCAATTACCTTTGCTTTAATTGTATTTCCAATAATAGGTTCTGATAATCTAACTTTTATAACTCTATTATTTTTTATATCTTTTATAAAATTTGATTCTACTTTATTATATATCATTTCATTATTTTTTATTGTTGATTTAAATTTATCATCAATATTTTCATTTTCATAATGAACTGATGCATAATTTGGTTTCTGGTTAGGCATATTTTCATTATAATTTGATGAATGAACTAAAAGTAAAATCTTTTTAAATAAAACAATACCAAGACCTATAAATAAAGATATGAATAAAACAATTAAATATTGATTAAGAGTCTCTTTTACTTGATCTGTCATAACTAAATTTGAATCTAGTTTAAACATTATTGTATATTTTAAATATAAAATTAGAGCTCCTATTGATACACAAAAAGGTATCCAACCTAAATATTTTATATATTTTTTCATAATATCCCCTTCTTCAAATGCTATTTATTATATATAAAACATATAGTTTTGTCAAATTTTTAAATAAAAATATAAGTTCTTAAAAAGAACTTATATTAATTTTAACTTTTTTATTATCTTTTAAATATGAACTTGCTTGAACTACTGTTCTAATAGCATTTGCATTTTTTCCTTCTTTTCCAATAACTGAACCAATTTCATTTTCTGGTACTACTACTTCTATAATTATAGAATCTTCTTCCCCTTCAAATTGTTTTACTGATATTGAATCAGGATCACTAACAATTGATTTTACAATCATTTCTGTTAATTCAATTAAAGACATTATTACTTACCTCTTTTTTCTTCATGAAATTTAGTCATTATCCCTACTTTTGATAAAATATTTCTTGCAGTATCAGTTGGTATTGCACCTTCTCTTAAACATTTTAAAGTTTTTTCCTCATCAATTTTTATTTCATCATTTAATGGATTATAATATCCTAGACTATTTATTACTTTTCCATCTCTTGGGCTTCTAGAATCTGCTGCTACTACTCTATAAAAAGGTCTTTTCTTTGCTCCCATTCTTTTTAATCTTATTTTAACAGCCATAATTTATACCTCCTTCTTCATTTGTACTTATATAATACTATAAAAAAATAATAGTGTCAACTGTTTTTGTTGACACTATTGTAAAAATTCTTCATTAACCTCTTCTTCTATTTCATTCATTGTTTCATCTGTTGCAGTATCCTCAAATACTTCCCAACTATCTTCATCATCTTCAACCATTATTTTAACCTTTGTATCTCCAACTACTTCTATTCCAAGTTCTTTTTCTATATCAAAATCTATTGTATTATCATTTATTTGTACATTTCCACAAGCTGGTTGTTTTAAAGCTCTAACAATTATCTCTGAATCATTAAAATCAACATCTAGTTTTGTTCTTACATTTATTATTTCATTATATTTTATAGTTTTATTTATAACATTAGTTTTTGTATCATTATCATATGAATACCATAGATTTATATCAAATGACCCGTCAACAACAACATCATCGCCTTGAACATATCCCCTAAATTTATGATTTATAATCCAACAACCAAGTATAGTTGTTGGTTTTGTTTCACTTGTTACCGAATATTTATTCTTAAAATATTTTTTACCTTTACCAATTATAGCTTTTGTTACAATTTCTTTGTAATTAGACATTTTATCACTCCTCTAGTTTAATTTATGATAAAAAATAAAAAAAGTGCCTATAAAGTGCACTTTTTTATTTTTATTTTTCAAAAGGTAAATCGATAAGATTATTATTATTAATATTTTTATTAATTATTTGCATGTTATATTTTAACTTATATTTATCATTATCCATATTATTTATATTATCAATATTGTATTCAACCATACCTATAATTTTTGTATCAATATCTATATAAACTTTAACATCTATTTTCTTATCAATATCCTTCTTACTTAAAATATTCTTATCATATATTAAATTATATGCTGAATATGCATCCATCTTAATTAAATATTCATAATGTTTTTTGTCATTTATGATTTTTTCACCCATGTACTTAACATAATATATATTTTTCTTTAACTTAGAATAATCAATATTAAAGATTTTATCTATTTTTTTTACTTTTCTTTCTTTATAATTATTTCCTTCATTTGTGTAATCTATAATTTCTTTATCTTTTATAACATAATATTTCTCTATATTGCTTAACATCTTATTATTTTTATATTGTTCATAATTTATATATGTTACACCATTAGATTTTTTCATGTTATATACTATTTTTAAATTTTCATCATTACTTTTAGCATCTAAATAAATGTAAGAGTCATAATTAATCTTATTAATATATTCAACAGTATTATTTACATAAGATTTAAACTTTTGTCTTACAAAAATTTTAAACATTAAAAACAATACTATTATAATTATAAGAACTATTATTATAATCTTAAATATTTTATTTTTATTCATAATATTACTATAGGAATATATTATATTGTCATTAATTCCTTTTCTTTTTCCTCTAACCTTTCATCAACTTTTTTATTAAAACAATTAATTAGTTCTTGAACTTTATTTATACTACTTTTTTCCTCATCTTCATTAATTTCTAATTTTTTTATCGCATTATTTGATTCTTGTCTTATATTTCTAAGGTTTATCTTTGCTTCTTCCGCGATTGTTTTTGCTTGCTTAACAAATTCTTTTCTTCTTTCCTCTGTAAGTTCTGGAATTGATATAAATATTAAATCTCCTGTATTATTTGGTGTAAGACCTAAATTTGCTTCATAAATAGCTTTCTCTATTTCACTTAAATATGTTTTATCAAAGGCCTTAATTTGAAGTTTTCTTGCTTCTGGAACAGAAATAGTTGCGAGTTGATTAAGTGGTGTTAAAGAACCATAATAATCTACTTTAACACTATCAAGCATTGAAGGGTTTGCTCTTCCTGCCCTAATATTTCTTAACCTATTATCTAAATTTTCTAATGCTTTTTCCATTTTACTTTCTGTTTCTAATAAAATTTCATCTTTTTCCATTTTCATCTTCCTCTCTAGTTAATTTTACTATATATAATATTATTATTCAATATATTTATTTATATTAACAGCCTGAATCACATTTATTTGGATATACTTTTTCCATTTTGCTATTTAGTACATTTATTATATCATTTTCTTGGCTCTTCGTTAAATCTTCTAAATACATTTTTTTATTACCATCTTTATCTATTTTTTCTTTTAATACATGACCTTCATATGTTCCACTATGATATGAAACAATATTTCCTTTATTTATAAATAATACAAGTGGTACTCTTATTATATTATCTTTAACAATATCTGATCCTATTAAATCAACTAATTGTTTATATTCTTCTTTATTAATAGGATTATCATTTTTATCTGGCCTCATTTTATAAAAATCTTCTATATAATAAATACTATCTACTCCACTTGCCTTTGCAGATTTATTTAAAAGAGGAACTAATTGTTTACACCAAGGACAATCAGGATAACCCAAATACAATATTCCTGTTTTATTTTTTACTAATTTAACTGCATCTTCTGCACTAATTTTTTTAAATACATTATCTTTTGGAACATTACTATATTTTTTTGAAAACTGTCTAGATCCATCATCTTTAATTAAAAATATCACTAAAAAAATAACAATAAGTATTACTATTAACAATATTATATATTTTAAATATTTTTTCATTATAACACTTCCCATTTTCATTTTTATTATATCATGTATAATTTAATTTCTAATAAAAAAAAGTTACCTATACAGTAACTTTACATGTTATTTAATTTGACTCATAACTTCGTCTCTAAAGTTTTCTTCTTTTTTCTCTATACCTTCACCAACAGCATATCTAATCATAGATTCAATTGAACAATTTTTTGATTTAACGAACTCTCCTACAGTTTGGTCTGAATTTTTTACAAATTCTTGTTCTTCTAAACATATTTCTTTGTAGAATTTATTTATTCTTCCCTTAACCATTTTATCTGCTATATCAGCTGGTTTTCCTTCATTAATTGCTTGTTCTTTTAAAATAGCTGTTTCTTTTTCTATTTCAGATGATGGAACTTCTTCTCTTCTAACATATAATGGATTCATAGCAGCAGAATGCATTGCTACATCTCTTGCTACATCTTCTTCTTTTCCATTTATTAAAACTAAAGATGAAATTTTTCCACCCATATGAATATATTTTCCAAATGTTTGAGAATCATTTTTTGTTATACGATTAAATCTTCTAAAACTTATTTTTTCACCAATAGTTGCAGTTAAACTAACAATAGTATCATTTAAAGTTCCTTCACTTGTTTTTAAATTCATTGCATCTTCCATTGTATTTATATCATTTTCTGCAACTAAATCAGCTATCATGTTAACTAAATTAACAAATTTTTCATTCTTTGCAACAAAATCTGTTTCACAATTTACTTCTACTATAGATGCAAAATTACCTTTTATTGCTATTGTTGATAATCCTTCAGCTGCTATTCTATTAGCTTTTTTTGCTGCTTTACTAATACCTTTTTCTCTTAAATAATCCATAGCTTTTTCAAGATCACCATTAGTTGCTTCTAGTGCTTTTTTGCAATCCATAAGTCCTGCTGATGACATATCTCTTAGCTCTTTAATTAAATTTGTATCCATTTTTATTCCTCCTTACAATATTATTTATTTAAAACTTCTATAAGTTCACTTTTCTTAAGTTTACTATAACCTTCAATACCTTTTTTCTTTGCTAATTCTTTAAGTTCTACAACTGTCTTTTTAGAAAGATCTTCTTTTTCATTTGAAGTTGTTTCTACTTTTTCTTTTTTTGTTTCTTTCTTAACTTCTTTCTTTTCTTCTTTTACTTTTTTTGTAGTTTTAGGTTTTTCATCTGTTTTTTCTTCTTTTTTAACTTCCTTCTTTGTTTCAGTTTTTTCTTCTTTAGAAGTACTTTTTACTTTATCTTCATCAGTTAAGAAATCCATCATTTCTCTATCTGTATTCTCATTTATTGCATTTGCAAGAACACCTAATATTATCTTAACAGCTCTAACTGCATCATCATTAGCAGGTATTACATAATCAACTAAATCTGGATCACAATTAGTATCAACGATACCAAATACTGGTATACCAAGTTTTCTTGCTTCTTTTATTGCAATATATTCCTTTTTTGGATCTACAATAATCATTGCATCTGGTATTTTTTTCATATTTCTAATACCGCAAAAATAAGAATTTAATTTATCATATTCCTTTTTTATTTTAATTACTTCTTTTTTTGGAAGTAAATCAAATGTACCATTTGCTTCCATTTTTTCAACTTGATCTAGATAATTAATTCTTCTTCTAATTGTTCTAAAATTAGTTAAAGTTCCTCCAAGCCATCTTTCGGTAACATAGTAACTATCTGATCTTATTGCTTCTTCTTTTGAAGCATCTTGTGCTTGTTTTTTTGTACCAACAAAAATAACCTTTCCACCATTTGATGCTATTTCCTTTAATGCATTATATGCTTCCTCTATCTTTTTTACTGTTTTTTGTAAATCTATAATATAGATTCCCTCTCTAGCTGTAAAGATGTATTCCTTCATTTTTGGATTCCATCTTTTTGTTTGATGTCCAAAGTGAACACCAGCTTCTAATAAATATCCCATTGAAACTACTGACATATCTTATATTCCTCCTTTTGTTTTTTCTTCCAAATATCTCTTTTTTACTCCCCACCATATGGCACTAGGTTTGTAAATCAATATTTGTGTTTTTTAAAAGCCAAAGCTATTATAACATATGATTTTTTTAAAGTAAATGGCTTTCACCTTATATTATATAGATTTTTACGTATTTTAGACTAAAAAAGAACTAATTTAGTTCTTATAGTCTCTATCTTTTATAAACTAATTGGATTAATATCTATATCTAAGTTTATTTTTGAATTATTTTCTGTAATTATTATTAGATTATTTAATAATTCTTGGATTTTTTCTTTATTTCTAAACTTAATAATTATTTGAAAATAATAAATATTATTTATTCTAGATACATTTGAAACTGATGGTCCAAGTACTATCATATCTTCTGATTTATTTTTTTTTGCATAATCACTTATTTTTTTTGATTCATTAAGTGAAATATTAAATTCTTTGCCACTTATTTTAAGTAGTGCTATAAAAAAGTATGGTGGATATTTTAAATTTTTTCTTATTTTTATTTCTTCATTATAAAATCCAATATAATCATGATTTTTAGCATAATTTATACTATAATTATCAGGATTAAAGGTTTGAATTATTACCTTTCCTTCCAAATTTGATCTTCCTGCCCTCCCTGATGTTTGACTAATTAATTGAAATGTCTTTTCTGCTGATCTAAAATCAGGTAAATTAAGTATTGTATCTGCATTTATTACTCCAACTAATGTAACAAGTGGAAAATCAAGACCTTTTGATATCATTTGTGTACCAATAAGTATATCAGCTTTATGACTCATAAATAGATTTATTATTTTTTCATGTGAACCTTTTTTACTAGTAGTATCTATATCCATTCTAAGTATTCTAGAATTTGGAAATATCTTTTTTATTTCTTCTTCTACTCTCTCAGTTCCTATTCCAAAACTTTTAAGTTCCCCTTGTTTACAAAATGGACATTTATCTACTTTATTTTGGGCATAACCACAATAATGACATCTATTCATACCACTTGTTTTATGATAAGTTAGTGTAATATCACAATTTGGACATTTTAATACCTCACCACAATTACTACACATTAGATAGCTAGAATACCCTCTTTTATTTAAAAGTAACATTATTTGTTCTTTTTTTTCTAATCTATCATTTATATTTTCTAATAATTCTCTTGAAAAAATACTATTTCCGCATTTTATTTCTTCCTTCATGTCAATAATTTTCACTTTTGGAAGTTTAGCTTCATTCGCCCTTTTTCCAAGTTCTACAAGTTCATAATAACCTTTTTTACTTCTTGCATAAGATTCTATGCTAGGGGTTGCACTTCCAAGTATTACTTTTGCATTATGATATTTACATCTTTTAATTGCAACATCAATTGCATTATACTTTGGATTATGATCTTGTTTATATGTTGTTGAATGCTCTTCATCGATTATTATTATTCCAATATTTTTAAAAGGTGCGAATACTGCACTTCTAGCACCTATTACAATTGATACTTCTCCTTTTAATATTTTTCTATATTCGTCATATCTCTCTGCATTAGATAAACCACTATGTAAAATTGCAATTTTGTTTGAAAAATGATTTTTAAATCTACTTATAATTTGAGGTGTTAAACTTATTTCTGGTACTAGTAAAATTGCTTGTTTATTATTTTGTATAACTTCATTAATTAAATGCATGTATATTTCAGTTTTACCTGATCCAGTTATTCCATTTAATAAAATAACGTCTTTTTCACTATTTTTTATTTTATTTAATGCTTCAGTTTGATAAGGATTAAGTTTTCTTAATTCTTCACATTCATTTTTATCATATATTCTATATACTTCCTCTTTTTCTTCTTTTATAATATTTTTTGACAATAAAGATCTTACTACATATGATTCATATTTATTTTTTAATTCTTTATTTTTATTAAGTAAATCAGTAATTAACTCTTTTTGTTTAACACTTTTTGTTTTACTTAAATAATTTTTTGATAAAGTTTTATCAGTTAATGATATAAAAGTTACTACCTTTGGTTTGATATTTGTTTTAATAGAAGCTTTATATGCTTTAGGAAGCATAGATTGATATACAGAAATTAAATTACATAAATTTTCTTTAGCAATCATTTTTCCAAGATTTAAAAGTTCTTTATTTAAAATAGGTTCTTCATCTATAATAGATATTATTTCCCTTAGTTCATAATCACTTTTTTCTTTTATTTCTATAATAAATCCTTCCAATTTTTGTTTTCCAAAAGGAACTAATACTCTCTTACCTATTTCAATTTTATCTATCATTACAGATGGTACTATATAATCAAACGTTTTCTCTTTTTGTTTAAATTTTATTTCAACTAAAACACTGATAATCATATTATACCTCCATAATTTTTTTCTCTTTATAAAATAATTATACCACTAAAAAAAGATAAACCAAAACTAGTCTATCTTAATTTTTCTTGTTTGATTTGCATATACCCAATCTCCACCTGGATCTTTATCAAACCACTTACTTTCAGTTTTTGTCTTACTATTATAATATTTATATTTATATTGTGTACGTTTTTCAATATTATAAGTATATTCTGAAAGTTCAGATTTACTGTTAACCCATTTTCCTAAATCTGCATAAGAAGTTTTTGTATTTGTCTTCTTTTCACCAGTATAAGTATATCCTGAAGGTGAAGTTTGTGATGTTGTCCAAACGGTATCAGATATATATTTTTCTGGATTATTATATCTATATTTATACTGCACTCTAGTAGCTACATCTTCTGTATATTCTCCTAGCTTGCTTGTATTACTAACCCATTTTCCTAAATTAACATATTTTATAATTATTGATTTTGTCTTTTCTTTTGTATACTCATATCCACTTGGTGGTGTAGATGAAGTAGTCCACTTAGTATCTGCTAAATATTTTTCTCTATTATTTATTTTATATTTATATTCTGTCTTAACAATTTTATATCCTTTTGAAGTATAACTTGATGGATTAGATACAACCTTTTCATCTGTTGAAGTGCTTGTTTTTGTAGAATATGTTCTATATTGATAACGGTAAGAATATGTTGTAGATTTTTTATATTTACGATAATAATAAATTTTTACTTTTGACTTTCCGCCACAATCTGAATAACAAGCTTCTTCTTTTGAGTATAAGAATTCATATTTAGTATCACCACTAATTGATGGTAATGTAGATCTAGATGTAATATCTCCTACTACATTCCATGAAGATGATGAACTAGTATCCCAAGCATCACCCCATTGTTTAGATGATGTATTTGCTGGTCTTGAACTTCTCCATGTATAATCTTTTTGCCATGAACTCCATGTTCCTGTAGTATTGTTTTGTGTTTTTCTAACAGTATATCTCGTATCTACTAATTTTACTGTGTCTGATGTTTTTCTTTTAGTTGTAGACCATCCAAGAGTCTCCCAATTATCTTTATATGCATATTTTACATGTTTATATTTAATTTCTTCTGTTTCAGTTTTCTTTCTTCCTGTATATAAAGTTCTTTTAGCATATAATTTTAAATTATCACTTATAGTTTTTACTTCATCAGTCCAATCAGTATCATGAGTCCAGTTATTTTTATAAGAATATTTTATATGTTTATATAAAGTTGTCCCTTTAGATACCTTCTTTTGACCAGTATACTGAGTTCTTGTATCAACTAATTTTACTGTACTTGATTCTTTTTCTTTACTAGTTTGCCAGCTACCTTCTACCCAAGTTCCACTTTTTAAAGTTCTCTTATATAAATATTGTAATTTATATTTAGAACCTGGTGTTGGAGTAGTTGTATTATTAGTTATTTTATTATTAGTTGGAACCTTTACAGTTACTTGCCCATTTGTTGGATTTGTTTCAACTAAAGGAACTGTACAATTACCCTCTGGACAGAAATTATAACAACCTATTGGCTCAATAATATAATCAGATTTACCATTACAAGATAAATATACTTTTAATATATACTCTTTTTCTTCTTTTTTAACTGTTACATATGATTTTTCTGTATCACACTCTTTACCATCTTTATCTAGGAAAGGTAAAATTAATTTTTTATCAAGCATTTCTTGAAGAGTTAATGTCTCTTGAGCTCCAACTTCCTTTGGCATCCTTTCTGTTGTAAACCAATCTTCTGCTGCATCTTTCATTGTTTGAACATTATTGTTAAACACAGCATCATAGAATGTTGTTAAATTTGGCATTGGAAATACAAACATAAGTAAAAATACAAATAAAACTATTAGTACTATTTTAACTAATATATCCCTTATAAAATTTGAGTTTCTTCTTTCAATTTCCATATATATCCCCCTTCGTAAATTAACGAGTCATATAATAACACAAGTAATATCATTTGTCAACTATTGCTAGTTCATTATCAATTTACTAAATAAAATTTTAATTATATTAATATTTTGAAAAATAAGTTTTTTAAATTGTGAAAATAGTTTTAAAGTTCTTATTTTTTTCTAGCATCATATTTTTTTCTCTCTTCAGTATTAAGAATTTTCTTTCTAATTCTAAAATTCTCTGGTGTTACCTCAACTAGTTCATCAGAATTAATATATTCTAAAGCTGATTCTAAAGTTAATGCTCTAGTTTTCTTAAGTACAACTGTGTGATCTTTACCAGCACTTCTTGTATTAGTTAGATTTTTTCCTTTTACTACATTAACTGCTAAATCGTTATCTCTATTATTCTCACCAACTATCATACCTTCATATACTTCAACACCTGGTTCAACAAACATAACTCCTCTATCCTCAAGAGCTCCAAGTGCATAGGCAGTTGTTTTCCCATTTTCCATTGAAACTAAAACTCCAAGTTTTCTTTCTCCTACTTCTGCTTCTGTTTTTGGTAAATACTCTCTATAAGTATGATTAAGTATTCCATAGCCTTTAGTCATGGTCATAAAATCAGTAGTAAATCCTATTAATCCTCTTGATGGTACTATATAATTAAGTCTAACTATACCTGGTAAATTAGTCATACTTTCCATAGTTCCACCTCTAATACCTAATGCTTCAATTACTGGTCCTACATTTTCTTCAGGTACTTCTATTTGAACATCCTCATATGGTTCACACAATTTACCATCTATTTCTTTTAATATAACTTTTGGTTTAGATACTTCTAATTCATAACCTTCTCTTCTCATGTTTTCAATTAATATTGATAAGTGAAGTTCTCCTCTACCTGATACAATAAAACTTTCTGAATCATTTGGTTCAACTTTAAGTGAAACATCACTTTCTGCTTGCTTTCTAAGTCTTTCTTCTATTTTGGATGCTGTTACAAACTTTCCTTCTCTTCCTACAAATGGTGATGTATTTACTCCAAATGTCATTTGAAGAGTAGGCTCATCTATTCTAAGTTTTTTTAATGCTTCTTCTTTTCCCTCTGTACATACTGTTTCTCCAACCTCTAAATCAGGAAGTCCCGCAATTGCAACTATATCACCTGCATGTGCCTCATTTATTTCGATTCTTTTAAGTCCTAAATAACCATACATCTTTTGAATTCTGAACTTTTTAATTGTTCCATCTAATCTTACGCATGATACTTGCTCATTTAATTTCATAGAACCTCTTGAAATTCTACCAATACCAATTCTTCCTACATAATCATTGTAATCAAGTAAGGCTGGTTGAAATTGAAGAGGACTTTTATCATCCATATTAGGTTCTGGTATTTCATTTATTATTAAATCAAAAATTGGTTGCATAGTTTTTCTTTGGGTATCCAAAGATTCATCCAAACTAGATGTACCATTTATAGCTGACGCATATACTACTGGAAATTCTAATTGTTCTTCATTTGCTTCAAGTTCAATAAATAAATCTAAAATTTCATCTATTACCTCTTTTGGTCTTGCTGCTTCCTTATCTATTTTATTTATAACTACAATAGGTTTTAATCCAGCTTCTAAAGCTTTTTTAAGTACAAACTTAGTTTGAGGCATAACTCCTTCGTATGCATCAACAACTAAAAGTACTCCATCAACCATATGCATAATTCTTTCTACTTCACCACCAAAATCAGCATGTCCTGGTGTATCTAAAATATTTATTTTATAATCTTTATATTTGATAGCTGTTGGCTTTGCAAGTATTGTTATTCCTCTTTCTCTTTCAATATCATTTGAATCCATAGCTCTCTCGTTAACTTCTTCATTATCTCTAAATGTTCCTGATTGTTGTAATAATTGATCAACAAGAGTTGTCTTACCATGGTCTACGTGCGCAATTATTGCAATATTCCTTATTTTCATATATACACTTCCTCGTCTTTTAACCTTTGATATTATAGCACATTTTCCTTAATATACAAATGTTTTTTTTATTTTAATTGACACATTTTGATAAAATAATATAATAAATAGTGGTTTAAGGAGAATACTATGGAAAATATATTAGAAAATATAAAGGAAAGTTTTATAAATAATACTATTATAGAAAATGATCTTCTTTTAAAATATATTATTTTTAGAATATATGAACTAAAAATAAATAATAATATCCAGTGTGTATGTGTATCAAATAGAAATTCATCTGAATATGTTCCCCTTAATGGTAGAATAAATTTAAATCCAAATGAAATATTTCAAACTGATAAAGGAGCAATAAAAATAGATAAAATCATAAATAAATATGAGTTAAAAACACAAAGAGTAAAAAATAATAATAAAATAAATATTTATAATATATTTAGTATAAATCATGAATTATATCATCCTTACCAAGAAAAATATTATACAAAAGATATAATATTAGATAGTGATAACTTTGATGCTTGGTATACCGCTATTATCCAAAAAAGCCTTTTAATAGATATTATTGATGAAAATATATTTGAAAATTACTATTACAATAAATTCCATAATTATTTTTATTGTGAATATAATGCTAATATTCTAAGTTTTATTGAAACTCTAAAATTTATTAATTCATTTGACATAAAAGAATTAAATAAACTTATTATTTTATTTAATAAATTATTAGCACAAACAATCATAGAATCGTATACAGATATATTAAATAAAAAAAAGTATTCAACACCATATAACAATATGATATTTATGTATAATGAACTAAAAAGTATATTAACAAAAGAAGATATAGAATATGAAATTATAAAAAAAATGAATAATATTTTTAAAATTTTAAAAGATGTCAAAAAACCATATAATCAAATAGAGAGATTAAAACTTGGACTTAATATAAATGAAAAAACTTATCATTATATTTTAGATATAAGTAAAGGAAAAAATAAAACATTAAATTTATTTAATGATATATATAATATTAATTAAAAAAGAACTCAAAATAAATTGAGTTCTTTTCAGACTGTTGACAAAGTAAAAATTGTTAATAGTCTTTATATTTTTGAAAAAATGTATTATAATTAAATTGC
>CANQFD010000008.1 GCA_947598325.1 uncultured Bacilli bacterium
CAAACTAGATGTAAATGATAAATCAATGATAAATAATTATATACTTCTTAAAATAAATTCACTAAATAATTAAAAAAGTAATCCATAAAGATTACTTTTTTATATTATTTATTACTATTTGATAATTCAATAATTAAATCAAAATTATCATCTTTTGCCATAATATTTTTATGCAAAGTATTACATTTTTCACATTTATAAATTATTTTAAATGTATCTTTAAATTTTTCAATATCAATTGGTTTAAGTAACCCTTTGCATTCATTTAATCTATCTCCAGGATTTATATCAACATGTTTTGAATATAAGCAATAATTACAATGATCTCTTGCACTATAATTAAGTTTATTAACTTTTTTATTACAATGTTCACAAATAAAAGTTTCATCAAGCATATTAAATTTTTTCATAATTCACATTCCTTTTACTAATATAATATCATATTTTTAAAATAAATGTTATAATGAATATATATGTTGAAAAGGAGATTTTTTATATGTTAAAAAAACATTCTAAATTATTTAGTTTATTATTTACAATATTAATAGGAGGATTACTGTATTATATAATTCTTCCAGCATTTAATTTACAAAGTTTTATATTTTGGTTCTTTTTATTAATGTTATTAGCAATTTATTTTATAATAAATAATGTTATGAGTTTACCACAAAACATTATTTATATGGTGACTGGTGAAAAAAGAAATCGCTTAAAAAATTATAAATTTTTATATGTTATACCTATTATAGTGTTAGTAATTGTTATTATGGATGTAATATTATCACCAGTATTTAATTCAAAAGCATATTATAATAGAATTAAGGTTAATGAAAGTGCTAATTTTACTGAAGATGTAAAGCAGGTAGACTTTAGTAAGATACCTTTATTAGATAAAGATTCATCTGAAAAATTAGGAGATAGAAAAATGGGACAAATGAGTGAACTTGTTTCACAATTTGATGTATCTAATATATATACCCAAATAAATTATAATGATAAAATTATTAGAGTTACGCCACTTGAATATAATGGCTTTGTTAAATATTTTACCAATAGAAAAGAAGGGGTCAAAGGTTATATAACAGTTGATTCTACAAATGGTGAATCCAAGCTTGTAAAAATGGAAAAGGGTATGAAATATATGCCATCTTCACTATTTAATGAGAATCTAACTAGAAAATTAAGATTTTCATATCCATTTGATGTATTTGGTGAATATAGTTTTGAAATAGACAATAAAGGTAATCCATATTGGATAGTACCAGTTATAAAATATTCTGGAGTTGAGCTTAGACGTGATGTAAAAGAGATAATAATAATTAATCCGATAGATGGTAAAAGTAAAAAATATGATGTAGAAAAGGTACCAACATGGGTAGATCATGTATATCCAGCTGATTTAATAATTGAACAAATAAATGATTATGGTAAATATAAAAACGGTTTTATTAATACAATTTTTGGACAAAAGGGTGTTGTAAAAACTACAGAAGGGTATAATTATTTAGTAAAAGATGATGATGTTTATTTATATACTGGAATAACATCAGTAATTAGTGATGAGTCAAATATAGGCTTTGTTTTAACAAATTTAAGAACAAAAGAAACAAATTTTTATAATATCGCAGGGGCAGAAGAAACATCTGCGATGGGATCTGCAAAAGGTCAAGTTCAGCAAATGAATTATTCATCAACTTTCCCACTTCTTATAAACTTAAATGATAGACCTACTTATTTAGTATCATTAAAAGATAATGCAGGACTAGTAAAAATGTATGGATTTGTAGATGTAGAAGATTATCAGAAAGTAGTCGTAACTGATTCATCAAAGGGAATAGAAAAGGCTGCTGAAAATTATTTAAATGATATGGTTGATGATATTGAATCAAATAAAAGTTTAAAGGAAAAAGAAATAACAATAAAGACTATAAAAGATGTTATTATCGATGGTAATACATACTATTATATTGTAGATATAAATGATCAAAAGTATAAAGCTTCTATAAAAATTAATAAAGATTTACTTCCATTTATAAAGGAAAATGATAAATTAAAAATAGAATATTCAAAAGAGAATGATGTAATTAATATAAAAAATATTGAAAGGTAGATAATATTTATTGTAAAATTTTAATACTAGATATTTAATGTATAAAAATATATATCATAAAATAAATATAGATAATGAAATTTAGAAAAATCTAAATTTCATTTTTAATATAAAGTATGTTATAATTATTTATAGTTAAAGTAGGTGAAGAAAATGGATTATAAGTTTGTCATAAATGATTTTGAAGGACCACTTGATTTATTACTTCACTTAATAAAAATATCAGAAGTAGATATATATGATATTGAGATAGAAAAAATAACTAATCAGTATTTAGATTTTATAGAGAGTATGGAAGAAATGAATTTAACAGTAGCATCAGAGTATTTAGTTATGGCATCAGAACTAATTGAATTAAAATCAAGATTACTACTTCCATCTAATAAAGATTTAGGTGAAGATGAGTATGAAGAAAATACAAGGGAGAATTTAATAAATAGGCTTTTAGAATATAAAAAATATAAGGATATGACTGAAACTTTTAAATATCTTGAAAATGTTAGAAAAGATATTTGTACAAAAGAACCAATAAATTTTAGTGAATATAAGGATATTGAGACTATTAATGATGGAGATATAACACTTGATGATTTAGTAAATGCTTTAAATAATTTTTTAAAAAGAAAAGAAGAAGAAAAACCAATTCAAACTAAAATAACAAAAAAAGAACTATCAGTAAAAGATAGAACTAATGAAATAAGAAGTATATTGAAAAATAAGAAGAGAGTATCGTTTTTTGACTTGTTTTCAATTAAGACAAAAGAGTATGTTGTAGTTACATTTTTATCAATACTTGAAATGGCTAAAAAAGGAGAACTTAATATTATTCAAGAAAATAATTTTAATGATATAATAATAAATATAAAAGAAGGTGAGTCAAATGGTTAGTATTTTAGAATCAATTTTATTTGCGATTGGTGAAGAAGGACTAGACATTAATCAAATTTCTAATATAATGGAAATTGATGAGGAAGAGGTAAGTAATTTAATAGATAAATTGACTACAAAGTATGAAGATAAGGATAGTGGGATTGAACTTAAACTTCTTGGAAATAAATATAAATTAATAACAAAAGCAAAAAATATTGATTATATAAAAAAAATGACTGATAATGTTAGTAACACACTTAGTAAATCTGCACTTGAAACTTTAGCAATAATAGCATATAATGAACCAATAACAAGATTACAAATTGATGAATTAAGAGGAGTAAATTCATCTCAAATGCTTAGAAATTTGCTTTCTAAGGGATTTATTGAGGATGATGGAAAAAGTGATATGCCAGGGAAACCTATCTTATATAAAACTACAAACCACTTTTTAGATTATTTTGGATTATCTACAAAAAATGATCTTCCAAAGATTAATTTAGATGATATAGAGGTGTTAGATGATGAAGATCTATTTTTATCAAAATATAAAGAGAAATCAGGTATAGACGAATGATTGGGGTTTTAATAGCATCTAAATCAGAATTTAGAATATTGCTTGACATATACAATATAACTAGTGAGCATTTGGAAAATTATCCATATGGAGAGTATTATAGGTCTAAATTTAATAATAAGGATATAGTATTTTTTAGAAGTGGTACGAGAAAAATAAATGCAGCTGCAGCTGTTCAATATATGATTGATAGGTTCAATTTAGAAAAGGTTATAAATATAGGAACGTGTGTATCATCAAATGAGGAACTTAATTATGGTGATATATTAGTACCAAATGGAATAGTAGATTATGATTTTTTTATAAATGGTGTAGATAGTGAAATAAAGGAAGAATATATAACCGATATAGATGTGCCAAAGATATCTTTAGATTATAATGTGGGTGTGTTAGGAACTTCTGATAAAGCTCTTGTGACGTGGAAAGATTATACATATTTAAGTAGTAATGGAATTTTAGGCTCAGATATGGAAGCATCTTCTATATTAAAGGTATGTAATGCAAATGGAATACAGTGTATTATAATTAAAGGAATTACTGATAAACCAATTAAGGGTGAAAACGGGTATAATGAACAACTTGAAGTTTATGAATATAACTTACCAATCGTTATGAAAAAATTAATAGAGGATTATTTAACTGAGGTATTGTAGTATGAAAAAAGTAGTTTTGATATTATTAATATTTATTTGTCTTAGTTTTACATTATTATTACCAAAAAATACTAAAGATGAAAATGTAGAAAAAGAAAAAAATGAATATATAAAGTATGTAAAAAAGTTAAAAGAGGTAGAAAAAACATCAAAGGATTTACCTTTTGATGTAGAAACTAAATATGATAAATTAACTGGTAATGAAATTAGATATCAAATAATAATTGATAATCCTAAATATGAAATAACAAATGTAAAAACAGTTGCAATTCATAATAAAAATACTGATGATATTTTTCCAAGCGCAGGAATATTTGAAAAGCCTATGAAATTATCTAAAGATAAAAAACCTGAAGGTATTATATTAGTTGGATATATTCCATATAATGGCTCAATTAAGAATTTTAAATGTAAGATTAAAGTTATAATTGAATATAAATATGAGAATAAAGTATATACTCGATATTATGTGACAAAAAAATAACCTAGGAATATATTATAATTTTACTAGGTGATAATGATGAAAGTAAAAATATATGATGAAAGTCATGAAGCAGATTTAGAATCTAGAATTAATGAATTTTTAAAGGAACACAAAGATATTATCGATATAAAATATCAAGTTAGTATAACTATGTTTTCAGAAGAACAAATATATTGTTTTTCTGCGATGATTATGTATAAATAAAAAAACACCATTTATATAATGGTGGATTTTTTACATTATGTTCATGGAATTTTGATATGATGCGTTTATGTAATCACTACTCATTTCTGTATAATCAACTGCCTTTGGATATATATTTTTTTCTAATTTTTGTAATTTATTTTGTAAATCTTGAACAGAATTTTCTAAATTACTAACTCTATTTTCTAATTGATTATAACTATTTACTTGATTATTTTGGTTTCCAAGAGGAAATCCTCCCATTCCCATTCCCATATTCATTTGAGGATATACTGGCATAGTAGGCATAGGATATTGCATATTAACAGCATTATATGCTTCAAAACCAGGTCTTTCGTCATATACGAAAGTTTTATCACAACTATTCATAAGTAACCTCCTTATTTCTTTCATATTTAGTATATTCATATATTTATTTTTTGTTTGGGCTATAGTATAATTAAAAAAGGTGGTATTTATGAGACTTAGAAATGTGAAAAACGCTTATGAAATAATAAATAAATCAAAATATTTTGTTTCAAATCCAGAAAATTATAAAGGAAAATGGTCTAGTTTATTTGAAAATGATAATCCTATTCATATTGAAATAGGAATGGGAAAAGGAGATTTCATAATAGGTATGGCTAAATTATATCCTAATATTAATTTTATTGGAATTGAGATGTATGATAGTGTACTAGTAAGAGCCGTTAACAAATTAGAAAATGAAAAATTAGATAATTTAAGAGTAATAAGAATGGATGCTAGAATGATTGAAAATATTTTTGATAAAGAAATAAATTTAATATATTTAAATTTTTCAGATCCATGGCCAAAAAATAGAACTGCTAAAAGAAGACTAACACATGAGAGATTTTTGAAAAGGTACGATAATATTTTTAAAGATAAAAATATAATATACTTAAAGACAGATAATATAAATTTATTTGAATTTTCCATAGAATCATTAAGTGAATATGGATATAAATTAAAAAATATTTCTCTTGATTTACATAATAGCGCTTATGAAAATAATATAATGACAGAGTATGAAAAAAAATTTAATGAAAAGGGTGTTAGAATCAATAGATTAGAGGCATATAAGTAGATTTTTATTATTGATATAATAGAGAAAATATGATAATATTATTATAATATTGGGAGGCAATATATGAAAAAAATATGTAAAATAATATCTTTAGTATTTTTAACTATTATAATTTCTGGATGCTCAAATGATTATAAAAAACTTGCTTATACAACTTATAATGAATATTTTAATAATAAAACGGATTATGTTGTCTTAGATCATTCAGATAATTTTGAGTTAAACATTGTAAGAAATTTAGAGGCTGGTAATGGCAAAATTCAATTTATTTATATGGAGTTTTCCGATGATGAATTAGCTAAAAAATATATTAAAGATAACTATAATAAAGCTGAATATAAAGTAAAAGAAAATGGTAAATATACAAAAATTAAAAATACTAAAAATAGATATTTTAAATTATATAGAGTTGATAATGTTATTTTATATGCCGATTCTGATGATAAAAAAAATAAAGGTGAAATAAATAGTATTTTAAAAGATTTAGGATATTAATATCCTATTTTTTTAGGAGGAAATATATGTGTAAAGTTTTGTTATGTATTTTAGATGGAGTAGGTGAAAATAACAATTCTAAAGGAAATGCTGTAAATATTTCAAATACGCCGAATCTAAATTATTTAAAAAATAAATATGGATTTAAAAGTATAGAAGCATCTGGAGAGTATGTTGGGCTTCCTGATGGACAAATGGGAAATAGTGAAGTAGGGCACATGGTAATAGGAGCCGGGAAGATTTTATATCAACCTCTTCAACTTATAAATAAGAGTATAGAAGATGGAAGTTTTTTTAGTAATAAATCTATAATTAACGCTATAAATCATGCTAAAGAGAATAATTCAAAATTACATATAATGGGGCTTTTAAGTGATGGAGGGGTACATTCTCATATAAATCATTTTAAGGCTATACTAAAGTGTTGTTATAATGAAAACTTTAAAAATGTTTATTTCAATATATTTACTGATGGAAGAGATACATATATAAAAAGCAGCAAAAAGTATTTAGATGATCTTCAAATGGAAATTGATAAATATGGTATAGGGGTAATTTCAAGTATATGTGGAAGATATTATTCTATGGATAGAGACAAAAGATTTGATAGAGTTAAAGAAGCTTATGAAAGCTTAGTTTATCCATCTACTAATACTTTTAAAGATTATAATGAACTTATAAATTATAATTATAAAAATAATATAACAGATGAATTTATAAAACCAGGTGTAATAACAAATAAAGGTGTAATAGAGGATAATGATAGTATTATTTGGGTTAATTTTAGACCAGATAGAGCAATAGAAATATTAAGTTCATTTAATAATTCTAAATTTAATGGGTTTGAAACCAAAAAAATAAAAAATTTATACTTAACTACGATGATGTATGTAAATGATTCTATAGTTTCTGATATAGCATTTAAACAAGAATTAGTTGACAATAGTCTTGGTATATACTTATCAAAATTAGGTAAAAAACAGCTTAGAATAGCAGAAACAGAAAAATATGCACATGTAACTTATTTCTTTGATGGAGGAAGAGATATAGATTTAAAAAATTGTAATAGAATTTTAATTCCTTCTCCTAAAGTAACTACATATGATAAAAAACCTGAAATGAGTGCTTATGAAATAACTTATAGACTACTATTAGAAATGAAAAAAGATTATGATTTTATTTTACTTAATTTTGCAAATGGTGATATGGTAGGGCATACTGGAAATATTATGGCTACAAAAAAAGCAATAGAGGTACTAGATGACTTAATTGGCAAAATATATAAAGAATGTGAAAAGGAAAATTATTTGTTTATAATAACTGCAGATCATGGTAATGCTGAATTAATGCTAGACTCAAATGATAATGTAGTTACAAGTCATACTACTAATAAAGTACCATTTATAGTATGTAAGGATATAAAAGAAAATAATGTTGAAAAACTTTCTGATATAGCTCCTTTTATATTAAGATATATGAATTTAAAAATTCCAGATGAAATGTTATAAATTTTATGTTATAATGATTATAGAGTAGGAGAGGTTATAATATGAAACATTTTATAAATATATTAATATTCTTATTTATATTTGCACTTTATTTTATAACTTTTCTAATGATATATGATAATTTTAGAGAAAGAAAACTAAATTCACAGGCACAAGAAGCAATAGATATATTTGAAAAAAAAGTTCCTGAAAAAAAACAAGAAGAAATTAATGAAACTATTAATGTAAGTTATGCAGGTTATACAATTTTAGGTAAAATAGAGATACCAAAAGTTGGAATTAGTTCTGTAATATTAAAAGAACATACATATGCCGCTATGAATATTGGCGCAATAAAAACATATGGTGTTGATTTAAATGAACCAGGAGGATTTGTAATATCAGCTCATAATTTTAGAGGCTCTAAACCATTTTTTTATCCTATAAGAAATTTAAAAAATAATGATGATATATATATATATGATAACATTGGTAGAAAATTACAGTATACTGTATATTCAGTAGAAAGATATGTATCACCAAACGATACAAGTTATCTAACTACTTTTGATGGTTATCATGTGACGTTAGTAACCTGTGAAAATGGTGGTAAGAGTAGAATTATAGTAAAAGCAAAAATAGATTAATCTATTTTTTTTATGCTCTTCTATAAATAATATTAATATTTTAAACATGTTTCTTTATTTTTATTATAATAAAGTTGTTGACATAAGAATTGATGTATTATAGAATATATAACTAATTTGGGAGATGAATATTATGAATAATTTAAACGAGTTAAAAAGAATAATATATGAACATGAATTTCTAGAAAAGTTAAAAAAACTAAATAAAAATATCTATTTGTATCTAGTTTGTTTATGTGATTATAAATTTATAGGTAATATTAAAAATGATTTTACAGCATTATTTGAAAATGATAAAAATGAAAAAATTTATGTTAGAATAATTAATCCTAATAAGGTAGTATTTATAGAAGTTACAGATGAATTAAATGCAAAAAATACACTGCTTAAATTAAATGATGAGGGAAATATTGACGCTATTTATAAAAACGTAATAGATATAAGGAAAAATGGTATTATTTTATTAGATTTTTGTAAAGATTTAAATCTAAAAGAAATTGAATCAAGAAGATATGTATTTTCAAATGAAAAAATTTCAAAAATATATCCAAATAATAATATAGATATGAACTTATTTTTTAAAGGGTCTGGACTTGATATTTTAGAAAATGCGCAAATCAAAGATATAAATCCTGATATTATTAATATACTAAATTTGAACTTAAAGAATAAAAAAATAAAAGCATATTTTAATAGAGCTAATTTATCTAAAATATTTGATACATATAATAAATCAGAAATATTTTTACAAAGTGAATCATTAAATTCATTTATATCAAAGGAAATTGATTCTGAATTATTAAGTGTATATGAAAAGTCAGATATAAAGAAGGATGAAGATTTAAAGGTTGGACCAACATTACATCTTTAAATTTAATCTTTTTTTTTGATAAAAATATTGTTATAATATGTAAGTAAGAGGAGACTAGTAATGGATAATATTGTTGTTTTTAAAAACTATTATAATGAAATTAGAGATAGAATAAAGGATAAAATAGACATATTTAATAAAAAAATAAACGAAAATAAAATATTAAAGGATAATATTAAACTTTTTTCAGATTTAAATTCTAATGGGAAATTAATAAGAGGAACATTAATAAATCTTGGATATAGATTAATAAAAAATGAAGATAACCATTATAGTGATAATTTATCACTTGCATATGAGGTATTTGAAACATCTATATTAATCCATGATGACATAATAGATAAAGATAATTTAAGAAGAGGAAAAGATACAATCCATTTTTATAATTATAAAAAATATGAAGATATAGAAGAAAATAAAATAGAATTGAACCATGTATCTAATTCTATAGGGATTTGTATGGGTGATTATGGTCTTTATTTATCAAATAAGATAATTTCAGATTCATATTCCGATGATAAAAATTTAGGTAAAATATTAAGTTATTATAATGATATAGTGTTAAAAACTATAGAAGGGGAAACCTTAGACACCATATTAGCATTTGAATGTAAAAAAAATATATCAAATATAGAAGAATTAGAAAAAAATATATTAACAATATATAAACTTAAAACATCATATTATACAATAATTGGACCACTTTGTATTGGTATGATATTAGCTGGTGCGTCATCTTCTAAAATATCTGAAATAACTAAGTTTGGTGAAAAAATAGGAATTGCATACCAAATTCAAGATGATATACTTGGTATATATTCTGATAATATGGGAAAAATTACGGGTTCTGATATAAAGGAATTTAAACAAACAATTTTATATTCATATGTAAAGAGCAAGGAAGATAATTATAATTTAGAATTATTAAAATACTATGGTAAAGATAATTTAGATGAAAATATAATTAATGACGTAAGGAGAATTTTTGATAAGTCAGGCGCTAAGGACTATTCAATTAATATGATGAATTCATTATATGATGAAGGATTAAATATACTAGAAAATATATCATGGCTTAGTAAAGAAAATAAAAATATTTTAATGGGATTTGTTGAATATTTAAAAGAAAGAAATAGATAAAATGAAAGATATTTTGTATAAAGACTATAAAAAAGATGCAAATTTTTATGATATCTTTAATAAAGATAGACCATATAATTTGGAGGCAAAATTTTTACTTGATACTCTCCAAACAAGAAAAAGAGTTTTAGATGTTGGATGTGGAACAGGTACGCATTTTGATATTTTAGAAAACTTGGGGTACATAGTAGAGGGAATAGATATAAATCGCAAAATGATTGATGTAGCAAAAACAAAGGTAAAAGGTAATATCTATGAATCAGATTTATTAACTTTTAAAACAGATGAAAGATATGATGCGATTATTTCTATGAAAGATGTATTTAATCATTTAAAAAGTTATGAAGAATTTGAAAAAGGTCTAGTTAATTTACTTAATCATTTAGTGAGTAAAGGTATGATAATTATTGATCTTGATAATAAAAGACAAACTGGAAAAATAGAAGATAAGGTAGATGGAATTAGGAGAATAATTGAATGTAGTTATAATAAAGAAACTGAAATTCAAACAAGAAAAATTACCTATTATATTGGAACAAAAAAATTTCAAACTATGCATGAATATTTAATTTATAATCCAAAAAAATTAAAACAGATTCTAGATAAATTAAATATAAAATATGTCATGTTAACAAATTATTGTAAACAAGAATTTAATATAAAACAAAAAAGGATGCAACTTATTATTAAAAAAAATTAGTTTAAGAGGTTTATATAATGAGTAAAAATAATTATTTTATAGTTCAAAAGGAAGATATTTTATTTAATTTTTTAAGACAAAATATGCAAAATAAATCAAAAAATAATATTAAAAGCTTACTTCTAAGAGGGTATGTTTTAGTAAATAACAAAACACAAGAAGCGTATAATTATAATCTTAAAATAGGAGATATTGTATCTATTAAAAATAATAAAATTATATCAAATAATTATAATATTGATATAATTTATGAAGATTCTAATATTATTGTACTTGATAAACCAAGTGGTCTTCTTACAATATCAACAAAGGACGAAAAAAATATTACTTTATATCATTTTGTAATGGAGTATTTAAAAAGTAAAAACAAAAATAATAAAGTTTATATAGTACATAGATTAGATAGGGATACATCTGGAATTATTATTTTTTCCAAAAATGAAAAAACGAAAAAATTATTGCAAAATAATTGGAATGATATTGTTATTTGCAAAAAATATTGTGCAGTTATAAGTGGACATGCTCCAAAGAATAAGGGAATTATTAAATCTTATCTAAAAGAGAATAATCAATACTATGTTTATTCTACGTCTGATAAAAATAAAGGAAAATTATCTATTACAGAATATAATGTTATAAGTGAAGGTAAAAACAATAGTTTAGTAGATATAAATTTAAAAACAGGTAGAAAAAATCAAATAAGAGTACATATGAAGGATATTGGTTGCCCAATAGTTGGTGATAAAAAATATGGAAATAAGACAAGCGATATAAATAGACTTTGTTTACATGCTTATTTCATAAAATTAAGAAATCCATATAATAGTAAAATTATGGAATTTACATCGAATATACCAAAAGATTTTTATAAATTACTGTAAATACTAGATTATAATATTATTTTGTGATATAATGTCTTGTAAGAATCGAGGTGTTCATCATGGATGCTAAAAACAAAGAATTGGCAAAGGATTATGCAGAGTTAGTAGTTAAATATATTAATTATATGAAGGAAATTAGAAATTTAAGAGAAAAAGATAACTCTGAAGATGCCAAAATAAAAGAAGAAATTATACAAATAGAAGAAACACAAATTGCATTATTAGAAAGAATAAATTTATTAAGAGATCATTTTAATTTACCAAGATTTTCTACTAGTGATATGGAAAAAAAATTAGCTGAATATGGCGTTAGTAATGTTGATGCAGAAAAGGCAAAAAAAGAAGAAAATAAAACAGATAAGTTAAATGAAGAATATGAAAAATTACTTAGCATTCGTGATTCAATTAAGAAGAAAATAAACGAGTTAAGAGAACAACATATTAATAGTATTAGCAAAATTAACTTAGATGGGGATATTTCATTATTAAATCAAATAAAAATTCAAGAAAAAGAATTAGCAAAATTAAATGCTCATATTAATGAAGTAAGAAATACTTTAAAATTTACTAATAATGTTAAATATAACAATGATAATGTTATAGAAAATACAAAAATAGCAAAATTAGACGATAATATAAAACAAAATAATGAAAATGAAGTCATCACTGAGAAAAAAAATAATATAGATTTAACTAAATTAAAAATTATATTTGATGGTAAAAATGGAAGATATGAAATAAAATTCTATGAAAATAACATAGAAAAATCAAAATTATATCCTATTAACAAAGAATTACTTGATAAGAAAAGTAATAAATATATCGGATATAGCATGAAGTATCAAGATGATGTAGATTATAACCTAGTAGAGGCTATGTCTGAATTTGACAAAGAATATAATACAAATTTAAAAGATTTATATGTTAATAATAAGTTAATAAATAATATAATTTATGATCTTAGAAAATTCTCTTCATTAGATAAACGTATATTAACTAATAAGGAAAAGAAAACATTTAAGAAGAATGTTAAAAAATATAAGGAAAGAGATAATGTAGAAGTAATTAGATTTTCTAAGAAAAAAGCTGCAACTCTATTAGTTCTTGGAACAGTAGCAGCTGCATCAGTAGGTACTGTTTTGAATGATAAAAAAGAAGATACTCCTGATAATTCCAAAGAGAAGATTGAAAGTACTACACAGGATAATTTACAAGAAAAAACAACCGAAAAATTAACAACAGAGGATAAAACAACAGAAGATAAAATGGTTATAGATCCAGAAAAAAGTGAAATTGAAGTAACAGTAGATAAGGTAAAAGAACCAAAACATCAAGTTGGCAGTAGAGTTGATTTAAATGGTGCAGATATTTATTATACTGTATTTGATGAAAATCCAAGAACAAATACAGATATAATAGATGCAGAGCAGTATTATATTGACAGAATTATTGTTAAGCAATATGGTTCTCAAATTTCAGAAGATATTACTAAAAGAGGTAAATCAATAGAAGAATTAAATAAAGAATATGGTCCAGATGCTGAAATTTGGTTCCTTATTAGAACTAATAATCCTAAATTGGATAAAGTAGGATGGATAAATGCAGAAGTCTTATTAAATAATATTGAAAATGTGAAAACAAGATAATTTTTTACATTTTTTTTTATTTTCTGTTAAATATAATAATGGTGATATTATGAATATTTTAATAACTGGTGCAGCTTCTGGAATTGGATATAAAACAGGAATTATGTTCGCAAAATTAGGATATAATGTATACTTAACTACAGAAACGAGTAAACAATTAGAAGTCTTAAGGGAAAAAATAGATGATAATTTTAATATAGGTACTTTTAAATTAGATGTAAAGGATAAAAAAGATAGAGAAAAATTAAAAAATATGGATATTGATATATTAATATCAAATGCTGCGATTGGTGTTGGTGGAAGTATACTAGAAACTAATATGGATAAAGTAAGAGAAAATTATGAAGTTAATGTTTTTTCAAACTTTGAAATAATTCAAATAGTTTTAGAAAACATGTTAAATAAGAACAAGGGAAGGATTATAATAATGTCTTCAATGATTAGTAATATACCTATACCATTTTTGGGAATATATGCATCTACTAAGGCTAGTATATCAATGCTTGGACATTGTTTAAGAAAAGAAATAAAACTTATAAAAAATAATATAGATATAGTATTAATAGAACCTGGCTTATATAAAACAGGATTTAATAAAGTAATGTTAGATAATAAATATGATAATAAATATAGTAGATTTAAAAAATTAAATAATTCAATAATGGTATTAGAAAATGAGATATTGAATTATGTAGGATCAGATGATATAGATAACATAGCTAACGTAGTGGTAAAAGCAGCAACTACATATAAACCAAAAGCAATATATAGAGCCCCATTTCTTCAAAATTTGTTTATAAAATTATATATAAAATTTATAAAAAGATAAAATAAAATAATTTGACATTTTATTTTATTTTTTTATAATATAACTGTATTTTTAAAGGGGAATGACTATGGAAATAGAAGAATATAAAAAGGCATTAAGATATGTACAAAATAATTTAAAAGAAAAATTAAATAATGAAAACAAGGTTAACAACATTCTTAAAGAATTATTTTTAGAACTAAAAAATACTGATGAGAATGATTTAGACAATATAAAAATGTTTAATAATTTACAGATCTTAACATTTATATTTATGTTAATAAGCATATATAGTAAAGCATACTTATCTTTATCAATAATGCTTGCTACATATTTGATTTTTAAAAAGTCAGAAAAATGCATTTACAATATAAATATCCCATGTAATATTTATGAAGATGATAAAAATATATTTAATGGTAGTAAATCGCCTAATAAATACAAAGTAGAAATATCAAAAATTGAAACAGCAATGTCTTTTCTTAATAGTTTAGATAAAGATGAAGCTAAGAAATATTTGAAATATAAAATTTAAATTGATATTTAATACTAGTTTTTTAATGTCCTTTATTATATAATAAAGTTTAGGAAGTGAACTTATGAAATTAGCTGTTAACTGGAAAGATTATAAAATATTAGATATGGCAGATGGTATGAAACTAGAATCATGGTCAGGAATAATTTTATCTAGACCAGATCCACAAATAGTTTGGAGTGAAAAACAAAATATAAAATTATGGGATAAAGCTAATGCTATTTATCATAGAAGTAAAACTGGTGGTGGATACTGGGAATACAAAAAAAATACTTTAGATAGATGGACTGTTAATTATAAAGATTTAGTTTTTAATATAAAACTTATGGGATTTAAACACACGGGATTATTTCCAGAGCAAGCTGTTAACTGGGATTATATGATTGATAAAATAAAAAATAGTAATAGACATATAAAGGTTCTTAATTTATTTGCTTATACAGGAGGAGCTACTGTTGCATGTGCTTACGCAGGTGCTGATGTTGTTCATGTTGATTCATCAAAAGGTATGGTAGCGTGGGCAAAAGAAAATATAATAAATTCTAAGCTAGAAGATAAATATGTTAGGTTTATAGTAGATGATGTAATTAAGTTTGTAAAAAGAGAAATTAGAAGAGGAAATAAATATGATGCTATTGTTATGGATCCACCATCTTTTGGAAGGGGAGCCAATGGAGAAGTATGGAATATAGAGAATAATTTATATGAACTTATAAAATTATGTGAAGAAGTATTAAGTGATGATCCATTATTTTTCCTTATTAATTCTTATACAACAGGTATGAGTCCAAAAGTACTTGAAAATTTACTTAATTTGACAATTAATAAAAAACACAAAGGAATTGTTTCATCTGGTGAAGTAGGTTTGCCAATGGAAAATAGTGAGCTAATTCTTCCTTGTGGTATTTATGGAAGATGGGAAAAAGATGAATAAACTAAATATTTTATATGAAGATAATCATATTATAGTTGTTGAAAAAATAATAAATATACCAGTTCAAGAAGATTCTAGCAAAGATTTATCAATGCTTACAATTATTAAAAATTATCTAAAAGAAAGATATAATAAACCTGGTAATGTTTATTTAGGACTTATTCATAGACTTGATAGACCAGTAGGGGGTATTATGGTATTTGCTAAAACTAGTAAAGCAGCATCTAGATTAAGTGAAGATGTCAGATTAAATAGAGTAAATAAAACATATTTAGCAGTAGTACATGGTAAATTAGATAATAATAAGGGAAAACTTATAGACAAATTAACTAAAAACACTAAAACTAATACATCATATATAGATAACAAAAATGGTAAAGAGGCAATATTAGAATATGAAGTTTTGAAGTACGATAAAAAAGATGATTTATCACTTTTAAAAATTAATTTAATAACAGGTAGACATCATCAAATCAGAGTTCAAATGAGTAATATTTCTCATCCAATATATGGTGATCAAAGATATGGATATCAAGATAAAAAACAAATTGCACTCTATGCATATAAATTAGAGTTTATTCATCCAGTAAAGAAAGAATTAATGAAATTTAAAAATTTTCCACAAGAAAAAGATGTATGGAATATACTTAAAGATGTAAAGGAGATGTTATAGATGAAAAACTTATATATAGATTTCGATGGAGTAATATTAGATACTCTTCCACCAGTTTACAAACTTGCTAAACAACTAAATTTAGATGTTAAAACCCAAACTAAAGAAATTGGAATGTTATTTTCTAAAATTGATTGGGAAGAGTTAATTGAAGATTCAGTAGATTTAAATGATAGCGTAAATGCTCTTTCAAAATTATCAGAATCTGGTAAATTTAATATAACAATATTAACACATGTTAATTCACTAAAAGAAGCAAAAGCAAAAATAAACTTTTTAGATGGAATAACATCTGATTTAACTATTATTCCTGTACCATCAGGGGTTTCAAAGACTAAAATGACTCAAACAGTAGGAGCTATACTTGTAGATGATTTTTCTGGTAATTTAAAAGAGTGGGAAGAATCAGGTGGAACAGGAGTAAAATTTACAAAAGAAAAAGAAAATGATTGTAAGTTTATAAATATAACTTCTCTAGAAGACCTTATTAGTATTTTTTAATAGGAGATAATTATGAAAATAGAAAAAATTGTAGTTGGTTTATATCAAGAAAACTGTTATTTAATTATTAAAGATAATAAATGTATAATAGTAGATCCTGGGGATGAATCAGAAAAAATAATATCAAAAATAGAAAAGCTAAAATTAAATGTTTTATGTATAATTATTACTCATGCTCATTTTGATCATGTGGGAGCACTTAATGATGTACTTGATAAATATAAAGTACCTATTTATTATCGTAATATTAATAACGAAATAAAGTATAATAATTTAATAGATGTAAACGAAGAAAAGTATATAGTTGATGACTTTAAATTTGAAGTAATATTTACTCCTGGTCATAGAAATGATTGTATTACTTATTATTTTTATGAAGAAAATATAATGTTTACAGGAGACTTTCTATTTAAAGGCACAATTGGAAGAACTGATTTAGAATATGCAAGTGTATCTGATATAAAAAAATCACTTAATAAAATAAAAAAATATAATAATGAAATTACTATTTATCCTGGACATGGACCAAGTAGCAATTTAAAATATGAAAAAGAAAATAATGTGTATTTAACTTAGTATAATTAATCCATTTTATTTTCTTTTTTATTGTGTTATAATTTAACTGTATATAATACTCATAGATAGGGGGAATAGTAATGAAAATAGAAGTATTGGGCTCATTAGAAGAAAAAAAGTTAAAAAAATTAATTGAAGAAAATGGTTTATTGGCAAATGATGAAGAAAATTTTAAAAATAGATTACAAGAAATTGAAAGTGAAAGAAGGGCACAAATAGTTTCGACAGCAGCTTCTTTATCAAGATTTAAAGGAACAGTATTTGAAATATTAGAAAAAAGGGAAAATAAAACTTTCAATCAAAATGTTAATATGATAAAGTCTGTTATAGGTATGGGACATGATTCAATTGCAGATCATGACTATTTAGTATTTGCTATTCAAGATGTAACTCCAGTAATTGAGCAAACAATAATAGCTGAGAGATTCTCGTCTTTTACAATTAAATCAAGAAGAGAGGTAGATTTTTCTACAGTTGGATATTACACACCAGATTTTCATGATATGTATGGTAATGTTTTAGAAAATAATAAAGATATAAAAGAAGAATATAATGAGTATATGAAATCATTATTTAATTCATATTCAGAATTAGTTAATTTAGGCATACCTATGGAAGATTCTAGATTCGTATTGCCGTATTGTTATTATTCTAATATAGTTATGGGTGTTGATGCACATACGCTAAAAGATATGATTATAAAATATACCAAAACCAAATTATCAAATATACAAGAAATAAAGGAATTTGGTCAATATTTATATGATATTGCAATGAAAATATGTCCATATATAATTTCTGAGATAGATAAAGAAGAATATCAAAAACATGATAAAATTTTTGAATTACTAGATGAAAACTTAAATCAAAAAATAGGGAACTCAGTTAATCATTATGAAATTTTAGATAGTTCTAGATTAATGAATTATACTGAAAATATTGATGATACAATTATAATTAGTTCGATAATGAGAAGATATCAATTTAATTACGATAGAGCAAAGAAAATTATTGAAGCAATGGATAAAGAAACAAAAATAAGTATAATTAGAAAAATTGCATTTGAGTCAGATCAATTAGAACTTACTCAAGTTAATTTTGAGTTTCAAATACCTTTATCATTTGCAGTACTTACTCATTTGACAAGACATAGAACTCATCATATAATGGTTCCAGATTTTGTACCAAATGTTGATTTGTCTAAATATAAAATACCACCAACAGTAAAAAATATTTGTGAAGATAAATTTAAAGGAATATTTGAAAAAAATATAAAAATGTATAATCATTTTAAGTATGATTATGGTATTTGTGAAGAAGATCTAGTTTATTTTACTTTATCAGGTAATATGGTTAATGTTTTAACTAATATGGACGGGAAAACATTAAAACATATAATAGGTCTAAGAGAATGTAATAAAGCTCAATGGGAGACAAGAAAAATGGCATACGACATGCATAAAGAGATAGATAAAATTCCTAATGCAGAAATATATTCAAGTATTTTGGGTGCAACATGTACTACTCAGGGATATTGTAAAGAGGGGAAGGAATCTTGTGGTAAAATAAAATCACTTAAAAAATAGAATAATTATTATTCTATTTTTTAATTTTATTCATATATTTAAGTGTAATATTAAGGAGGCAAGAAATATGGAAACAATCAAAGTTTCATCAAAATCAAATCCAAATTCAGTAGCAGGAGCACTTGCTAATGTATTTAGAGAAAAATCATCGGTAGAAATGCAGGCTATTGGAGCAGGTGCTTTAAATCAAGCTATTAAGGCAATTGCAATAGCAAGAGGTTTTGTTGCACCCTCTGGAAAGAATTTAGTATGCATTCCAGCATTTACTGATATACTAATAGATTCAGAAGAAAGAACAGCAATAAAACTAATCGTAGAAGCAAGATAAGCTTCTTTTTTTCTTTTTTTTGACAATCTTTATTAAATATATATAATATATTTCAAAGAAGGTGCTATTATGTTTGCAGAATTTTTAACACAAAATGATTTTTATGAAGAATATATTAAGTTATTTTCTACAAGATTTACAATGGGAAGTTTAAGAGTTGAGGATAGTAAAACTGATTTAACATCTAATAAAAGAGCAATTGAAATATATAATAACATGAAGGCTTTTATGGAATTAATAAAGAAAAATTCTGACAAATTAACTCCATATGATGTAATTGATACTGCTGAAATAGTTAACAAAAATTTAAATTATCTTGATAGAGGTTTCAGAAAGGTTGGGGTAGAAGTAAGGGGAGCTTCATTTTTCCCAGTTAGAGCACAAGACGTATTTCCTGAAATGTATAATTTGTTTGATTGTTATTATAATGTATGGAATATATTACCTGTATATGAAAGAGAAGCAAGATTTCATATTAGATATATTAGAATTCATCCTTTTGAAGATGGTAATGGAAGAACTGGTAGAATACTAACTAATTATAATTTATGTAATCAGAATAAGGCACCTATAATTATAAGTAGCAGAGAAAGAAAAAAATATTTTAGTTTTATTAATAAAAATGATGCAGATTCATTAGCCCTTTTCTTTGAAAAAAAGTCAAAAGAGGAATTAGAAGTTATGCTTGATTTATATAAAACAATATGTGGAGATACTATTGTTAATAATGATAATAATATTTTAAATAAAAATGCTAATATTGTTAGCTTATCAGAACAGATAAAAAATGAAAATAAAGAGTCAAATGATTTAAGTTATAATTATATTAATAAATTAAAATAAAAAATTATATTTATAGAGTATAATATAAATAGTTAGAAGGTGTCTAATGAATAATATAAATTTTGTTGCAAAAAAACTTAATTTATCTGATATCGATTGCTATGGAAAGTATATGGCAAAAATTAATTATGATTATGAAAAAAGCAATAACGAAGATGGTAAATTGATTTTAGTTACATCTATAAATCCAACACCATATGGTGAAGGTAAAACAACTCTATCAATAGGATTGAACGATTCATTTAATAAGCTAAATAAAAAAAGTGTAGCAGTTTTAAGAGAGCCATCATTAGGCCCAGTATTTGGAAGAAAAGGTGGTGCGATAGGTGGTGGAAGAGCTAGAATTGAACCAAGTTTAGATATTAATTTACATTTTACAGGAGATTTTCATGCAATAACAAGTGCTAATAATTTACTTTCTTCTGTAATTGATAATCACATTTTTCAAGGTAACGAATTAAATATAAATAAAGTAGTTTTTAAAAGATGTATGGATATAAATGATAGAGAATTAAGACATATATCATTAAAAAATAGAGATGAATCTTTTGTAATAACTCCTGCAAGTGAAATTATGGCAATTTTATGCCTATCAAAAAATATAAATGATCTAAAAAGAAGAATAGGTAATATTTTAATAGGATATACATTTGATAATAAGGAAATATATGCAAAGGATTTAAAAGTGGTTGATGCACTTACAATTTTATTAAAGGATGCAATAAAACCAAATTTAGTTCAAACCTTATATGGTAATCCAGTAATAGTTCACGGGGGTCCATTTGCAAATATAGCACATGGTTGTAATAGTTTAATAGCTACTAAAACAGCACTTAAAATTTGTGATTATACAATTACGGAGGCAGGTTTTGGAAGTGATATGGGTGCTATTAAATTTTTTGATATAAAATCAAGAAAAGGGAATATATATCCAGATGCAGTTGTAATCAATTGTACAATTAAAGCATTAAAATATAATGGATATGATAATTTGGATAGTGGCTTAGATAACTTAAAATTTCATATAGAAAATATGAAGAAATTTAATGATAATATTGTTGTTGCATTAAATAAATTTGATAATGATAAGATAGATGAAATAAATAAAGTAGAAGAACTGTGTAAAAAATATAATGTAGATTTCTCTATATGTTATATGTATCAAAATGGAGAAGATGGATGTATAGATTTAGCTGAAAAATTAGTTAGAATTTGTGAGAAGAAAACTAAACATTATTGCATATATAATGATAATGATTTAATAATAGATAAAATAAAAAAAGTGTGTAATTTATTTGGATGTAAAAAAGTAATTATAAATGATGAAATAAAAAATAAAATAGAAAATTTACAAAATAGTAAATTTTCTAAATTTCCAGTATGTATAGCAAAAACTCCAGTTTCAATATCAGATGATAAAAATAAATTAGGATATCCAAAAAACTTTGATATGACAGTAACAGATATTTCTTGCTTTAGTGGGGCAGAATTTATAGTTGTTTATATGGGTAACATATTAACTATGCCAGGACTTGGAAAAACATCTAATTATTTAAATATGAAAATAATTGATGGAAAAATATTAGGAGTTGATTAAGTTTATTTGTTTTTAATTTTAATTAAAAATGGAGAATTAATATTATCAGTATTATGATATTCTTTATATAAAATGCCATTTTTATTTAAATAATTTATTATGACTTTAAATTCTTTTTTTCCTTCCTTATGAGGATAAAATACAATTAATATTATTCCTTTATTATTAAGCATATTAAATGCTTTTTTTAATGCATTTAAAGTACTTATATGATTTGTTGTAATACTTTTATCACCATTAGGTAAATATCCTAAATTAAATAATATTAAGCTTATTTTATTTTTATAATCACTCAAAACTATATCTATATTTTCATGACTTTCATTAAATAGACTATAGTTTGTTATATTATTTTCTTCTAAAAGTTTTTTTGTATTATATATAGCTCTTTGTTGTATATCAAAACCAAATACATGACCTTTATTAACTAAATTACATAAAAATAGAGTATCATTACCATTGCCAACTGTCATATCAACTACCAAATCATTAGGCTTTAGAGTATTTTCTTCTATTTGCCTAACTCTATTTAATATACTTCTATTAAATCCTTGATATGTATTTCTTCTTGCAAGTTCTTTATCTATTTCGTTTAATACACCAAATTTTTTAGTAAGCCACTTTGGTTCAATTAATTCATTTTTATCAGGATCACCAGTTATTCTATTTATAACTATATTTTCATTTAAATATTCAATTTGATCACAAACAATATCAACATATTCCTCTTTAGTTAGTACATGAAAATTTTCATTTAAATAAAGTTTTAATAAGTTAGTATTTTTTAAAATATGAAGCATATGTATCTTTATACCTAATATTTTTTTATTTGATAAATATTTTACTGTTTCAATCATCATTTCCTTAGTTTCATAAGGTAATCCATTTATAATATGTACAACTACATCTATATTTTTATTATTTAATTTATTTAAACAATCTTCAAATTCTCTTAAAGTACTACCACGGTTAATAAGTTTACTAGTTTTATCATGTATAGTTTGAAGCCCAAGTTCTATAACTAAATCAGTTTTCTCATTAAGTTTAGCTAGATATTCTAATACCTCATCACTAATTGAATCCGCTCTAGTTGCGATGTTAAGTCCAATAACATTATCTTGTTTTAATATTAATTCATATTTTTCCTTTAACTCAGAAAGTGGGGCATATGTATTAGTATTTGCTTGAAAGTAACCTATGTATTTTGCTTTAGGCCATTTTTTATGTAACTTTTCTTTTACTTCATTAAATTGTGTTAATAGATCAGTATTTTCTTTATAATAATCCCCAGAACCATGCAGGCAATATATACAACCACCATAACCCTTAGAGCCATCTATATTTGGACATGAAAAATTAGCATTTAAACTTACTTTAAATACCTTACATCCATATTTTTTATTATAATAATAGTTAAGTGTATGATATCTTTTATTATCTAGTGTATATTTAAACATAAACTTCACCAAGTGTATTATATCAAATTATTTACAAAAAATCCTTTTTTATATAAAATATTATTGTGAGATAAAAAAGAGGTGATATGTATGCCTAGTCATAAAATTCATATTAAAATAGCACAAGATATAGGACAAAAATTAGATGTTAATATAGATTCTTTTATTTTAGGAGCAGTACTTCCAGATTTAACAAATAAAATCCCACATTATATTGCTCATTTTAAAACTGATCCTAATAACCATATATTTTATAATAAAGATATGTTCATAAATAAATATTTAACTAAAAATAAAAATCCTTTTCTATTAGGATATTTAACTCATATACTTACTGATGAATACTATAATAATTATGTCAAAAAAAACTATTATGTTTTTAAAGATGGTAAACTATGTGGAATAACTAAATTAGATGGACAAATAGTATATTCTACTCCAAAAGAAGCATGTGATATAAAGCAAAAAGAGTTTATAAAATATGATAAATATTTACTTAATAATTATAAATTTCCTCCACTTAAAGATTATAACGTATTAGATAATATTCCAATAATAGAAGAATGTGATTATGATAAGAAATATTTAAAGAAATATATAGATAATTATAATAATGAGATAAAATATAAAAAAGAAAATGAAAAGTTAAATTTTGATATTATATCTAAAGATATTTTAGATAAATTATATAATGACTGTATAAACTATATAATTAATTATATGAAAAATTTAGGTGTGTAAAATATATTTTTATGAAGATAATTAATATCTATATTGTTAGTTTATTAGTATATGAAGATGAAGCAGAAGTAGCAAGAAAAGTAGGTGCTAATTTAACAGATGTAGAAATAATTGATTATAAAAAAATAGAAGATGGAATAACAAAAGCATTTGAAAAACAATTAATATTAAAATAATAATTGACCTAGATATAGGTCTTTTTATATTTTTAACTATATTTTATGGAATAATAAATTTTAATTAATATACTTGAAAAAATTATAGAAATATATTATACTTGTATCATTAAGTGATGAAGAAAAGTAGTAATAAATAATTTTATTTAAAGAGAGTTAATAATTGGTGAAAATTAACATTAAAATGTTTATGAACTTGTTTTGGAGCTTAAACGTTATTTCGCGTTAAGAAAAAGAGTGCATATATTCTATGAAGTAGGGTGGTACCGCGCCTAAGCGTCCTTACATCATGGGATTTTTATTTTTATGAGGTGATTTATGAACAGAGAGACTATATTATTATTTATTATATTTTTTGTTATTATATATATTATATATTATTTCTTATATGTTAGAAAACAAATAAAATATGATAAAAAGAAGCTACCAAGTGATTTAAGAATACTTGAAGTATATTACAAAGTAAATGTAAAAAAAATAGGTTATAAAAGAGTACTTAAAATATTAAATTTTGTAAATTCTTTAATGCTTACAACAATTATGATGATGATCATAAATTTAGATAGATTTATATATAAATTTTTGCTGGCTTTAGTTCTTATGATCCCATTTATTTGGGTAACATATTATTTTTTAGCAAAATATCTTAAATATTTAGAAAGGAAGAGTGAATAGATATGTATAATCATGAAAAAATAGAAGCAAAATGGCAGAAAAGATGGGAAGAAGAAAAGGTTTTTGAAGCTTCAAATGATAGTGATAAAGAAAAATTTTATTATTTAGTAGAATTTCCATATCCATCTGGAGCAGGGTTACATGTAGGACATGTTAGAAGTTATACAGCATTAGATGCGATGGCTAGAAAGAAAAGAATGCAGGGATATAATGTTTTATATCCAATGGGATGGGATGCTTTTGGACTTCCAGCAGAACAATATGCTATAAAGAACCATATACATCCATCAAAAGCAGTAGAAGAAAATATAAAAACATTTAAAAGTCAAATAAAATCTCTTGGTATATCTTTTGATTGGTCAAGAGAAATAGCAACTACTGATCCAGAATATTATAAGTGGACACAATGGCAATTTTTAAAATTCTATGAAAATGATATGGCATATAAAGCAAAAAAAGAAATAAATTGGTGTCCTAATTGTAAAATAGGTTTGTCAAATGAAGAGTCAGAAGGTAATGTATGTGAAAGATGTGGTGGGCCTGTAGAAAAAAGAGAAAAAGAACAATGGATGCTTAAGATGAGTAAGTATGCAGATAGATTATTAGAAGGTCTTGATAAGACAGAATTTTTAGAAAAGATAAAAGTTGCACAAGTAAATTGGATTGGTAAAAGTGAAGGTGCTGAAGTTGATTTTAAAATAAAAGGTGTAGATGATATTTTAAAAGTATTTACAACTAGATGTGATACCTTGTATGGGGTAACATTTATGGTAATCTCTCCTGAACATAAATTTATTTCTAAATATGAAAATTTAATAACCAATATAGATGAAATAAAAAAATATCAAAGAGAGGCAGCTAAAAAAACAGAAATCGAAAGAACTGATATGACCAAAGAGAAAACAGGTGTTAAAATAGAAGGAATGATGGCTATTAATCCTGTAAATGGAAAAGAAATAGAAATATGGGTTAGTGATTATGTTTTAACTAATTATGGAACAGGTGCAATTATGGCAGTTCCTGCTCATGATGAAAGGGATTATGCATTTGCTAAAAAATTTGGTATAGATATCATTCCAGTTATAGAGGGTGGAGATATTTCAAAAGAAGCATATACTGGAGATGGAAAAATGATTAATTCTGGTGTTTTAAATGGATGTACTAATAAAAAAGAATCTATTTCTAAAATGCTAGATTATTTAGAAGAAAATAAGATAGGTAAAAGAAAAGTAAATTACAGATTACAAGATTGGGTATTTTCTCGTCAAAGATTTTGGGGGGAACCAATTCCAATGATTTATTGTGATAAATGTGGATGGAATCCTGTTCCTTATGAGGATTTACCCGTTACTTTACCAGAAGTAGCATCTTATGAACCAACAGATGATGGAGAAAGTCCACTTGCAAATATTACAAATTGGGTTAATACAACTTGTCCAAAATGTAAAGGTATTGCAAAAAGAGAAACTGATACTATGCCAAACTGGGCAGGATCAAGTTGGTATTATTTAAGGTATATGGATCCACATAATGATAAAGAATTTGTTAGCAAGAAAGCATTAAATTACTGGAATATGGTAGATTATTATAATGGTGGTATGGAACATGCTACAAGACATTTATTATATGCAAGATTTTGGCATAATTTTCTATATGATCAAGGATTAATTCCATATTCAGAACCATTCAATAAAAGAGTAGCGCATGGTATGATTTTAGGCCCTAATGGTGAAAAGATGAGTAAGAGTAAAGGAAATGTTATTAATCCAGATGATATGGTAAAAGAATATGGTGCGGATGCTCTTAGATGTTATGAATTGTTTATTGGAGATTATTCTATGGATGCAGCTTGGAGTGAAAATGGTCTTAAAGGATGTAAAAAATTCTTAGATAGGATATATAGATTAAAAGATAAATTAAATGGTAGTAATGAATATACAAAAAGTTTAGAGATACTTATTAATCAAACGATTAAGAAAGTAACTGATGATTTAGAAAATATGAAATATAATACTGCAGTTTCATCTTTAATGATTTTACTTAATGAACTAGATAAATTAGAGGAAATAACAAATAAAGATTATAGAACTTTATTACATTTATTAAATCCAATTTCTCCTCATATTACAGAGGAACTAAATGAAATGTGTAATCTAGGAGAAGAATTGTGTAAATCTTCTTGGCCAATTTATGATGAAAATAAATTAATTTCTGAAACATTTACAATGGTAGTTCAAGTAAATGGAAAAGTTAGAGGTAAAATAGAGGTATCAACTGATACTACTGAAGAAGAAATGAAAAAACTTTCAAAAGAAATAGATAATGTAAAAAATTATATTGAAGGTAAAGAAATAGTTAAAGAAGTAGTAGTACCTAAGAAATTAGTTAGTATTGTTGTAAAATAGATATTAACAAAATGCTAATTAAGAGGGTGTTATTAGTAAAAATAAAAAAGTATACATCTGAAATCAACAATAGTTGAAATCAGATGTTTTTATTACTTTTTCTTTATCAAAATTATATTAAACGTTTGTTCTATATATAATATTTAATTAAAAAAATGAATGAAATTTTATTGACAAAATATAATAGTAATGATATTATTGTTTGTGTCAACTGATATGTGCTCGATTAGCTCAGTTGGTAGAGCAAACGGCTGTTAACCGTTGGGTCGTAGGTTCGAGTCCTACATCGAGCGCCATATTGATATTAAAAAGTTCATTATTGAACTTTTTTTTAATAATTATTCTGTAAAATCATATAATATACATGATTGACATTGAAATTTACTTATGTTAATATATTTTTAGTTAAAAACTTTGATGCAGAAAAGTAATATTAAGATTCTATTTAAGAGAGTCCTACATGGTGAAAATGGATATAGATATTAATATGAAAGAACACTTGCGGAGTTCTCTTCCTGAAATAATAGTAGGGAAGTAGCGCGATAATTGATGCGTTATTCAAAAGAGTGATCATAGAAATATGATAAACTGGGTGGTACCACGGATATAACAGTTATTCGTCCCTATATTTTGGGATAATAACTGTTTTTATTATTTAGGAGGAAAAATATGAAAATAAATAAGTATAGAACAAATATTTGCGGGGAACTTACAATATCTGATTTAGGAAAAGCTGTAATATTATCTGGTTTCGTTCAAACTATAAGAGACCATGGTGGAGTTATGTTTATTGACTTAAGAGATCATACAGGAATAACACAAGTCGTTGTTCATGATGAAGAGATGCTTAAAGGAGTAAGCAAAGAAACTGTTATTAAAGTAACTGGTAAAGTTATTAGAAGAGATGAAGAAACAATAAATACAAAACTTGTAACTGGTGAGATAGAAATTATGTGTGATACTTTGGAGATATTATCAAAAAAAGCAGAAACACTTCCATTTGAAATTGACGGGATTAATGAGGTAAATGAAGATGTTAGACTTAAATATAGATATTTGGATATGAGAAATAAAAAAATATCTAATAATATGAAGCTTAGAAGTGATGTTCTTCATTATTTGAGAAATAAAATGTATGATTTAGGATTTATGGAAGTCCAAACTCCAATACTTACCGTATCTTCACCAGAGGGAGCTAGGGATTTTGTTGTTCCATCAAGAAAATTTAAAGGTAAATTTTATGCATTACCTCAAGCACCACAAATTTATAAAGAATTGTTAATGGTTGGCGGTGTAGATAAATATTTCCAAGTTGCACCATGTTTTCGTGATGAAGATAGTAGAAAAGATAGAACTTTAGAGTTTTATCAATTGGATATGGAAATGAGTTATGTAACAGAGGATGATGTTTTAGAAATTGGTGAAGAAATATTCTATGATGTATTTACTAATTTCAGTAATAAAAAAGTATCTGATAGACCATTTAGAAGGATATCTTATAAAGAAGCAATGGATAGTTATGGAACAGATAAACCAGATTTACGTAATCCGCTTATTATTAAAGATGCATCAGAAGTACTTAAAGAAACTACATTTAATCCATTTAAAAATAGTATTATTAAAGTAATAGTAGTAGATGAAATAGGTACTAAACCAAATAGTTGGTTTAATGAAATAGTTGAATTTGCTTCAAGTATTGGAATGCCAGGTATTGGATATATAACTCTAATGGAAGATGGAAGTTTAAAGGGACCTATTGATAAATTCTTAAGTCAAACAGAAAGAGAATCTTTAATAAAAGAATTTAATATGAAGACAAATAGTGTAATGTTCTTCATTGCAAATAAGAAATTATCTGTAGCTCGTAAATTTGCAGGTCAAATACGTGATGAACTTGGACGTAAGTTAAATTTAATGGATCCAAATAAATTAGAACTTTGTATTATTAATGATTTTCCTATGTTTGAATACGATGACAAAACTAAAAAATATGAGTTCTGCCATAATCCATTTTCACTACCTCATAATGGTATTAAAGAATATGAAAAAGAAAATATAGATGATATTTTAGCTTATCAATATGATTTTGTATGTAATGGTAATGAAATGGCATCAGGAGCAATAAGAAATACAGATTTAGATTCTTTAGTTAAAGGATTTGAAATAGTTGGATATAAAAAAGAAGAAGTTGAAAAAAGATTTAATAGTTTATTTACAGCATTTAAATATGGAGTACCTCCTCATGGTGGAATGGCTCCAGGAATAGATAGAATACTTATGCTTATAAATGATGAACCAAATTTAAGAGAGGTTCAAGCATTTCCAGCAAATGCATCAGGTGCTGATCAAATGATGGGTTCACCAAGTACTTTGGATGATGAACAGTTAGAGGAACTTGGGTTAGAAATATCTAAGGAGGATTAATATGAATAATAAATTTACAAAAGAAATGGTTGATAATTATGCTGACAAATTATTAATTGGTTTAACAGAAGAAGAAAATAAAATGGTTTTAGATGAATTTGAAATAATTGATGAAACAATTAATACTATAAATGAGATAGAAGGAATAGAAAAAGTAGAACCTATGACACATACTCTTGATGATTTTAAGTATGAACTTAGGGAAGATGTAGTAGAAGAATCAGTTCCAATTGAAGATTTGCTTGCTAATTGTGATGTACATAATGGAAGAGAAATAGAAGTTCCAAAGGTGGTGGGTGAATAATGAGATATATGAATAAAAGTATAGAAGAACTTCATGAATTATTAGTAAAAGGTGAAGTAACTTCAAAAGAATTAATAGATGAATCTTTAAAGTTATCTCATAAACTTCAAGATGAATGTAATGCTTTTGTAACTATATTAGATGAAGCAAAAGAAACGAAAGTAACTGATAACTTATTATCTGGAATACCTTTTGGTTGTAAAGATAATTATTCAACAAAGGGAATTTTATCTACTGGGTCAAGTAATACACTTAAAGATTATGTACCATTTTTTGATGCAACTGCATATGAAAAATTAAAAAATGCAGGAGCAGTAATGGTAAATAAGACTGTTATGGATGAATTTGGTATGGGAGGTACAGGTACAACAGGACATACAGGTACTGTTAAAAATCCATGGGATAAAACAAGAATGTGTGCAGGTTCATCTTCAGGTTCTGCATGTGCTGTAGCAGCAGGTGTTTATCCATATGCAACAGGATCTGATACAGGAGATTCTATTAGAAAACCAGCTGCATATTGCGGAATTGTTGGATATAAACCAACATATGGGTTAATAAGTAGATATGGCTTATTTCCATTTGCTTCATCACTTGATCATTTAGGTGTACTTACACGAAATGTTAAAGATGCTGCAATAGTAGTTGACAATATGAAGGGCATAGATAAAAATGATATGACTTCTTGGGATTCATCTAATATTCATCTAAAAGACTCTTTAACTGGTGATGTTAAAGGTAAGAAATTATGTTATATAAAAGAAATATGTGATATAAATAATTATAAAAATCCATCTAATGAATTAAAAGAACATTTAGAAAATTTTATGAATACAATACAAAAAGCAAAAGAACTTGGTATTGAGGTAGTAGAAGAAAGTGTTGATCAAACTTTACTTAATGCTTCACCTGCAGTTTATGTAGTAATATCTTGTGCGGAAGCAACTTCTAATATGTCTAACTTGACTGGAATTATATTTGGTCCAAGAGGTGAAGGAGATAACTATATTGATATGATGAAAGATCATAGAACAAAAGGTTTTTCACCACTTATAAAAAGAAGATTTGTAATTGGGTCATATGTACTTCAATCTCAAAATCAGGAAAGATATTTTAGAAATGCACAAAGGGTAAGAAGATTACTTGTAGATAAATGGAAGGAATTATTTAAAAAATATGATGCAGTTATACTTCCAGTTGGTTCAGGTCCTGCTAAAAAGTTAGATGGTTCAAAAGATATCTTAACTAAAGAAACACAAGTACTTGAAGAACATTTACAAATTGGAAATTATGGTGGATTCCCATCAATCACTATTCCAAATGGATTTATTGATAATTTACCTGTTGGTGTAAATATTACAGGTAACTGTTATGATGATGAAAATATACTTAACATAGCATATGCTTTAGAAAGCACAATGCCTTATAAAAATCAAATCGCAGGGATTGTTGGAGGTGAAATGGATGAGTAAATATAAAACTAAAATAGGACTTGAGATGCACTGTGAAATAAGTGAAACTAAAACAAAAGTATTTTCAAGTGCTGCAAACAGTTATTCATCAATTCCAAATAGCAATATAAGACCAGTTGATATGGCTTTTCCTGGAATTCTTCCAGTGGTTAATAAAGAAGCAGTAAGAATGGCTTTAATGACAAGTATGGTTCTTAATTGTTCTCAACCAGAATATATGTATTTTGAAAGAAAAAATTATTATTATCCTGATCTTCCAAAAGGATTTCAATTGACACAAGAAACTAAACCAATACCAGTTGGAATATATGGAAAAGTAGTATTTGAATGTAATGGTGAAGAAAAAACAGTTAGAGTAAATAATTTACATTTAGAAGAGGATGCAGCCTCATCAGATCATTTATATGATATAACAACAATAGATTATAATAGAGCAGGGGTACCACTTCTTGAACTTGTTACAGAACCAGACTTGCATTCAGCAGATGAAGCAGTTGCATTTTTAGAACATATGAGAAGTGTTTATCAATATTTAAATATTTCAGAAGCTGATAGCAAAAAAGGGCAAATAAGATGTGATGTTAATGTTTCTATTATGGATTCTGATTTAGATGAAGAGGATCCAAATAATTGGGGTACAAAAATAGAAATTAAAAATGTTAATTCTTTTGGTGGCGTTAGAGATGCTATTAATTATGAGATTAAAAGACAAACTAAATTAAAAGAAAATGGTACTTATGATGATATGGAACAACAAACAAGAAGATGGGACGAAGAATCTGGAACAACAATTGCAATGAGATCAAAAGTAGATGCTGTTGATTATAAGTATTTTGTAGAACCAAATATTCCTAAATTTAAAATAAGTAAAGAATGGTTAAATGAAATAAGAAAAAATATACCAGAACTCGCTTATGATAGAAAAAAGAAATATATGAACGAGTATGGGTTAAGTGAATATGATTCAAATATTTTGGTAAAAGAAAAAGATATTAGTGATTATTTTGAAAAGAGTATTTCAATTGGTACAGATGTAAAACAAGCTGCTAACTGGGTAAATGGTATGATACTTAGTTATTTAAATTATAATGAGATATCAATTAAAGATTTCTTTATGACTCCAGAAATGTTAAAAGAATTAATTGATTTAATTGAGTCTAAGACTATTTCAAGTAAACAAGGTAAGGATGTTTTTTATAAGTGCTTAGAAGATAAGAAAGACCCTAAACAAGTAGTAAAAGACGAAGGTATGATGCAAATAACAGATGAAAATCAAATTATGGATATTGTTAAAGAGGTTATAAATGAAAATTTAGAACAAGCTAGAACATTTGATCCACAAAATCCAAAGGCACTTGATTATTTCATAGGTCAAGTTATGAAAAAAACAAGAGGTAAAGCTAATCCATCAATTGCAAGTAAACTTATGAGAGCAGAACTTGAGAAAATTGTTAGTGAATAAAAGATTTCTATTTGAAATCTTTTTTTTTTATGTTATAATTAATTTGCGCGGGAGTGGCGGAATGGTAGACGCGAAGGTCTCAAACACCTTTAACCTTTGGTTGTGTGGGTTCAAGTCCCATCTCCCGCACCAGATAGATAGTAAACTCGGACTTTTTAAATTATTTAATAAGTTCGAGTTTTATTATTCAATAATTTATGATAAAATGACTTTAGTAATTAAGGGGGAAAATATGAATAAAGAAATAATAAAATCAGAGATTAATGTGAATAATAATAAAATTAATGTTATGCGAATAGGAAATAAAGAATATATTTCTCTTACTGATTTAGCAAGATATGCAGATGAAGATGATCCAAGATACCCTATTCAAAACTGGATGCGTAATAAAGATGTTATTGCTTATTTAGGATTGTGGGAAAAATTAAATAATGAAAATTTCAAAGGTGTCGAATTCGACGCGTTTAAAAATGAAGCAGGTAGTAATAAATTTAAAATATCACCTCAAAAATGGATTAAAGAAACCAATGCTATTGGTATAATTTCTAAATCAGGTAATAATGGTGGAACGTATGCTTGTAGTGATATAGCATTAGAATTTGCAAGTTGGCTATCTCCAGAATTTAAATTGTATGTTATACAAGAATTTGAAAGATTAAAAAGAAATGAAGCATATCAATATAAAGTTGATTGGACAGCTAGTAGAATGCTTGCTAAATCTAATTATCATATTCATACCGATTCAATTAAAGAAAATATTATTCCTAAATTAACTGAAAAACAAAAACAATATGTGTATGCTGAAGAAGCTGATGTTTTAAATGTTGCTTTATTTGGGATGACTGCAAAAGAATGGCGAGATAAGAATCCTAATATTGAAGGAAATATTCGAGATTATACTGATTTAAAACATTTACTTATTTTATGTAATTTAGAAAATACAAATGCTGAACTTATTAACGATGGCATACCACAAAAAGAAAGATTGATAAAGCTTAATAATTCAGCTATCAGGCAAATGAAAATATTAGCAAATGATAAATCTATAAAAGAATTAGAAGATTTAAATAAAAAATTAATAAGTACTAAATAGTTATGACAATTTAGTAAATACACTTGCATATTGACAACCAATATGTGTGTGAAAATAATAAATTATTTTAAATTACTCTAATAATATCCCAATTTTAAAATAAAAATATTATAATATACAACAAACAAGGAGAAGTAATCAAATGGTTAATTTAGAAAATAATCTTACAGTAGATGATTTAATTGTAGAATACATGATATACAAAGTTAACAACGGATATGAACCACAATTTTTATCATCCGAACTTATAAGTTTTTTATATTTTTTTGAAAATAAAATGCCAGTTCAAGATTCATTATATGAAAATGAAAAATTATTTCAAAGATTTTTTGAAAGAAAAGCTGTCGTACTCCTTCCTACAGGGCACCAGATAGATACCAAACTCGGAAAACTCGAGTATAAAGCAGCACCTTGCAAAAAAGTTGCTTTTATGTTATGATGAATATGTCAAGGAAACTTGAATAAAATAAAAAAGGAATACCTAATTTTGACGAGTTAGGTACTATTCCAAAATTTTAGGTTAGTACCGACTTATACAGTTGGTACTATTTTTATTAATATGATTAAAATCACAATAATAAGGAGTATTATGATAGTACAAAGATATTTCTCTTGTTTTCTCATAACTTCACCTCCTTCCACTTTAAAAAGTAAAGGAGAATAGTACCTAAACTAACTAAGTATTCCTAAAATAATT
>CANQFD010000009.1 GCA_947598325.1 uncultured Bacilli bacterium
AAAATATTAATTTTGAATTTTAAAAATTTCATAAGAAAACCTCTAGTTTAAAAACTAGGGGTTTGTCAACACTCTGATGGGAGTGTAAAAATTTCTGTGTAAAATCTATCTATCCATGATAGTTTAAGTTTTATAGGAATCTTAGAGGATTCCTTTTTCTATGATTTAATCATATATCATAGAATATTAAATTGTCAATTGAATTAAATCCTCCCTTCAAACATAATGGATAATTCTCCAAGGATTAAATCCCAATTTCTATATCTTCCATTCCATTTTTTGGTAATGTTTAATGTGGCTAAATACAAACATTTCATTAGTGCTTCATCTGATGGAAATACTGATTTTGTCTTTGTATATTTGCGATAAGAACGATTTAAACTTTCAATTGTATTGGTTGTATACATTATCTTTCTCACTGGTTCAGAATAGTTAAAAAACGAACATATGGCATCCCAATTTTCTTCCCAGGATTTTAAAGCAGTTGGATATTTAGTCTTCCATTTTTCTTTTATTTTTTGTAATTGTTCATATCCTGCCTTTTCATTTTTGGCTGTATAAATCGTTTTTAAATCTGCACAGAATGGTTTTAATTCTTTATAAGAAACAAATCTTACTGAATTTCTTATCATGTGAACAATACACCTTTGTTGTACAGTTTTTGGAAATGCCGTCCCAATTGCTTCTTTCATTCCCGTAAGTCCATCAGAACATATAATCAAAATATCTTTTACTCCTCTTTGTTTTAAATCATTTAATACACTTAACCAAAACTTTGCTGATTCATTTTCTCCTATCCAAATTCCTAATACATCTTTTTCCCCATATTCATTTATCCCTAATACAATATAGGCTGCTTTTTTTACTACACTTGTTTCATCTCTTACACTAAAATGTACGGCATCTATAAATACGATTGGATAGATACTTTCTAATGGTCTATCTTGCCATTCTTTAATTCTAGGTAATATCTGATCTGTTATATTACTGACCATCGTACTTGATACTTCTATTCCATATAAATCTTGTATTTGTTCATTAATTTCTCTTGTTGATAATCCTCTTCCATACAAGGATATTATTTTATCTTCTATTCCTGATACATCTCGTTTATTTTTAGGTACTATTTTCGGTTCAAATTCCCCATTTCTATCCCGTGGTGTTTCAAACTCAAATTCTCCAAACTCACTTTTTAATGTTTTTTTAGTTGTTCCATTTCGGTAGTTGCTTTTTTCACTCTTATTATCATATTTCTTATATCCCATACTACTTTCAAATTCTGCATTCATCATTTCCTGTAGAGAATCCTTAAATAAATCTTTTATGGCACTTGATAAGTCCTGCGCACTTTCTATTTGATAATTCTCTTGTATTATTTCTAATATCTTTTTTCCTTTACTTTTTTCTTCCATTTTAAAATCTCTCCATTTCTTTTATTTTATCATGGAAAGATTTTTTATTTTACACAGATTTTTTTACAGACTCCTCTGATAAAATGAACTTATTGAAGTTCATTTTTTAATATTTATTTTTTAACATTTTATCTGTTTCTCTTTTAATATCTCTTTGTTTAATAGTTTCTTTTTTATCATATGTATGTTTACCTTTAGCTACTGCAAGCTGTATTTTTGCCTTACCACGTATAAAATATAATTTAACTGGAACTAATGTTAATCCTTTTATAGATATTTTAGCATTAATTTTATTTATTTCGTTCTTATGAAGTAATAACTTTCTAGTTCTTGTTTCATCATGATTAAATATATTTCCTTCTTTATATTCTGAAATATACATATTAAGAAGATATACTTCACCATTTTTTACAATTGCATAGCTATCTTTTAGATTGGCATTACCTTTTCTAATAGATTTTATTTCTGTTCCTGTTAGAACTATTCCTGCTTCATATTTATCTAATATTTCATAATCATATCTTGCTTTTCTGTTTAATATTTCCATTTTTATCACCTTGTTTTTTTTCAACTAAATTAAAATCAATTGTGCTATTTTCTTTTGATGCATTAGTTACAACAACTCTTACCTTTTGTCCAAGTTTATACATTTTGCCTTTTTTCTCACCTTTTAAAGTTTTTGTTACATCATCAAAATTATAATAATCACCCTTCATTTCGGAAATGTGTACCAAGCCTTCAATCATATTATCTAACTGAATAAACATACCAAAATTCATAATAGACGATATAATTCCATCATATTCTTCACCTATATGATTTTCCATATATTCTGCCATTTTCATAGATTCTACATCTCGTTCACAGTCTATTGATTCTCTTTCTTTTTCTGATGCATGTTCACAAAGTGCTGGTAAATTTTCATTCCAATAAGATATTAATCTTGATAATTCTTTTTCATTAGGTCTATTAAATATATATTTTCTAAGTAAGTTATGAACTGTTGTATCTGGGAATCTTCTAATAGGTGAAGTAAAATGTGTATAACATTTAGAAGCAAGTCCATAATGCCCTACATTTTCTGGTTTATATTCAGCTTTTTTCATACATCTAAGAAGTAGTGTTGAAAGTATTTCAAATTCATCCTTATCTCTAAGCTGATCAAGTATTTTTTTCATGGATTTAGGATATATAAAATTTCTATCTCCTTTAATTTGGTAACCAAGTAAACTTATTGAATTTAAAAATTCTTTTACTTTTTCTTCATCTGGTACTTCATGAATACGATATACAAAAGGGAATTCTAAATAGAAAATATGCTGTGCAACTGTTTCATTTGCCGCAATCATAAAATCCTCAATTAAATTTTCTCCCTTTCCTCTTTCTCTTACAACTACATCATATGGTTTACAATTTTCATCAACTAATATTTTTGCTTCATCTACATCAAAGTCCAAGTAACCCCTTGATAGTTTTTCCTTTCTCAATATTTCAGCAAGTTCTTCCATCAATTTTAAATCAGAAACATATTCTTCATAACCTACTGGGATTTCTTCATTATTAAGAATTTTATTAACTTTTTTGTATGTCATTTGGATTCTTGATTTTATTACACTCTCAAATATATCGTGTGAAATAATTTTACCATCTTTTGTTATTTCCATTACACATGATATAGCAAGTCTATCTTCATTTGGATTTAATGAACATATCCCATTAGAGAGTTTATGGGGAAGCATGGGAATAACTCTATCAACTAAATATACGCTAGTTCCTCTATCATATGCTTCTTTATAAAGTTCTGTACCTTCTTTTACATAATATGATACATCTGCTATATGAACACCAAGAATATAGTTTTCTCCATTTTTCTTAATTGAAATAGCATCGTCTATATCCTTTGTATCATCACCATCTATTGTAAATATAGTTTCTCCTCTTAAATCTCTCCTACCTACTATTTCGTTTTCTGATACTTCATTTGGAAGCGCATCTACTTCTTTCATAACAGCTTCACTAAATACATCATTGATATTATGATCATAAACTATAGATAATATATCAACTCCAGGATCGTTTTTGTGTCCAATTATTTTTACTACTTCTGCTAAATATTTATATTTACCAAGTTCTTTTATTATGCTAACTTGAATTTTATGACCAGGAACCAAATCATCAAGATTTTTATTATCTAGTATAATTTCCATATTTAATTTTTTATCGTCAGGTATAAAATGTGGATTCCCATCAAATATATCATATAATCCTACAATTAAATTATTTTCTTTTTTTAGTATTTTTACAATTCTACCTTCTGTTTTCTTGCCACTACCTTTTATTTCTTCTGCAACAACAATGTCATTATTAAGAGCTCCATTCATATTTCTTTTATCAATATAAATATCATCTTCACCATCTAAAATCACAAATCCAAAGCCACCTTTACTAACAGAAAGTCTTCCTTTCTTTAAATGACTTTTCTCAAACATAATATATTTACCTTTATTAGATTTATATACTATAAAATCATTTTCAAGTTCACTCAATGCTTGTAATATATTTTTTAGATCATCTACTGATTTTTTTCCTAATTTTTCGCTTATTTCAATAGGGGATAATGCATTATCTTCTATTTTTAATATATCAATTATTTCTTCTTTCATTTTTTTCCTCCTTATAAAATAAAAAGGCCTATTAAAGTAAGCCTAATACTACATAAATGATGAAACCAAACAAATCACAAAAAATATTACGCCCAATAATAAAGTCATCCTACTCAAAAATAATTCCATACCACGTTCTTTTCTATTAGCAAATAGTTCTGAATTACCACCCATTACTATGTTACCAGCTCCTTCTGCTTTACCACTTTGAAGTAAAACTACAGTTATTAATAAAATTGATATTACAATTAAAAATACTTCCATGATATACCTCCTAATCGACATATATATTTTATCATATTTTATATGAATTGCAAATACCAAACCCTAAAAAATATAGCAATCATAATAAAAGATATAATAATATAGAATAACTTATTTTTAACTTTAAAAATTAATGTCATAAGTAGTAAAGATGTAATCATTATGCCGCCATACAAATAATATAAACTATATTGATCTGCATAGTTAAAAATATGATTATTTTTAACAAATATATCTGAACATGCCAGTACTAAAAAATTAAATATATTGCTTCCAAGCATATTGGATATAGCCATATTTATATTGTTTAATTTTAAAAGTGCAAATGTAGTTACAACTTCTGGAAGACTTGTTGTTATACCAAGAAGAATTGCACCTATAGAACTAGAAGAAAACCTAGGATACATATTTGCAATCTTATCTGCTTGATGAGTAAGTAGGACACTTAGCAAAATCATAGTTATACCTGTTAATATAAATTTTATTATAATAAATCTATCTTTTTCAAAAGCAACTTTCTCTTCTTCTTCAGGTTCTGTTTTTATAACTGAAAACATATAAACAAGGTACGCAAAAAATAAAACAAGAGTAGTTATCTTAATAAATACATTATGTACTCCCAATACTATAAATATATAATCAAAAATGAGTATTATACATTCTAATATATATTTCTTTGAAGTGTTCTTAAATACATTATTTCTAAAAAAATATATATTATAAACTGCAAGTACAAAAATATTAAACATATTACTACCTATTATATCTCCAAATGATAAAGTAGGATTATCAATAATAACAGCAGAAATACATGTTATAAATTCTGGGAGACTGGTTATTGATGCAATTAATAACCCTCCAATAAAGGCAGCACCTATTTTTGTCTGTTTTGACAATATATCTCCATAACATGAAAGTTTAATACTCATAAAAATAGTAAAAAAAGCAAGAATTAAAAAAAATATCCCATCCATAAGTTATCTCCTTATACTAAAGTATATTAAACTTTTGGATAAAATATTTATACTATTTATTTATTTCTTCGTTAATTCTAATTAATCTATTATATTTACATATTCTATCAATTCTTGATAAAGATCCAGTTTTAATTTGACCTAAATCTAAGCCTACAGCAAAATCGCAAATAAATGTATCTTCTGTTTCCCCACTTCTATGAGATATAATTGTCTTATAATTATTTTTTTTAGCTAAATTAATTGTTTTTAATGCCTCCGTTACTGTACCTATTTGATTAAATTTAATAATAATTGCATTGCCTGCTTTTTTCTTGATACCTTTTTCTAAAAATTCTATATTTGTACAAAAGAAATCATCTCCAACCAGCTGCACTTTATCTCCTATTTTTTTTGTTAATTTAGAAAAGCTTTCAAAATCATTTTCTTCAAATGGATCCTCTATCGATACAATAGGATATTTATCTATTAATTTTATATAATAATCTATTAATTCATTGCTATTCATTTTTGTGTTATTAAAATAATATAAATCGTCATCTTCGTTATAAAATTCTGATGCTGCAACATCTATTGCAAGATCAACGTCTTTATGTAATTTATAACCTGCTGTTTCTATAGCTTTTATTATATAATCTAATGATTCTTCGTTTGACTTAAAATTTGGTGCAAAACCGCCTTCGTCGCCAACAGAAGTAGTATGTCCGTTTTCCTTTAATATTTTTTTTAAACAATGAAATATTTCAGATCCAATTCTTATGCGATCATTAATATTATCTGATTTTGGTATAATCATAAATTCTTGAAAATCAAGATTATTTTCAGCATGTTTTCCACCATTTATTATATTCATCATTGCATATGGTAATTTTTTTCCATTTCCTATATATTCATATAATTCCATATTATTTTCGTTAGCTGCAGCTTTAATGCACGCTAATGATACTGCTAAAATTGCATTAGCGCCCAAATTACTTTTTGTTTTAGTACCATCAAACATTATCATTTTATTATCTATGTTTTCTTGATTTTCTATATTTTCGCCTTTTAATAAATCAAATATTTTAGTATTTATATTATTAACTGCTGTTAACACTCCTTTTCCTAAATATCTATTATCATTATCTCTAAGTTCTAATGCTTCATTACTACCAGTTGAGGCACCAGATGGAACGCTTGCTCTTCCAAAAGCACCCGTATCAGTTAATACATCTACCTCAACAGTAGGATATCCTCTTGAATCTAGTATTTCTCTTGCTTTTATTTCTATTATTTTACCCATATTATACCCTCCATAATATATTATACATTATTTAATTTTTTTAATTGTAATAAAATGATTAAAAGTGTAAAATAAAAGTATAAAATTTATAATATTAATATATTATGTTATAATATATTAAAGTAAGGAGTTATACATATGGAAATAATTCAAATAACAAAAGAAGAATTTGATAAATATGCTGAAGAGCAATCAAACAAAAATTTTTATCAAACATCTGCATATGGTATGCTGATGGACAGACATTCATTTGATGATTACTATTTAGCTATGAAAGATGATTTTGGAAATATCAAGGCAGCTACCCTCATACTTATTACTAAAGTATTTATAGGATATAAATGGGGTTATTGTCCTAGAGGATACTTAATCGATTTTAATGATAAGGAACTACTTAAAACTTTTACAATGTTACTAAAAGAATTTTTAAATAAAAGAAATTTTATGTTTGTAAAAATTGATCCATATATTATATATAAATCACATGATAATAGTGGAATAGATAATTCAGATATTGTATCATATTTACTTGAAATAGGATATGAACATAATGGATTCAATCTAAACTTTGAAAATTTAAAACCAAGGTGGAATGCTGTCACTACTGTAAGTACAAATGAGGAAATATTTCCTAAATTTAGTAAAGAGATTAGAAATAAAGTTAGAAAAGCACATAAAATGGGATTAGATATGATAAAAGGTGGTCCTGAAAATATAAAAGAATTTTATTCATTGATTGATAAGAAGCATTCTAGAAAATTGAATTATTATTTGGATATGTATGAAATACTTGGAAAAAAAGATATGTTTGAAATATACTTTGCAGTGATAAATACACCTAAATATATTGAAAATAGTAAAAAATTATATGAAGAAGAGGAAAAAAGAAATAATTTAATAAATGAGGAATTAGAAGAAAATATAAATAGTAATACTGAAAAAATAATAAAAAGAAAAATGGCATCAGATATGCTTTTAAATAATTTTAAACAAGATATAATAAACGCAACTAACCTTTATAAAGAATATCCAACAGGAGTTGTTATTGGTGCTAATGCAATAATAAAATATAATAATGAAATATTCTTTCTAATAGATGGCTATAAGGAGGAATATAAAAATTATTGTCCAAATCATTTTTTAAAATACCAAATTATAGAAAAATTTAGAGAGTCAGGATATACAAGAATGCATTTAAATGGAATATCTGGAGATACTGATACTAGCAATGAATATTATGGTTTAACAAGATTTAAATTAGGATTTGGAGCGCATATAGAAGAATATATTGGTGAATTCACATTAGTTATTAATAAAGGTAAATATAATAGATTTAAGAAAATTAATCCTATTAGAAATTGGCTAAATCAACCTATTGCTTAATAGATGTAATATTATATTAAAAAAAATCTTACCATCATTTGGTAAGACTTTTTTATTATTTATCAATTTTAGTAACTATACCAGCACCAACTGTTCTACCACCTTCACGAATTGAGAACTTAGTTCCTTCTTCTAGAGCGATAGGAGCAATTAATTCAACATGCATATTTACATTATCACCTGGCATAACCATTTCAGTTCCTTCTGGTAATGTTACAACACCTGTAACGTCAGTAGTTCTGAAATAGAATTGTGGACGATAATTTGTAAAGAATGGAGTGTGTCTTCCACCTTCTTCTTTGCTAAGTACATAAACTTCAGCCTCGAATGTAGTATGAGGTGTAACACTTCCTGGTTTAGCTAATACTTGACCTCTTTGTACTTCTTCTCTTGAAATACCACGAAGTAATACTCCAGCGTTATCTCCTGCTTCTGCATAATCTAATTGCTTACGGAACATTTCGATTCCAGTTGCAACTGTCTTTTTAGTTTCATGAAGACCAACAATTTCAACTTCATCATTAAGTTGTAATTTACCTCTTTCAACACGTCCTGTAACAACTGTTCCACGACCTGTGATTGTAAATACATCTTCAATACTCATTAAGAATGGTTTATCAGTATCTCTCTCTGGAGTTGGTATCCATTCGTCAACTGCTTTTAATAATTCGTCGATTTTTTCTTCATATGAAGCATCACCTTCAAGTGCTTTTAATGCTGATCCAAATATGAATGGTGTATTATCTCCATCAAATCCATATTGAGTTAATAAATCTCTAACATCCATTTCTACTAAATCAAGCATTTCTTGATCATCAACCATATCGCATTTGTTAATGAATACTACCATTTTTGGTACACCAACTTGACGAGCAAGTAAGATATGTTCTCTTGTTTGAGCCATAGCTCCATCTGTTGCTGCAATAACTAGTATTGCACCATCCATTTGAGCAGCACCTGTAATCATGTTTTTAACATAATCAGCGTGTCCTGGACAGTCAACGTGAGCATAATGACGAGCATCTGTTTCATACTCAACGTGTGCTGTATTAATTGTTATACCACGTTCTCTTTCTTCTGGTGCTTTATCAATATCTGCATAATCTTCAAATTGTGCCATACCTTTAGACGCTTGTCTTTTTGTAATAGCAGCTGTTAATGTTGTTTTACCATGGTCAACGTGTCCAATTGTACCAATGTTAACATGTGGTTTCCCACGATTAAATTTTTCGTTTGCCATTTTCTTTTCCTCCTTTTATTAATGTACAAAACTATTTTATCTAATTCTTGAAAAAATATCAAGCATTATTCGAATTTATATACTAATTTTTACCAGATTTTTTTATAATTTCCTCAGTAATATTTTTAGGAACCTCTTCATAATGATCTGGTAACATTTGGAATGTTGCTCTTCCTTGGGAATTACTTCTAAGGGATGTTGCATAACCAAACATCTCAGAAAGTGGTACCATTGCAGTTAATACTACTGCATTTCCTCTATTTTCTTGTCCTAATGGACGTCCTCTTCTTGAAGTTATATCTCCCATTATATTACCAAAATATTCTTCTGGTGTAGTTACATCTACTTTCATAACTGGTTCTAAAAGAACTGGTTTACATTTGTTTTTAGCTTCTTTAAGTGCTAGAGAAGCTGCAATTTTAAATGCCATTTCTGATGAATCAACATCATGATATGATCCATCATAAAGTGTTGCTTTTATATCAACCATTGGATATCCAGCAAGTATACCAGATTCCATAGCTTCTTGAAGTCCTTTATCAGTTACTGGTATATATTCTCTTGGTACAACACCACCAACGATTGCATCAACAAATTCATAACCTTTTTCAGGGTTTGGTTCAAATTTAATCCATACATGACCATATTGTCCACGTCCACCTGATTGTTTAATATATTTACCTTCACATTCACCCATTTGAGTAATTGTTTCACGATATGCAACCTGTGGTTTACCAACAGTAGCCTCTACATTAAATTCTCTCTTCATTCTATCAACTATTATTTCCAAATGAAGTTCTCCCATACCAGCAATTTCAACTTGACCAGTTTCTTGGTTAGTTGTTTGACGGAATGTTGGATCTTCTTCTGCAAGTTTTTGAAGAGCTATACCCATTTTTTCTTGATCTGATTTTGACTTTGGTTCAATTGCAACAGATATAACTGGTTCTGGGAATTCCATAGGATCTAGAATAACAGGTTTCTTTTCATCACATAATGTTTCACCTGTAGTAGTGTTCTTAAGACCTACAGCAGCAGCTATATCTCCAGTATATACATCTGATATTTCTGTTCTATCATTAGCTTGCATCTGCAAAATACGTCCTATTCTTTCTTTAACATTTTTACTAGAATTTAGAACATATGAACCACTTGATAAGTGTCCTGAATATACTCTAAAGAATGAAAGTCTTCCAACAAATGGATCTGTAGCTATTTTAAATGCTAAAGCTGCAAATGGTTCACTATCACTTGGGTGTCTCTCTGCTGGATTACCATCTAAATCAGTACACTTAAATGCTTCTATATCAGTTGGTGCTGGTAAGTAATCATTAATAGCATCAAGAGCAAGCTTAATACCTATATTACCTAAAGCAGTACCACACATAACTGGGAAGAAGTCAACAGCAAGAACACCTTTTCTGATAGCTGCTTTAAGCATATCAATAGGTATTTCTTCTCCTTCTAAATATTTTTCCATCATGTTTTCATCATACATAGATGCAGCCTCAATTAATTCAGCTCTCATTGATTCTGCTTTATCTTTCATGTCAGCTGGTATTTCTATTTCAACTGGTTCTTCTGCTTGTTCACCATCATATTTCCAAGCCTTCATTGTAACTAAATCAATAATAGAGTTAAATTCATTTTCTGCACCAATTGGACATTCAATTGGATATGCTTTTACTCCTAAACGTTCTGATATACTATCAACACTTTTGAAGAAGTCAGCACCAAGTTTATCCATTTTATTAACAAATACCATTCTAGGTACTTTCATTTCAGTTGCTTGTCTCCAAACGTTTTCTGTTTGTGGCTCAACACCAGCATTAGCATCTAATAGTGCTATAGCACCATCAAGTACACGAAGTGATCTAGTAACTTCTATTGTAAAATCTACGTGTCCTGGGGTATCTATAACATTAAATCTATGCCCTTTCCAAAATGCTGTTACTGCAGCTGACGTAATTGTTATACCACGTTCCTTTTCTTGTTCCATCCAGTCAGTAGTTGATTCACCATCATGTGTTTCACCTATTTTATGAATTTTACCAGTATGGAATAATAAACGTTCTGTAAATGTTGTTTTACCCGCATCTATATGAGCCATTATTCCAATATTTCTTGTTTTTTCTAATGAATATTCACGAGCCATATTTTATTATTCCTTTCTTACCATCTATAATGTGCAAATGCTTTATTAGCTTCTGCCATTTTATGTGTATCTTCTTTTTTCTTAAAAGCTGCTCCTGTTTCATTTGATGCATCTATAATTTCATTTGCCAATTTTTCAGCCATTGATTTTCCACTTCTATTTCTTGCAGCAGTTATAAGCCAACGTAATGCCAATGCTTGAGCTCTATCAGATCTAACTTCTACTGGAACCTGATAATTTGCTCCACCGACACGTCTTGTTTTTACTTCAAGAGATGGTGTTATATTTTCAAGAGCTTTGTTAAATACATCCATTGGATTTTCATTTGTTCTCTCTTGAATTTGATTAAATGCTTTATAAACAATTTTTTGAGCTGGGCCTTTCTTACCATCAAGCATTATTTGATTTGTAAGTTTAGTAATTACTTTAGAATTATAAATAGGATCAGCTAAAACATCTCTCTTACTTGCTTGTCTCTTTCTCATAGTTTTCTCCTTTACTATTTAGTTTTTGGTTTCTTTGCGCCATATTTAGAACGGCCTTGTTTTCTATCAGTTACACCTGCCGTATCCATTGTTCCTCTTATGATATGATAACGAACACCAATTAAGTCCTTAACACGACCACCACGTACTAATACAACACTATGTTCTTGTAAATTATGTCCTTCTCCAGGAATATAAGCATCTATTTCTTTACCATTGCTTAATCTAACACGAGCATATTTACGAAGTGCTGAGTTTGGTTTTTTTGGTGTTTTAGTACCAACACGAGTACATACTCCACGTTTTTGTGGTGATGAAGTTTGTGTAGTTTTCTTTGTTAAACTATTTAATCTAACACCTAAAACTGGAGATTTACTCTTACTAGGTTTACTTTTACGTTTTTTTCTAACTAATTGATTAATTGTAGACATTCTTCCAGCTCCTTTCTTTACACACAACCTGGTGTTTCTTATTTGATATAAATTAAAGTTTTGCAAAAATACAAAACCTAATTAATCAGCAATAATAATATAACACTTTTAACTTTTAGAGTCAATGGTTTTTATATTATTTCCTTTAATTATATTATAAAAGAAGAAAATTATTCATTTTCTTCTTTTACTTTTTTTATTTCTTTTTCTAATTCTTCTTTATTCATTTTAGAATAACCTTTAATCTCTAATTCTTTTGCTTCTTCTTTTAATTCTTTAAATGTCTCATTTTTTTCTTCATTCATCATATGACCATTCTCTACTAAATAATCTATTTGTTCTTTAGTAAGAGTTTCATGTTCTATTAAAGCATTTGCGATTAAATCTAATAGATCTCTATTTTCACTAAGTATTTTTTTTGTAACTTCATATTGTTCATTTATTATTTTTCTAACTTCTTCATCTATTTGTAATGCTATAGCATCTGAAAAATTTCTACTTTTATTATAATCTCTTCCAAGAAATACACTAGATTCTTGATGTTCTAATTGAACTGGTCCTAATGAACTCATACCATATTCAGTTACCATTGATCTTGCTATCTTTGTAGCTTTTTCAAAATCATTATGAGCACCCGTTGTCATCTCATTAAATACTAATTCTTCTGATACTCTTCCTCCTAAAAGACCACTTATAGTCTCTAATAATTCTTTTTTTGTAGACATATATGTTTCTTCCTTTGGGAGCATTAGGTTATATCCTCCAGCAACACCTCTTGGAACTATAGTTATTTTTTGAACATCATTTGCGCCATCTAATTTAATTCCAACAACTGCATGACCTGCTTCGTGATATGCAACTACCTTCTTTTCGTGTTCTGTATATTTATGTGATTTTTTAGCAGGACCTGCAATTACTCTATCGTATGCTTCATCAAGTTCTGACATTGTTATTTCATTTTTATTTCTTCTTACTGCAAGTAGTGCTGCTTCATTAAGTAAATTCTCTAAATCTGCTCCACTAAAACCTACTGTTCTTTTTGCTATATATTTAAAACTTATATCAGGTGCAAATATTTTATCTCTAGAATGAACTTCAAGTATCTCTTCTCTTCCTTTTGCATCTGGTAATGACACAGTTATTTGTCTATCAAATCTTCCTGGTCTTAGAAGTGCAGGATCTAGTACATCAGGTCTATTTGTTGCTGCTATAATTATTATTCCTTCATTTCTTCCAAATCCATCCATTTCAGTAAGTAATTGGTTTAAAGTTTGCTCTCTTTCATCATGACCACCACCAAGACCTGTTCCTCTTTGTCTTCCAACTGCATCTATTTCATCAATAAATATTAAGCATGGAGCTGTTTGTTTAGCTTGTCTAAACATATCTCTTACTCTTGATGCACCTATACCTACATAAAGTTCAACAAAGTCTGAACCGCTTATAAAATAAAATGGTGCATTAGCTTCACCTGCAACTGCTTTTGCAAGTAAAGTTTTACCTGTTCCTGGAGAACCAACCAATAATACACCTTTTGGAATTCTGGCACCCATCTTTGTATATTTTTTAGGGTCTTTTAAAAATCCTATTAATTCTTCTAATTCTTCTTTTTCTTCTGATAAACCTGCTACATCTTTAAATGTTACTTTGTTTTTATCATCTTGGAGTTTAGCCTTACTTTTACCAAATTCTAAAGATTTATTATTACTAGTTATTTGCTTATTAAAAAACCAAATAAGAACTCCACCAATAATTATATATGGTAATACATTAACAATAAATTCAACAAATACATTTGATGCAGGATCAGCTGAAACAGTTAGCTTAAATTTATTCTTATCATTCATTTTTGTTATATAAGATAGTGTTTCATCACTTAAAGGTGCAACTACATAATAACTTTCGTTCTTTTTATAGTCTTTCATTTTACCAGTTATTTCATATGTTGAGCCTTTTTGATTTGGTGAAACTACAACTGTCTTTACTTCATCATTTTTTAATGACTTTTGAAAATCAGAATAAGATAATTTATTTATATTACTATTTCCACCAGTTAATAAATACATTACAATTATTATAAATAATAATGCTATATATGGACTAATATTTCTTTTGACTTTATTATTCATTTTTTTCCTCCTTGTCAATATACCATAATATTATATCATACTTTTTTAATTTTAAAGAATCATATTTAGATTTTTTTAATCCAGGCACCCATAAAATATTATCATTACTATCAACTATAACAGGATAGTTCTTTCTTTTTTCTGCACTTATCTTACAATCTATAAAAATATCTTTTAATTTCTTTTTACCATTTAGTCCCAAAATTTCTATATAATCTCCTGCTCTTTTATTTCTAACATACAGTGGAAGACTAATTTTTGTGCTATCTAGATGACAAACAGTATTATCTGTTTTATCAGTCTCTTTTATTTTTTTTATTATTCCATTATTTAATATTATATCTTTATTAGTTATCTCTATTTTATATTCATTATATTCATCTGATTTCTTTATACTAAAATATTTATAGTCTTTTATTGCAACCACATTTAATGGCAAATTAATATAAACATTTGGTTTATTACTAAAAATGATTTTTAAAATTTGATCTATATGTTTATCGTTTATTCTACTAATATCACTTTTATATATTTCTCCTAGTATCTTATACAATAATTGTTTTATAATAAAACAGTCAATATTTTTTAAATCATCTATTTTTATTTTTCCATTTTTATATTTATTTATATATATATCATTAGTATAAGCATTTATAAATTTTGATGATTCATAAATTATATTACTGAATTTAAGAAATTTTGAATGAACATTATTTTGTTCCTTTTTAAATAATGGAACAATTTCCTTTCTATATCTATTTCTAGTATATTTAGTATCATAATTAGTTTTATCATCTCTATATTCTATGTTATTTTCCTTAGCAAACTTTTTAATATCTTCTTTTGTATAATATATAAGAGGTCTTAAAATACTATAATTATTTTTTTTCGTTATTATACTAAAACCCATATAGCCATTTAATGTTGAACCTCGTGTAAGTCTCATAAGTATAGTCTCTATTAAATCATCTCCATGGTGTGCAGTAAGAAGATATTGTCCTTGATATTTATTTAGTATTTTAGAGAAAAAATTATATCTTTTGGTTCTAGCTTCGCTTTCAAAATTTCCTTTAGTATGTTTTTCAAATATTGTACCTTCAAATACTATATTATTATCTTCTGCATATTTTTTAACAAAATCATATTCTTCAAAACTTTCACTCCTAAAATTATGATTTACATGTGCACAAATTATATTTATATTTCTATTATTATTTCTATAATCTATTAATAATTTGAGTAAAGTCATTGAATCTACTCCTCCAGAAGTAGCACAAACTATAGTATCATTTTCTTTAAAAGTATTATTAAATAATTCTAATACTTCTTTCATATAGATCATTCCTTTGGTTGTTATTATAACATGGATAGTACTTAAAATAAAGATAAAGTTTAAAGAACAAAAAAATCGAATAAGATCATATAATTTATTAATAAGGAATTAGTTATTTTTTCAACATCAAAAATAAAATCACCATGTACAGGGATAAAGATACCTAAAACTCAACATATTATTTATAATAAACTCGTTTTTTAGAAAAATTTACATTGTTTTTATACCTCAATAATAAAAGAAAAGACGATTTTTAAATCGTCTATAATAATTCTTCTTCTAAAACATCTAATGGTTCCTCATCAAAGAAATCTCTTTCCAAAGTAAACTCTGTTTTAGCATATCTTTTAACTCCTGTACCAGCAGGAATTAATTTACCAATAATAACATTTTCCTTTAATCCTTCTAACTTATCAACCTTACCTTTTATTGCAGCGTCAGTTAATATTCTAGTAGTTTCTTGGAATGATGCTGCTGATAAGAATGAATCAGTTTCAAGAGATGCCTTTGTAATACCAAGCATAAGTGGTCTAGCAGTAGCTGGTTTCTTACCCTGTAATATAACTTTTTTGTTTTCATCTGTAAATCTATGTAATGAAACTATTTTACCAACTAATAAATCAGTATCTCCTGCATCAACTATTCTCATTCTAGCAATCATTTTTCTAACAATTATCTCAATATGTTTATCAGCAATATCAACACCTTGAGAACGATATACTTTTTGAACTTCTTCAACTATATAATTTTGAACTGTTATTGGATCAGTTACAGCAAGTAATTCTTTTGGATTAATAGATCCTTCATTTAATTTTTCTCCTGCTTTAACCATATTTCCAACTTCAACTCTTAATTTTACTCCATAGTTTGTAGTTTGTTCTCTTGTTTCTTTATCATTAGTTATGCTTATTTTATATTTACCATTTTGATTTTCAATATTAGTTATTTTACCATTTATTTCAGCAACACTCGCTTTTACTTTTGGATTTCTTGCTTCAAATAATTCTTCAACACGAGGAAGACCTTGTGTTATATCATCTCCACCAGCAACACCACCTGTATGGAAAGTACGCATTGTTAATTGTGTACCTGGTTCACCTATCGATTGGGCAGCCATAATACCAACTGCTTCTCCAATTTCTGCTGGATTTGATGTTGCAAGGTTACGACCATAACATCTTTGACAAACACCATTTTCAGTTCTACATGTAAGTGTTGTTCTTATTTCTACAGATGTTATACCTGCTTTTTCTATTTTATCCGCAATTTGTTCTGTAATTAATTCATTTTTTTCTATAATTACATCTTTTGTTTTTGGATTAATAATCTTTTTATTTGTATATCTACCAATAATTCTTTCAGATAATGATTCAATTATGCTTCCATCTTTTTCATTTACAAAAGCTTCTACAACAACACCTTGAATAGTTCCACAATCTTCTTCTTTAACTATTACATCTTGAACTACATCAACTAAACGTCTTGTTAAATATCCTGAGTTAGCTGTCTTAAGTGCAGTATCAGCACTACCTTTACGAGCACTATGTGTAGATAAGAAATATTCAGATACTGAAAGTCCTTCTTTAAAGTTTGAGAATATTGGAATTTCAATTGCTTGACCATTTGGTCTTGCCATAAGTCCACGCATACCAGCAAGTTGTCTAAACTGTTCAATACTACCACGTGCACCTGAATTCATCATGATAAAGATTGGATTTTCTTTATTTGTTTTAGAAATTTCATTTAATTCTTTCTTTATATCTTCTGTTGCATTATTCCATACATCTAAAACTTTTTCATATCTTTCTTCTTCTGTTATTAAACCTCTATTATATTGTTTTCTTATCTTTTCTATTTTTTCTCTTCCATCTGCAATTATACTTTCTTTATTGTTACTAGTAACAACATCAAATGCAGACATTGTTATACCTGATTGAGTTGAATATTTAAATCCTAAGTCTTTTAGTTTATCAAGCATTATTGAAGTTTCTGTAGTTTTATATCTTTTAAATACTTGTGCTATTATATTTTGAAGACCTTTTTTTCCAATAGGATCATTTATAGGTAATTTCTTTATAAATTCAGGTATATTTTCTCCCATTGGTATAAAGAACTTATTTGGTGTTATTCTATCTATATTTTCAGAACTACCTTCATTAATATATTGATATGCATCTGGTAATATTTCATTAAATTTTAATTTACCAACAGTAGTTACTAAATATTTATCTTTTTGAGTATCCATAAATACTTTATGAGTGAATGAATTAACAGGTATTGCAATTCTAGTATGCAAATCTATCTCACGTCTCTCATAAGCCATTAAAGCCTCATTAGAACTTTTAAATACTCTTCCTTCTTGATCAGTAACCTTCTCCATTGTTAAGTAATAATTTCCTAAAACCATATCTTGAGATGGTGTAACAATTGGTTTACCATCTGATGGTTTTAAAATATTATTAGCTCCTAACATTAGGATTTTTGCTTCTGCTTGTGCCTCTTGTGAAAGTGGAACATGAACGGCCATTTGATCTCCATCAAAGTCGGCATTAAATGCTGGACAAACAAGTGGATGAAGTCTAATTGCCTTACCATCTATTAATTTTGGTTCAAAAGCTTGGATACCAAGTCTATGAAGTGTTGGAGCACGGTTTAAAAGTACTGGATGTTCTTTTATTACTTCTTCAACTATATCCCATACTCTATCATCTTGATTTTCAATCATTTTTTTAGCTGATTTAATATTATGAACTATTTCTTTTTCAACAAGACCACGAATTACATGTGGTTTAAATAATTCAAGTGCCATCTCTTTTGGTATACCACACTGATACATCTTAAGTGATGGTCCTACAACTATAACTGAACGTCCTGAATAGTCAACACGCTTACCAAGTAAATTTTGTCTAAATCTTCCTTGTTTTCCTTTAAGCATACTGCTCAATGATTTTAACGCTCTATTAGATGGTCCTGTAACGTTTCTACCACGACGACCATTATCAAATAGTGCATCTACTGCTTCTTGAAGCATACGTTTTTCATTTTGCACTATTATTGATGGTGCACCAAGTTCTAATAATTTTTTTAAACGATTATTACGGTTAATAACACGTCTATATAAATCATTTAAATCTGATGTTGCAAATCTACCACCATCCAATTGAATCATTGGTCTTAAATCAGGTGGAATTACTGGAATACAATCAAGTATCATCCATTCTGGCTTATTTCCTGACTCTCTAAATGAGTCTAATATTTCAAGTCTCTTTAGAAGTCTTACTCTCTTTTGTTCTTGAGCACCATCTAATTCCTTTTGTATTTCATCTATTTCTTTATCAACATCAACTTCTTGAAGTAATTTTTTAATTGCTTCTGCACCCATTCCAACTTCAAAGCCATCACCATATTTTTCATAATATATTCTATATTCTTTATCTGAAAGTGTTTGCTTTTTCTCTAAAGGTGCATTACCAGGATTTATTACTACATAACTTACAAAATATAATACCTCTTCTAAATCTCTAGGAGACATATCAAGTGTAAGTCCAATTCTTGATGGAACTCCTTTAAAAAACCATATATGAGATACTGGAGTAGCAAGTTCTATATGACCCATACGTTCACGACGTACTTTTGATTTAGTTACTTCTACACCACATCTATCACATATTATATCTTTATATCTTAATCTTTTATATTTACCACATGCACACTCATAATCCTTTGATGGTCCGAAAATCTTTTCGCAAAATAATCCATCTCTTTCTGGTTTAAGAGTACGATAGTTTATTGTTTCTGGTTTTTTAACTTCACCATGTGACCACTCACGAATCTTTTCAGGAGAAGCTATAGATATTTTTAATCCTTCAAATTTACTTGCATCCATTATTCTTCATCTCCCTCTTCTAAAGATTCTTCTTGATCTTTATATTCCTCAAATACTTCTTCTTCTTTTTCTTCTGTTAAGACATCATTTAAATTATTTTTCTTAATATCTTTTATTTCTATTTCATCTATAGACAAAGCATTATTTTCTTTATTTTCTTCCATTTCTAATTGTGTTATACCAATTTCTTGACCTTCTTCATTTATCATAGCAACATCTAAACCTAATGCTTGGAATTCTTTAACAAGTACTCTGAAGCTTTCTGGAACTCCAATAGAATCTATTCTATTTCCTTTTACTATTGCTTCGTATACTTTTACCCTTCCAACTACATCGTCTGATTTAACTGTTAATATTTCTTGTAATATATTAGCAGCACCATAAGCTTCTAGAGCCCAAACTTCCATTTCACCAAATCTCTGTCCACCAAATTGTGCTTTTCCTCCAAGAGGTTGTTGAGTAACAAGTGAATATGGTCCAGTAGAACGAGCATGAAGTTTATCATCAACCATGTGATCAAGTTTAATCATATACATTACACCAACACTGACCCTATTATCAAATGGTTCACCTGTTCTACCATCATATAATACAGTTTTTCCGTCTGGTTCCATTTTAGCTTCTTTCATCATTTCTTCAATATCGCTCATTTTAGCGCCATCAAATACAGGCGTTGCACAGTATACTCCTAATTTCTTTGCTGCCATACCTAAGTGAAGTTCAAGTACCTGTCCTAAATTCATACGAGATGGAACTCCAAGTGGGTTAAGCATTATATCAACCGGTCTACCATCAGGTAAGAATGGCATATCTTCTTGAGGTAATACTAATGAAACTACACCTTTATTTCCATGACGTCCTGCCATCTTGTCTCCTACTTGTATTTTTCTCTTTTGAACAATATAAACTCTTATTTCTTTAGAAACACCACTAGCAAGTTCATCATTATCCTTTTTAGTATAAACTTTTATATCATGAACAATACCATCTCCACCATGTGGAACACGAAGAGATGTGTCACGAACTTCTCTTGTTTTTTCTCCAAATATTGCATGTAATAATTTTTCTTCTGAAGTAAGTTCAACCATTCCTTTAGGTGTTACTTTACCAACTAAGATATCATTTTCGTGAACCTCAGTTCCTATTCTAACAATACCATCTGCATCAAGATTTTTTCTTGCTTCCTCTGATACATTTGGAATATCACGAGTTATTTCCTCTGGACCAAGTTTTGTATCTCTACATTGGATTGAATAACTTTCTATATGAACAGATGTATAAACATCTTCTTTAACTAATCTTTCATTTAATATAACAGCATCCTCATAGTTGTATCCATTATAAGTCATAAATGCTACTACTAAATTTTTTCCAAGTGCAAGTTCACCTTTATCTGTACTTGGACCATCAGCAATAATCATATTTCTTTTTACTTTATCACCAATTTTAACAATTGGTCTTTGATGATAACATGTTGCACCATTACTTCCTTCAAAGTTCATTAGTGTATAAACATCTTTACCACCTTTTGTTTTTACAATTATCTTTTTTCCATCAGCATATTCAACTACACCATCTGCTTTAGCAACAACAGTTGCACCACTATCCCTTGCAGCCATATATTCAACACCTGTTCCAACAAATGGAGCTTCAGTTTTAAGAAGTGGTAATGCCTGACGTTGCATATTAGCACCCATAAGTGCACGAGTTGCATCATCATGATCAAGGAAAGGTATACAAGATGCTGTTACAGAAATTATTTGTTGTGGTGATACATCAACATAATTTACTTCGCTTGTTTTAGCAATTATATTTTCACCCCTGAATCTTGCTGGTATCTCTTCTTCTATTATTTTGTTATTATCTACCTTAACTGTTGCTTGTGCTATTACATAATCTAATTCTTCATCTGCTGTCAAATAATCTATCTCATCTAATAGTTTTCCATCTTTAACTTGTCTATATGGAGTCATTATAAATCCATACTCATTTACTTTTGCATAACTTGCAAGTGATGTTATAAGTCCTATATTAGCACCTTCTGGTGATTCAATTGGACAAATTCTACCATAATGTGATTCGTTAACGTCACGAACTTCCATTGCTGCTCTATCACGAGAAAGTCCACCAGGACCAAGAGCAGATAAACGTCTTTTGTTAGTAAGCTCTGAAATTGGATTTATTTGATCCATAAATTGTGATAACTGACTACTACCAAAGAATTCTTTTATAACAGCAGTTATTGGTCTTATGTTTATAAGAGCTTTAGGAGTTGCTTCTGCTTCTTCTAATGTTGTCATTCTTTCTCTTATTACTCTTTCCATTCTAGTAACACCAATTCTGAATTGGTTTTGAATAAGTTCACCAACTTGTCTTACACGACGATTAGATAAATGATCTATTTCATCAATATTACCTATTCCTGATAAAAGATTTAAATAATATGAAACAGATGCATATATATCAGATATTGTAAGTCTCTTTTCTTCTATACTTGGATCATTACCTATTATATTAATAACTTTATCACTATTATTAGGTGCATATACTTTTACAATTTGTACAGTATCATATGTGTCAAGTTCATCATTTATTAGAACTTTTTTTATGTTCAAACCGTTTTTTAATAAAGGTTTTAATTCATTTAATACTTCTCTATTTATTAAAGTTCCTTTTTTAAATTTGATTTTGTTTCCTTCTTTAATATCCTCTGCTAACGTTTGTCCAAATAAACGATCACATACATCTAATTTTTTATTGAATTTATATCTACCAACTTTAGATAAATCATATCTGAACACATCAAAAAATCTTGTGATAAGTTGATTTTTAGCACTATCACGTGTTGCTGGTTCACCTGGTTTTAATTTTTCATATATCTCAATTAATGCTTCATCAGTATTTGAAGTAGAATCTTTTTCTATAGTGTTTAATAAATATTCATCTTCACCAAATAAGTTTATCATATCTTCATTTGAAGACAAACCAAAAGCACGTAAGAATGTTGCCATAGTTACTTTCCTATTTCTATCTATTCTTACATCTACACAGTCTTTACTATTTAATTTATACTCAAGCCATGTACCTCTATTTGGAATTATTTGAGAAGTATATATGTTTCTACCATTTTTGTCCATTTCCATACCATAATAAACACTTGGAGAACGAACTAACTGTGATACAATAACCCTCTCTGCACCATTTATAATAAATGTCCCGCTATCAGTCATTACTGGCATATCACCAAAAAATAATTCTTGTTCTTTTACTTCACCAGTCGCATTATTAAATAAACGAGCTTGTACTTTTAAAGGAGCAGCATAAGTCGTCTTTCTTTCCTTACATTCTTTAATAGTTAATCTTGGTTTATCAAACGAATAATCCCCAATTTCAAGTGACATAGTTCCAGATATATTGTCAACTGGAAATAATTCGTCTAAAACTTCTCTTATTCCTACAGTAATAAAATTTTGATATGAACTCTTTTGGATTTCTAACAAGTCTTTTAATTCTAAAGAATTCTCTACTCTAGAAAAGTCCCTTCTTTCACGATCTTTACATATTTTTTTGATCTTATAAGCCACGTGCTTCACCCCTAACGATAATATTCAAAGAACATGTTTCTATTTCAAAAAAGAAACATAGTACCAATTTAAGATGTTATCAGAAAAAATATTAATTGTCAATGAGTTTTCATAAAAAAAATACAGATTTTTCTGTATTTCTTATGCTATCTCTACAGAAGCTCCAGCTTCTTCTAATTTTGATTTTATTTCTTCTGCTTCTTCTTTTGAAATGTCTTCTTTTATTGCACCACCATTATCAGCAATATCTTTTGCTTCTTTTAATCCTAAACCAGTTATTTCTTTTATTAATTTTATAACTGGAACTTTAGATCCACCAGCACTTGTTAATGTTACAGTTACTGTTGATGGTCCTTCCTCTACTGCTGCAGCTGGTGCTGCTGCTACTGCTACTGCACTTGGATCAATACCAAGTTCATCTTTCATTGCATCTACTAATTCTTTAATTTCTAATACAGTCATTTCTTTTAATGAAGCTATAAAATCATCTTTATTTAATTTAGCCATTTTCTTTAATCCTCCTTAATTATTTTTATTCACTTTTTTGTTCGCAAAGTAAATTTAAAGCGATTGATAAATCTCTGACAGGTCCCATTAAGCCACCTGCAAGCATTGTAAGTAATCCTTCTCTTGATGGTATTGTTGATAACGCTTTTATTTCATCTAATGATGCTACGTTTCCATCAATTATTCCACCTTTGATTTCTAAAGCTGGATGCTCTTTTGCAAAATTACTTAATGCTTTAATTGGTGCTATTGCATCTTTTGAATATGCTATAGCACTTGGTCCTGCTAGGCAATCATCTAGATTGTAATTCAAACTATCTAGGGCTCTTTTAGTTAATCTGTTTTTCCATACTTTATAACTTGATTCGTTTTCACGAAGAAGTTTTCGTAAACTTGTTGTTTCTTCTGCTGTTAACCCACGATAATCAAATAATATAAATGAAGCATTATCACTAGCAACATTTTTTATTTCATCTACGATTTTAGCCTTAGCTTCCAATATTTTTTGATTAGCCATTTGCATCCTCCTAACATTTATATCAAAAAAGTCCTTGTACAAAAGACAAAGACTTAAAGTGTTTAAGTTTTGCCCTCGGTAAGAAATATTAAGCTTTCGCTCTTACTATCTATGGTACATAAAACTTTTTGATAGACTTATTATATATTATAATTTTTTATTTGTCAAAACTACTTATATCAATTTTAATTCCAGGTCCCATTGTTGATGATACTGAAATATTTTTGATATATTGACCTTTTACAGTAGCTGGTTTTGACTTTACTATAACATCTATAACTGAATTTAAGTTTTCAAGTAATTTATTTGCATCGAATGATACTTTACCGATAATTGTATGAACATTACCATAACTATCAGTTCTATATTCAACACGACCTTTTTTAATATCTTCGATTGCTTTCATTACATCTGTTGTAACAGTTCCTGTTTTTGGATTTGGCATTAAACCTCTTGGTCCTAAGATCTTTCCTAGTTTACCAAGCATTGGCATCATTTCAGGTGTTGCTATTATAACATCGAAATCTAACCAATTTTCCTTTTCAATTTTTTCAATCATATCAACATCACCTACAAAATCAGCACCTGCTTCTTTTGCGATTTTTGCTTGATTTGTTTTAGATAAAACCAATACTTTTTTAGTTTTTCCTGTTCCATTAGGTAAAACTATTGCTCCTCTTAATTGTTGATCAGACTTTCTAGTATCTAGATTTAGTTTTATCGCTAATTCAACAGAACTATCAAATTTTGTTATACCTGTCTTTTTAACCAAATTTATTGCCTCTTCTTTGGTATAAGCTTTACCTTTTTCAATTAATTTTTGAGACTCTAAATACTTTTTGCTTTTACTTTTCATATATACCTCCTTTGTGGTTTTAACGGATTATCCTCCCATCTTAGATATAATCTATATGTAAACTTCTAATCCTTAATTTCAACACCCATGTTACGTGCTGTTCCTTCAATACTTTTCTCTGCTGCTTCTATTGTATTTGCATTCAAATCAGGTAATTTTGTTTCTGCTATTTCATGTAATTGTGCTTTTGTAATTGAACCAACGATTTCTGTTGATCCTTTGCTTGAAGCAGATTTTAACCCAGCTGCCTTCTTAATTAAGAATGCTGCAGGTGGAGTTTTTACCTTAAAATCAAATGATCTGTCATCATACACATACACTTCAACTGGTAATATATCACCCATTTTATCTTTTGTAGCATCATTAAATCTGTTACAAAAATCTGGTAGTGGTATTCCAGCAGGTCCCAAAGCAGTACCAACTGGTGGTGCAGCAGTTGCTTTCCCAGCGGGAATTTGAAGTTTTATCTTATTAACTATTTCTTTTGCCACGAAAAACACCTCCTATTAAAATTTTTTCGTGAGTGGTCAAATATGGCTAGTATTGCCTCCCACTTTCATCTATATATAAATATATAGTTGCGTTAGTAATATTAACATTTTTTTTATAAAAAATCAAGATGTTAATTATCTAATTCTATTTGAATCATATCAACTTCTACAGTTGTTTCTTGTCCAAATAAATCTATATTTACTTTTACCTTACTATTTTTTAAATCTATATCTATTATTTTTCCTGTCATTAATTTAAATGGTCCATCTATTATTTTAACTCTATCACCATTTTTTATATTAGTAGAAATTTCTTTTCTTGACATACCCATGCTTGCTAATATTTTATCAATTTCATGTGGAAACAATGGGAATGGTTTAGTACCTTTACCTGATGATCCTAAAAATCCTGTTACACCTGGAGTATTTCTAACAACAAACCATGCTTCGTCTGTCATTATCATCTCTACTAGAACATAACCTGGGAACATCTTTTTAATTTTTTCTTTTTCTTTTCCGTCTTTTATTTCTATTTCTTTTGTTTCGGGAACTATTACTCTAAATATATTATTCTGCATATCCATTGATTGTCTACGCATTTCTAATTTTTCTTTTACTTTACTTTCATGACCTGAATAAGTATTAACTACATACCATTGCTTTTCTTCCATAATTACACCCCATTAAATTAAATCCATAATTTTTTCTATTATTTCTTTAAAATCAATTAATTTTATTAATGATATAATATATTCTATTGCAACAAAAAATATAGCAAAAAACAATATAAATATTAATGTTACAATAACATTTTTCAATAGTTCTTTTCCTTTACACCATCTTATTCTATTAAGTTCTTTTTTCATATCAGAAATAAATTCTTTTATCTTTTCCATTATGATCATCCTCATTACATAATAAAAAACACTTTTGTGCTTTATAACAAAATATTAACATAAAAATAATGTATAGTCAATATTATTTTATGTTATTTATTTTATTTCTTAATCTTCTCATTGTCCCATCTATTGATTTAGTAGTTGTATTTAATAAACATGCCATCTCCTGATATGAAAATCCTTGAAGTCTTAATTCAAAAACCTCATATTCTTTTTCAGTCAAATGACCTTTTATTTTGTTTAATAATTCTTCTTCTGATTCTAAATCTATAAAGTTATCTTCTGGATTACGATTTTTATCATCGAATATTATTTCAATTAAAGGTCTACCTTTTTTATCAATACTACTATCTATAGAAAGAGAGTCGTTTAATATTTTATGTTTTTGTCTATTTATGTTTCTAACAAAAGTAAGTATTTGTCTTTCAATACAAACATTTGCAAAAGTAATAAATTTAACATTCTTTTGTTCTTTAAAATCATTTAAGGCTTTGTTTAAACCTATCATTCCTTCTTGAATTAAATCATTTAATTCATATCCTTTATTTTTTATATATGGATATGCTTTTTTGGCCTTATATTCCACTGTTGGTCTATATTTTTCAAAAAATATTTCCTTTGCATCTTCATTATTTTCCGAAATCAAATACAATAATTCATAATCATCTTGATCTTTATACATAGTTTCACCTGCTTCTTTGTCTTACTACTTCATAAATAATTATACCTGCTGCAACTGATGCATTCAAACTATTAATTTTTCCTACCATAGGGATGTTTACAATAAAATCACAATTTTCTCTAATTAATCTTCCTATGCCATTTCCCTCTGCTCCTATTACTAATCCTACTTTTGAGGAATAGTCAACTTGTGTATATATTTCACTATCTTCCATATCAGTTCCGTAAATCCAAAAACCTTTTGCTTTCATTTTTTCAATTGCATTAATTATATTATTAACTTCTACAATTTTTACATTAGTAAGTGCTCCTGCACTAACTTTCATAACGGTTGCATTAACTTTAACGCTTCTATTTTTAGGAATTATTATAGCATCTACACCAGCAGCTTCACAGGTTCTAATTATAGCCCCAAAATTATGTGGATCTTCTAAATGATCTAAAATAACTATAAAATCGCTATCCAAAACATCTTCCAAATTATAATATTTATATTCTTCGATATCAAGTACAATTCCTTGGTGATTTCCTTTATATTTTAAATCCATATCCTTTTTATCCATAATAATGGTTTCAATATTATTATTATCCAAAAAATTTAGAATTCCACTATCATTAAAGTTTTTTTGTATATAAACTTTATATATTTTAATATCACTTTCAATTACTTCCTTTGCAACATTTCTACCAAATACTATCATAATTTATCTCCTACTATAATATTAATTAATTCCTTAATTCTAGAAATATCATTTTTAATATATAAATATCCAAAAATACATTCGAATGCAGTTGCCCATTTATATGTAATTATATCTACGTTTTTTGGATGAGAATACACTTTTGAATTTCTACCTTTTTTTACAATATTTAATTCTTCATCAGTTAAGTAATTATTATCAATTAAATAATGGACATATTTACTCTGACTTTTAGCAGATACATATTTTATTGCATTTTTTTGTAAAGTATTAACTTTGTATATTCCTAAATTAATAAAATAATTTCTTATTTCAAGTTCATACACTGCATCTCCTAGATAAGCAAGTGTCAAACTATTAATTTGATTTTGAATCATAAATTCCACCGCTTATATAATAACATATTTTTTTAAATATACAAAAAAAAGAATACTAATCTGGTATTCTAATAATTATTTCTCCATCTTTTGAAAATAAATACTTTTCTCTAGCATATCTAGCAACATAATCTGGATTTTGAAGCTTTTCAACCGTTCCCTTTAATTCTTCTTCTTTTTCTTTTAACGAATTTATTTTATTTGTGAATTCTCTTTTTTCTTTCATCTTTAAAAATATTTGATAAGATGTAGACCCTATATTTTGGATTAAAATTCCACCTATAATTAAATAAATAATAAAAACAATAATTATTTTTCTCTTTATTTGTTTCCTTTTCAGATCTACCACCACCTATTCCTTTTTGAGTATAGCACTTACTAATTCATTAGTCAATTTTATGATGCAAAGAAATATTTAAAAAATATAATTCCTAAAATAAAAGATATAAAAAAATATATATGTAGTATTGCATTATTTATTATACTCATTAATATAAAATATATTAAAACATGATTTAAAATAAACAAAATGCTTATAGTTATTTTTATAAAAGAAGAATTTGATATGAAATACTTATAATTAATTTTATATGTGTATGCAAAGAATATTCCATATAAGAATGAAAGGGATAAAGATTTTATTTGTAATATTAAACTCATCTAAATAATTTTGTAAATACTGAGGATTCTTTTTTCGTATCTTCATCTATATACGCTAATGAATCTATCTTACCCTTTATAGTTATATTGCCTTGATATGTATCTAATTTAACAACCTCCAAATTTTCTCCCTTTATATTCATATATCCTTGAACTGTTTCAATTAGAAACTCTTCATTATCAAAACTATCAATTTTTACAACACCTGATATTATTATATTTTTTCTTTCTGATACTGAAAGTGAATGTGTTAGATTTGTACTTATTTCTTTTATTTTTTCCATATTATCCTCCTATTGTTTTAATAATATGAATAAAAATAAAATATAGAACAAAAAAAACTCAAATAATTGAGTATTTATTCTTTATTATATTCATCTAATATTGCTTTTTCTATCATTTCTCTTCCTTCTTGTGATATTGGATGAACTATATCTCTATAATCTCCTGTTGCTGTTTTTCTACTTGGCATAGCTACAAATAAACCATTATCACCTGATATTATTCTAATATCATGAATTGCGATTATATCATCTAATAATATAGAAGCAATACCTTTCATTCTAGAATTTTCTTTTTCTATTTTTTTAACATTTACTGATGTAACTTTCATACTATCATCTCCTTCTTAGCATATGTTACCAATATTATATAATAGATTATTTCTTTTATCAATATATTTTTATTTTGTTTTACACAAAATTCACATTTTTTCTACAATTACTGATTTAGAAATGATATCTGAGTATGAAAAAGACATATTTATATTATTAATTTCAACAATAAAAATATTATTATATAATTCTTTTATTATACCAATTTCTTTTCTTTTTTTACTTCTTCCTTCATTGATTATTATTTTTACTTTTGTATCTTTATATTTTTGTAATTCATCTCTAATAGTATTTATCATATATCACCTTATTTTGGATAACCTACATACATACTACCATAAGATTTTATTCCACCTATTCCATCTTTTCCACATTTTGTTTTATTTAATAAATTTATAATATTTAATTCTTTTGTATTTTCAGTTTTTGATATAGAAATAGCAATAATTGCAGGATCTAATGCATGAATATTTACTCTTTTAGGACTTGATGCAAAATTTGCTCCAGCCCTTATAAGTTCTTCATAATTTGATTGACATGCTCCCGCAATTATTTTTAATTTATCATACGATTTTTCATAATTTCTTGCTACTCTAATAGCCTTGGCAAAATTATCACTATTTTTGTAGGTTTTATTATTTTCCATTTTCCCCTTCTCTTTATAATATGCATCATGTCCTGTTATTATAACTATATCTGGTTTTATATCTTCAAGATACTTTAGTATATTTAAATACAATGTTTCTTCACTTTCATATACACCATAAGCAGTTATTCCTGCACTTTTATAAAATTTTAAACATCTTTGTAAATATTCATTATCACCGTCTATATGTAATATTCTGCCTGGTATATAAAAATAATCACTTCTATATTCTGTGGAATCTTCATTGAGTTTATTTAAAAATTCCTCTTCTGTACTTCTATCCTCATTTCTATCTTCCTCTTTTCTTAAATCATCAAGAGTACTGTCTGCATATAGTCTTATATTCAATCCTGATAAATAATATATGTCATTTTCTATTTTATCTACTTTAAATATCATATCGTTGTTATATTTATTTCTTGATACAAAATCCCCTACATTAATCATATTAATCACCACACTATATAATATGATAAAAACAAATTTTTGTTAAATGATAATTATAGGGAATTACTTATATCAATAAATTGCTCAATTGTAATTGATTCTGCTCTTGAATTTAAATCCATATTATACTTTGAAAGTACATTGTTTATTTTTTCTAAATCGTATTTTTTTAAATTATTTTTTAAATTTTTTCTTTTATAGGTAAAAGAATCTCTAACAAGTTTAAAAAATAATTTTTCATTATTTACTTTAAATTTATCTTTTCTCCTAGTCATTTCTATTATTACACTATCAACATTTGGTTTTGGAATAAAGCAATTTCTTGATACATCCATTAGTTTTTTTATTTCAAAATAATAATTTAAATAGATTGTTAGAGAGCCATAAGCTTTTGTATTAATAGTAGCATTAAATCTGTTTCCTACTTCTTTTTGAACCATAATAACAATTTTTTCAATATTTAATTCTTCATCTATTAATTTTTTTATAATAGGTGTTGTTATATAATATGGCAAATTAGCCACAACATATAATTTCTTATATTTATATTTTTTTATATCCTCTTTAATATTTCTATTTAAAAAGTCATCATATATTATATCTATATTTTTAATATTTATAAAATTTTCTTCTAATATAGGTTTTAGTGTTTGGTCTATTTCATAACCTAATATTTGTTTTGCTTTATCCTTCATAGCTAAAGTTAATGCTCCTGCGCCTACTCCTATTTCTATTACCAAAGTATCTTTATCTATTTTACTTTCTAAAACTATATTATTAAGTATATTTTTATCTTTCAAAAAATTTTGTCCAAACTTTTTTTTAAAATTAAAGTCATATTTTTTTAACGTTTCTTTCTGCATATAAACCTCCCTTTTATAATTTTAAGTTAAATAGTCTTATTGCATTATTTGTAGTTAAATTTTCAATTTCTTCATATGTCAATCCAAGTTCATTGGAAATAGTTTCAACTATGTATTTTAAATTCATTGGATTATTTTGTTTCCCTCTATTTGGTTCTGGGGATAAATATGGGGAGTCTGTTTCAATTAATATATAATTCTTGTCTATATTTTTTATCATATTTCTTTGCTTGACATTATTTTTAAAAGTTATAGGGCCATCTATTCCTATATAAAAGCCTAGTTTTATAAACTCTTTTGCCATTTCTAAACTACCTGAATAACAATGTATACTACCTTTCAAATTATATTGTTTCAAAATATCATATGTATCTTTAATAGAATCCCTACTATGTACTATTACTGGCAAATTATATTTTTCAGCTAAATCTAGTTGTTTTCTAAATAACTCTTTTTGTTTTTCTTTGTTATTTTTTACCCAATGATAATCTAAACCAATTTCCCCAATTGCAATTATATTTTCTTTTACTATTTGTTCTTCTAATAACTTTATATCTTCATCAGTAACTTTATCTACGACTGAATGATCATATCCTATTGATGCATATACATGATCATATTTTTTGGACAATTGTATTATTTCTAAATTGCTTTTTTTATCTATACCATTTAATATTAATTTAATATTGTTATCTTTACATTTTTTTATTATTTGCTCTGCATTTGGTACTTCAGATTTGTATAAATGTGAATGTGTATCTATAAGCATATATTATCACCAAAAAAGATTATATCATAAATTGATATAATCTTCTCAGAGTGTTGACAAACCCCTAGTTTTTAAACTAGAGGTTTTCTTATGAAATTTTTAAAATTCAAAATTAATAT
>CANQFD010000010.1 GCA_947598325.1 uncultured Bacilli bacterium
CTCTGCTTCATTATATATATCAATTTGATTTTCTACATTTACCTTATTCACTAGCCGTCCTCTCAGTGAACACAGATTGATAAATTTATCTATTCTATTTACTCCATTTATTTCTTTAAGAGTTACAACAACTCCAAATTTAATACCTTGCTCATCTATTGATTGCGTATTTTTATTTATAGACTGTATTCCTTTTTCTCCTGTATTATATGGCGGATCAATATATATCATATCTATTTTATTTTTATGTGTCTTTTCTAATAGATATAAACTGTGTAAATTACTCCTTCCAATATAAAGTTATAATTATTCTTATCATTCTGTATAACTTCTTTATCCTTATCATCTATAAAGCTGGTATATTATTTTCTACTTGTTTATCCATTTCCTCTTCGTGTTCTTCCTAAACTAGCCCATATTTTTTCTAGTAAATTCGTATTCAATTAAAGAGAAGTTTTTCAAAGTTTTTTCATCCGTCATATTTGATTTGATTTTTGAAATTGTGTCTAGCATTTTATCTCTTCTAATTTTAGATAAGTTTGTACTCATTATTTTCCTCTATAATATCTTATAAAAGTTCTATTACATTTTATATCATAAAATGACATTTTTTTCAACTAATACTTCAAAATTTTTACATTTCAATTTTTATGAGAAAAATCATCATAGTGATAACCTACTTCAGTATATAACTCTGTTAACTCCATCTTATATTTTTCTAATAATTTCAAATACTTCTGTTTAAATACATTTTTACAAATCCATTTCACTCCTTCCTTAGCAATTACTATTTTATTATTAACTAAAAACTTACGTTCTTCAAAACCACTATCACACTTTTTCATTGCTTTTCTAACAGTAATATCTTTCTTATTGAAATACTTACATGGCTGTTTAATATCCATATCTTTATTCCATCAGTTATCATTATGTTCCATTTTTAATGGTTCTTCATATTGTTTAATTCCATTTCAAAAAAATCTATTCTATCAAAGATTTTTCTTTTTTAAAATACACTTTATTTAGTCATGTTGAAAGTATAAAAAAATCACTAAAAACATTATAGTTCTAGTAATTAAGATTTGGTTGCGGAGAGTAGACCCAAACTATCAACCTTCGGGTTATGAGCGATGGCTTACGGCTTTTTGAACTTTTAAGAAAATTAGAGTTTTTGTTGGTATTTTAATACTTACAAAAGTTTTTACTTATAGAACATTTGTGCATTTTTAGGGCATTTTTTGAGAAGTTTTTTCCCAACTTTTTCCCAAGTGATAGTACACGGATGTTTGTAGATTTGTAACTCTTGTAGCAAATTTTTATTTAACAAAATTTTAATTTTATGGAGGTTATTTTATGAGTAATTTAAGAGAAGTTAATGATGATATTTTAAAAGATTGGTTAGATTTTAGAGAGGAAGAAATTGGTGCTTTAACTTGTGCAGAAGATAAAAAGCATTGGATTTATTTTGATGAGATTTCTGAAAGAATTTTAAAGAATGTTCCTGAGCAAAATAAGAAGTATGTTAAAAAGCAATTAGAACAACTTGATGAGAATTTTATGGATTATGTTTCTTATTGGAATGAGAAGTATTATAGGAATGGGTTTTGTGATGGAGTACAGTTGATTAGTGTATGCTTTTAAAATTCATAAATACAAGTGAGCCAATTTGCTCACTTGTATTTAAATTAATTCTATGAATTTTTTTACCATTCCACTTTTTCCTTCATTTAAAATTTCTAATTCTAATTTATATTTATATTGATTATCATAAATATCTTTAATAAATAAAATTAATTCATTAATAGTATCTACATCTTCTTCAAAATAAGCATCTAAATAAAATATCTTATTTTTATCAACCACATCACCATTTATAGGATAATACTTTTTATCATTAACTAATAAATAATCTATTATCATTAGTGCTTTTTCTGTATTTTTAAATATTCCTTGAATTTTAAATCTATATTTTTTAGGTGTACCTAAAATATATTCAGCTGCAGATTTATAGTCATAATCTTGCATACTGTCTAATCTATAAAATAATGGTTTGTTTTTTTCTTTTAATTCACTTTTTTCTTTATTCTTTTCATATCTAATTGTTAAATATACTCCTATAACTGTACATATTCCTCCTATAATAGAACATAAAATTGGACCTATTATATCTTTATATATTTCATAAACCCCCATATTTATTCCTTTCATAAAAAGTATATTATTTAAATTAATTTTTTAAGTAATATTGTACTAAGTTCTTATACTGATCTTGTGCATTTAAACATGTATCAATTAAATAACCTTTTTCATTTTTGTATTCTTTTAAGCCCCTATAATAAAACAATTTGTCTTTATCCAGTATAATAAATGGAATTATATTATTTTTTAGGCATTCCTTAAACATAATTATTCTTCCAACTCTACCATTGCCATCTTGAAATGGATGTATTCTCTCGAATTTAAAATGAAATTCTATTATTTCTTTTATTGTTATTTGTTCTAGTGAATTGTACCATTTCATTAATTTAACCATATCTTTTGGTGTTTGACTAGGTGTTGATGTTTTTGTATTTCCAGCTTCATTAACTACTTTTTTATACTCTCCTACCATAAACCATTCTTTTCTACTATCCATAGTTCCTTCTTTTAGAATCTTATGAAATTTTTTTATCATTTCTTCTGTTAACTCTTTGTCTGCTATGTCTAGCATATAATCAACCAACTTAAAATGATTAGCAGTTTCTAAAATATCATCAACTTTTGCAACTTCATTTTCCTCAAAAAGAATAGTATTTGTTTCATAAATATATCTAGTTTGATCTTCTGTAAGTCTGCTACCTTCAATATGGTTTGTATTGTATGAAAAAATAATTTGTGTATTATGATATAAATTACCTTTTAATCTCATATCTTTTTGTTCTCTCAAAACTGTTAAAATATTAATTTTATTAATATCAAATTGACTTTCTTCATCCTTTAATAGTTCATCAATTGAAATTCCAAATAATTCAGCTATTTTTTTCAATGATTCAATATTTGGTTCCAATGTTCCAGACTCATATTTAGAAATAGTAGCAGGTTTTACACCTAAATATTCGGCAATTTCTAGTTGTGTCATTTTTTTATTTTCTCTATATAATTTAATTTTTTCTCCTAACATAATAAAAACTCTCCTTTTCAGTATAATATTATTATATCATATTATTTCCAAAAAAGAAAGTTTTATATTGAATTGTTACTAAAATATTTCCAAAATAGTTTGTGTGTTAACTAATATATTGATTATTTAATATATAATACAAACTAATAATTCTATAACAAATAGAACTCTTTTTCATCTCTGTCAAATTGTACTATTTTTTATATTATTTATTTTCCGTTAGAATATCTAAAATATTTTTCAATAATAAATTTTTACAAATTATACAAGTAATCTGTTAAATCTTTATATTGTCCCTTTCCATGTAATATTTCACTCATAAGTTCATCTAGTCTATTAATATCTTTAGTTTTTACTATTATTTTTCCGTTTATCACCAATATCTTTTTGATTTGATATTCTAGCATTTATGATATTTATAGTAAAATTTAATAGCTTTATTATGTATTTGTAGAATTCCACTTTCCTGTATAATATGTATGGAGAATTTAGAAATTCAGGCCAAGAATTTCTTACATCCCATCTTATTTCTTTTGTATCCCTATATTGTCTTATTTCATATTTTTCTTTTATTTTTTCGAATTCTCCATAACGCAACAAATTCTTTTGAGATAACATTAATAGTGTATTAGTTATATCATCTTTTTGTAATTTTTTTAGAATTTTTTTCATTTTAAATTTATTAATATGCAATTTTTTTGAATTAATTGATATAATTTCTTCTTTTTTACTTTTTGTTACATAATATTTCTTACTCGAATTAATAGTATTATGTTTCTGTATATAATAAATGTTTTTTAATCCATGAATTTTATATTTATAGTATGGTACTCTAATCTCCATTCCTTTAACAATATTTTCTTCATCTTTATATTTAATTATAATTGCTTCAGCTTTTCCTTTTTGAATTATATTTACTATTAATTTTGAAACTTCTCTTAAAAAATCATATCTTAAATAAGAATAGTGTTTATAAGAGAAATATTCTTTAAAATTCCCCTTTATATTCTCTACTTCAATATTATCTTCATAATCCCTATTTAAGCCAACTGAAAATTCTATACTTCTTGCAATATCCTCTAAAAACATATTTTTATAAGAAAATAATTTATTTTTTTTCATCATTTATTTCTATCCATTCCTCAATCCTCATTTTTTTACTTTTATATTTATCTTTTGAATCTAAATGTTTATTTAAACATGCTATTGCAAATATTTCTCTCACATCTATAGATAATCCATCTATATCGCTATAATACATTTTCTCTAAGTTTTTTGTATTAATAACTATTTTATTTTCAAAAGGTCCAACGTATTTAAACTTTAATTTTTGAGATTTTTCAATAGTATTACGGAATCTTATTTCTTTATTTGTATAATCTATACTCTCAACATACCAAAAATCATTTACTAATAACCCAATTATTTCCTTCCATTTTTTAGCTTCATTGAATTTTTTAAAAATATTGCTAATAACATCATCTATCTTTTTCTTCCATCTATAATCATTCAATATTTCTCCAACAATAATAGCATATCCACTCAATTCAAACATAGTATTTAACCCTGACATTTGAAATTTAAATTTTGCTATATCTGTATATAATTTATCATCTTTTAATTCATCATGTATATCAATTTCAGATAATATTGCTATCTCTACTAGTTTTTCATAATGTAAATTAAATACATCATAATTAAAATTTAATATATTTTGGAAAATATATTCACATAAATTATTGTAGCAAAATCCAAAAACATCTCTTTCATTATCTTTATCTTTTAATCCCCATACTTCACAACTTTTCTCCCATAACTTTGGTGCTTTTTCAAAATGCATCTTTTCTATGTGTTCTATAATTTTATTTATATCTATATCTGGTAATTTATAATCTTTTTCAATATCATTAGTTAATAGTTCTTCAAATATTGGGCTAGATGTTTCTTTAATTAAATTTATCTTATTATATAATTCATTTTCATTCATTATAAAAGCTTCGCTAAATGTATATTTACCACTATTAAGTAATTCTGTCCCTAAATTTAAATTTATTCTATACATTTTTTCTATTATATTTAATAACTTATTAATCTCAAATATATATAGTTTTGAAACTCTTTGTTTTAAATACCAATTAGGTGTTATTATCTTTTTTTCTAATTTTTTTTCATTTCTTAATCCTTTATAAATCCAATAAAATTCAGAATTATTAAAAATCTTATTATTAATTTGTAGAATTTTTTTGTCATGAAATTTATAATTATTTATTATAAACTTATCACATTCATTTAAGTTAATCTTTTCGATAAACTCTCTTACACATAAAGTATAATGTACAAATACATAACAAATAATCTCTAAAAGATTCAACAAACCTTCTTTTTCTTTATTGCCGTTTATTATTTCATTTTTTATTGTAAAAATTATTTTTTCAATATGTTCATATAATATACTTATATTGCCAAATTTTATCCAATAAGGAATAGCATCACTTATTTTCAAAATATAATATGTAATCTCTTTCCAACAACCATTATTTACAAAAAACATAATTGTATTTTCATTCATTTTTAATATTTTTTCTTCAAACCAATCATTATCTATAATATTGTTTGGCTGTAATTCTGTACCAGTATTCAATGCTATACCCTTTTCAGTAAAATCAGCACTATACCATTTTTTATGTTTCATTTTCTTTTGAAACCATAATGAATTAAATAAAATTTTGTTTTTATTATATAAATAATATTTTAAAAAATCGATATTACTTTGCATAAACTCTAGAATTGAATCTTTTTTATTTAATTTATTTTCTCCTAATATATAATTATTGACTGTTTCCATTTCATCCAAAATAGTTACAGCTCTTTTACCATGAAAATTTTGAAAATTAAAATTATTATTTAAATATCCTTTTTCTGTAACACTATCTATATGAAATATTAATTCTTTCTTTCTATTTAATAACACATTATATATATTGGAAAATTCATATATTGTATTTCCTTTAGTTATAAATGTTATTATTATGTCTATTGTTTTAATTATCATATACAATATAAATATATACCATACAGGAAGTCCTATCATTATACTAAATAGTATTAATATAGATTGAATTATATAGGTATTTATCTTTTTTAAACTAGAATTTTGACTAATTTCATTTTCAAATAATTTTCTTATTACATTTGTTGCATTTGTGTACTCAGATTCATATATTGTAGCAATGTTTGAGTAGTATAAAGCTAAAAATACACCTGCTACTCCTATTCCACAAATTAAAAAATTCGAAAACATCTCCGTATTAATTATTAAATTTTGTTTTAACATATTAATACATTTTATATTAATATTATTAATTAATATTATTAATATTTTTTCTATAAAAAAAATTAATAATACTATTATAATCGAATCTTTTAAATTTTTAATAAAGTTATTTATGATATTAAACTTGTCTTTGTTATTCTTTCTATTTAAAGACACTTTCACAATTTTTTGATATTTCTTGTTTCTAAAAAAGTATACTATACTATCAAAGTAATTTCTTAATTTATAATATTTTTCTATTTTATTTTCCTCCATTTCATATAAAAAAGCAAAATAGAATGTTTTTATACTCTTATTTTGCTTTTCATTTGTATATTTGTTTATTTATCATAAATCTTATTAAACTCTTTTTTTATTATCAAAGCATTATTACAAAACCATTTAAAAGACTCTTCCCATTCTTCTTGATTATTTACATCACATTTCTTAATAGCTTTTATCCTTGAAGCTTTTCTATTATCTAATCTTTGCCACTTATATTTTAGTCCCGTTTTTTCTTCAATAATTTCTTTATTTTTATAAAACAAATCATATATATCTTTATTATTGTCAATGTAAACTTCTATTCCAATTTCATTTTTTTGTGTTGCACATGTTAGCGAAATATGATATTCGGAATTTCCCATAGGCAAATCATACCAATGTTGAGGTAAAGCCTTTCTTTTATTAAATTCTTTTGAATATTCTTCGTTACCTGCTCCATACTCTCCAAAAGCTTGCCAAAACTCACCTTGTAATTTAGCAGCTTTTCCTAAATTGTTATTCACCTTTTGTGTTTTTCCCCAATCATTTGGTTTTGACACAATATTAAATTTAGGTGCTGGTTCTGAATTTCCTATTCTCCAAACCTCAATTTCTAATAAGAAAAATCCTACTTCTTCATCTGTATGAGTGTTTAGCCACTCAATAGCTTGTCTATGTTCATCCCTTGCTCTTTTTACTATCCAAATAATAGTTTTTGCATCTTTTCCAGATGCATATGTAATTATTTTTCCAAGATGATCATGATTTGAATCTTCAAGTTGATTCTCTATAACAACCTTTCTGTCTGTTCCTTCTTCTTTTCCATAAATATCTACGCTATACTTTCCAACAGCAGATTCTCTCTCTTCTAATACGATATCTATTCCTATAGTATCACTAAGTTCCTTTAAGTTTTCTTCTTTACTTAACCAAACCGAAAAATCATATTCTTCATTAGTCCATATTTCTCTTAAATTAACTTTTTCTAATCTTCCTAATTTGTTCATACTTAATCCTCTCTTTAATATCAAATTTTAAATAATACATCATAATAATTTTTCAACCATGTCTTGCAATGTATATGATATTATCTTTAGTTCTTTATCCTTACTACTAGCTCTTGACAAACAGCTATCAGTATCTGCTAAAAAGTTTATTTGATAGTTTTCGTTGTAATCTTTTATTCCATCTGAATATTTAATATTGAATTCTATATTTTCAATTTTATCTTCATGTAATTTTACAGGGTCAATACATGCTACAAAAGATTGTTGTGGTGCTACAAATGTATCTATAATATGCTCAAATGGTCTTCTTTCACCCAAGTGGCAATATTCTAACAAATCTATATTACAATTAAAATTTTTTATAGTAGCTCCAGTTTGACCATAATTTTTTAATATTAAATAATATTTAACCACTTGAAAATATGTACTATTACTATACATCACAATATATGGTCTAGTACTATTCTCTATCATTCTGTGGTTTTGTTTCAATGTAATTACAACAGTTATAACAGATATTACAGCAAGAATAAAAGACAATATACACAAAATAACATTTATCCAATCTGATATTTCCATTACTTTTTCTCCTTATTTTTTTCCATTAATTCTTGATACATTTTCATTAATTCTGCCACACAATCATCTTCTGACATTTTTCTCCAATCAAATCCATATGCTTCCATCACTGCTGCATCATTTGCTTTATGAGCCATTAATAAATCTTTCGGCATAAAATCTGGATCATATAAATCTGCAAGAGTAGAATTAGGATAATTTTTTCTTATATCTAAAATTCTCTGTGCTGTTTGTTCAATTTTTAATTTTTGTTTTTCTGAACAATTTGGAAATGGAAAATTATTATATACAATTGTATTAGAATAAATTGGATCGCTTTTTAACCTTCCACATACAGTTTTTACCCAAGCCATATGCACATTGGATTCTAAAATTCCAAAATCTATTAAAGAACTATTAGGCATTATAAATATTTTATCATTTGGAATTATAATTGGATCTAAGTAGCACATTGGAATATATTTTCTTCTTTCAGAAGATATTCTTGGTATAGCTATATATTTATTTATACAATTAAAATCCTTTTCGAATAAATGTGGTGTATCAGCCTCTTTTCTCGTATTTACTCTATTACTTTTTAATCTAAATTCTCTAACTTTATGAATCCTTTCTCTTAAAATTTTGCTATTTCTTAACTCATTTGGTTCTGCATCTTTTAACCATAAACAATATTTCTTTTTATTATTTAGAAGTTCATCTGTACCTATATATTCACGCACATACTTTTCTAAATTTGGTTCACTATTAAGTATTTCATTTTTTATATTTTCATCAAATGTTAAATTTCCATTATCAACTGCTATTACTCCTTGAAAAATTTCTGGAACATTACAAATTGGGTGAGTTTTTCTTTTAATAAATATAAATGGAGCATCTAATAAGTAAGCGTTTATATTTTCTACATTTTTTACAGTATTCTTATCATAAATTAATTTTTTCTTTCTGTCTATATAACTAAAACCTATAATTACACAATGAACATGGGCTTTCATGCTTGCTTCACTATCCCATATAAATGTTCTATATGCAAAATTTATTTTTATTCCTTTTTCAAACAGTTCTTCCCATAATATAGCTACTTGTACTCCTTGAGAAATTGAATTTGTCGATACAAAAGCCACTTCTATTGTAGTATTTTCTATATAGTTACTAGCTTTCTTATACCAACAAGCAACATAATCTAAATCTCCTACACCGTTTTCTTTTCCAAAAATACTGAATACATCTTCTTTCTTTTCATTGCTCATTAATCTAGCGCCAACAAAAGGTGGATTTCCCATAATATAATTCAATTCATTTGAGGAAACAACTTCATTCCAATCTATTCTTAATGCATTTCCCTCTGTTATATGTGTGTATGTTTTTAAAGGCAAAAAATCTTGTTGCATATTTATTATTTCTTGTGTCTCATGATACATTTGAGCTTCTGCAATCCATAATGCTGTTTTTGCAACTGTAACTGCAAAATCATTTATTTCTATTCCATAAAATTGTCTAATGGAAACTTTTATAGGATTTAATGCTTCTGATCCTAACTGAATTTGTCCTTGTGTATATGTAGCAATCATTTTATTTTCTAATCTTCTTATAGATAAATAACTTTCAGTTAAAAAATTTCCTGATCCACAAGCTGGATCTAAAAATTTTAAGTTTGCTAATTTATCTTGATATTCTAATAATTTTTTATTTCTAATTTTTAATACTGGTTCGGCAATTATTGTATCCAACTCATATTTTAATCCATTTAAGAATAGAGGGTCTATTACTTTATGAATATTTTCAATAGATGTATAATGCATTCCTCCTGCACGTCTTGTAATAGGATTTAATGTACTCTCAAAAACTGCTCCAAATATGGTTGGTGAAATATCACTCCAATCAAAATCACGACTTGCATCATTTAATAAAATATTTTTAACTGTATCATTTAATCTCGGAATTTCAATATCCTCTTTTTCAAATAGTCCACCATTAACATAAGGAAATTGTGATAATTCTTCTTTCAAATATGGATCTCTTTCGTTTTTTGGTGTATCTAATATTTTGAATAACTCTATTAGAGCTTCTCTTAAATCATCACCTGAAAATTTTGCAATATAATCATGAAACATATTATGCTTTCCAAATAGTCCTGAATCTTCTGCATATAAACAAAATACAATTCTTACGCAAAGCATATTTAAACTTTTTAATGTTTCTTCATTTTCTGGATTTATATATAATTTTATTATCTCATCATATAATTTCCCAACAAGTTCCCCTGCTTTAAAAGACACTTCTTCCTCTTTTTGAATTTCAATATCTTTTGAATCTATTAAAAACTGTAATACATAATATTGTTTGGGAAGCTCTTCTAATTTTAAAATAATTGGATCTGAATGTATTTTATCCATATCATAAATTTGAAATTCTTTAAAATTACAAGTAATAATCCATCTAGCTCTTTCGTTATAATCAAGATTATCATTATATCTCTTTGCTTGCCCATAAGGTGTTAACTCTGTTTTATCAGATTGCAATTCCGGTTTGTTTAAATCTTTAGATATTGATTTTTGTTCTATTAAAACCTTCGTACTAGGTATATATCCATCAATAAAACTTTTATTTTCTATTTTTACTCTTTTTTCAAATTTTATAAATTTGGTAGGATCCTCTACTCCATAAACATCATGTAATAGTGAAGTCCAAAAGCTTTGTGTATCGCTTTTTTCATCACCTTTATTTTTCCAAAATTCTATAAATTTTTTAGCAGCTTGTTCTTGTTCAAATTGAGTCATAATTTTATCCTCCACAATTGAATATACTAATTCTAGTGTATTTTATATCATAAAATGACATTTTTCTCAACTGGTACTTCAAAATTTTTACATTTAATTTTTATGAAAAAAATTATCATAAGGATAACCTGCTTCAATATATAACTCTGTTAACTCCATTTTATATTTTTCTAATAACTCTAAATACTTTTGTTTAAATATATTTCTACAAATCCATTCTACCCCTTCTTTTGAAATTATGACTTTATTATTAACTAAAAAATTATATTCTCCAAAACCACTATTACACATTTTTTTAATTGCTTTTCTAACAGTAATATCTTTCTTATTAAAATATTCACACAGCTGTTTAATATCCATATCTTCATTCCACCAGTTCTCCTTATGTTCTATTTTCAATAATTCTTCATATTGTTTAATTCTATTTTCAAAAAAATCTACATCAGCATCTATCAAAGATTTTTCTTTTTGAAAATACACTTGATTCAGCCATGAATATCCTTCAACTAAAATAAAATATTTTCTACTTCTAATTTTTTCACTTCTCCATCTACAAGTTGGATGTTTTTTTATCATAACATCTATAGCTTTTCTTAAATCTACATGTTTTATTTCTTTTCCATGTTTAGTAGTTACTCCTAATGAATGAAACCTATTTAGAATTTTATTATATGATAGAAAAATACTATCCAAAACTTGCTCTGAATCTCTCCACATTTTTATCACTTCCTCTTACTATAAATGAATAGATTATCTCTCGATATCTTCATTTTTCTTTGTTTTTTATCTTTTATTAATTAAATTAATAACATCTTTAATAAACACACTAAAAAGTGTACATTTTTTCTATTATTTAATTGTAAATTTACCTAGAATCTTTCTTTACCATTACCCCTCTTAATTCACACTGGATCTACTTTTATTAATAGTCCTTACCATCCTTCGTTCAATGTATAAAGATAAAGTGACATGGCATTACTGCTTTTTTACTGGCTCATTTAAGG
>CANQFD010000011.1 GCA_947598325.1 uncultured Bacilli bacterium
TATCTATGAATTTGTGATTCTGGATGTTCAGAAACAAATTACTCATCTTGTAATTTTTTTTCTTATATTATAGCAGATTTTTATAATCTTTCAATTTGGTTTGTATTATCAAAGTTTTGTGCAAAAAGGAGTAGGAATAAAACCATACATGCTTAAATTACTGCTATCTCTTGCTATTAGCCACTTCCAGCTAATTCTATCTATATATTTAAACAAAGTTATATTACTTTAATATTAAAATGTCTTAAAATTGATTCTGGTGTATTTATAATAGAAATATTTAATAAATATATTTATAACATATTACATATAAATAAACTAAAATATAAAAATTCTAAAATTTGATTTTACAAACAACAATATAATAAATGTTCGCTTTTTAAAATTTTTGTATAATATTTCAAAAGTTCATTATAATTTAAAAAATTAAAAATATATTTTATTAGTTTTATTTTTGATCTTCAATTTTTATTTTACTTTTATTATTTCATTTCATATATTTTCTATTTTATATTAATATTTTATATAAATATTGCCTGTTCCCTACTCCCTACTGTTTTTCTGTTTTAAATCATATTACTTTGAACTGACTATTTTCATTTGTTTTTCCAAAATCATTACTTAATAATTTATCGAAACTGCTTAAATTTTCAAGATTATTAGCTGAGTTCTTTCATCTTTTAAATAGTTAATTTTTTACAATTCCAATGTTTCACCTATTTTCGTTCCCATTCCTTTTTCTTTTCTTTTATTATTAAAGTATTCTAATGCTCCATCTTGTAATCTGTCATATAAGTCTTTGGATTCTTCTGAATGCATATTAATCAGACACTTTTTAGATTGTTCTGCAAAATTTAATAAATTATCAAATCTTACATTATACTTTTCGCATATAGAATCTATTGCTTTTTCTAAATTATTTTCAGAGTTCTCACTTTCTAATGTAGAGTGAGATAATTCAAAATTTAGTGAATAATAATAACTAGAAGCAGGACTATTTGATTTATTCGTAGTATCGTCATTTTTTTCCATTTCATAAATAAATCTAAAAATTTGTTCAGAATCTTTCAATAATTTTCTTAGAAGATAGTCTTCTTTTCCGAATTTTAAGTCAGAATCTTTTATAGGATCTTTTAATTGAGCTTGATGCTCTGTTATTAAATCCTGAATTTCTTTTGGTAATGTTTGACTTAATTGTAGTTCACACAATTTATCTATATTAGATTGAAATAAATACTTTTCAAATAAATCTGGATATGATTTTTTTAGGTTTTTAGAATGATCTAGCAATTCTATTAACTCTTGTGGATTATTATATATGACTTTACCATTATCTCTTTTTTGTTGGTACAAATTTAATGCTATTCCAGCCATTTTTCTTAATGCATCGTGAGAATCACTATCTTTAACTAATGGTTCGCAACTTATAGCTGATTCATATGCATCTTGAATAATTTTATATATAAAGTTGTTTTCAGAAATATTACATCTTTGAAAATCATTTTTTCTTATTTCCCATAACTCTTGAATACAGGAAATGTCTATTTTTTCTCCTTCGCTACGATATTTAGCAGCAAAAAGAAATAAATTTGTCATTTCATAAGCATTTGGATCTTTGGCCCAATCATATTTGTCTCTATTATCTTTAATCCAATTTAAAACGTTTTTAGCTGAATCATTAAATAAATTGCGAGTTATATTATCTTTTAAATTTTTATCATAGTCCATATTTAAACCTCCTATTTTTAGCATCTACAATTTTTTGTTTTTTTATTCTAATAAAATATAAGATGACATTTTATTTTACACAAAATTTTGGTTTGTATTATCAAAGTTTTGTGCAAATAGAAGTAGGAATAAAACTATGTATTTGCAAATTGCCGCTATTTCTTGCTATTAGACACCTTCAGCTAATTCTATCTATCTATTTAGACAATATGTCTTTTTTTAAAAACGCCTTAAAATCAATTTTGAAGCTTTATAAAATGAAATTATTTTATATTGTTATAATTAGAAATTTATTTATAAATTTTATCAAAATATTTATAAAAATTAAATTTAAACTTATAAAAATTTTAATTATAACAAATGTTCGGTTTTAAAATCTTAATTCAAAATTATAAATTCTATTTTTATGTTAGGGATTACTCCTTAATTTTGAAATTTTATTTATTTTTATTTAATTCAAGATATCCATTCTTCAAAACTGCCTCTCTCCTACTCTAATAATTTTTTACTATTTTAAAATTTTATATTGACTCATATAAATTATATAAATTGTAATTTGAATTATAATTCTATTAAACTATTTTCAAAATCTTTAACATAATATTTTATATTTTTTGTACCTTTTGAAATAATCGTGTGTCCTCTTCTTCAAGTAATCTTTTTTGTAATTCTATTGCCTCTGGATATTTAACATTCAATTCACCATCTGATTTTAAAGTTCTCTAATATGGTGTAATATCTTCACTTCTTTGATAACTTGCCCAAGCAACTATATTTACAAATATTCCTGCTGTCATTGGGTCAGTAAAGTCTGCATTATTTTTCTTTGCTAAATAATCTTTCATTTGACTAACCTAAAAATTTAGCTAAAACTCTATAAAAATTTATTTACTTTTATAAGTGAAGCACCTCCCAACAAAAGTAGTCGGGAGGTACCTTTTGAATGACAAATTTTAAATTAACTTCCTTTTCTTTAAAAAACTCATCACAGCCGGCACTTCATTCTGTAATGTTTCTTGTGTAATCTTGGAATCGCTGAGTTCCGTCAGTGTTCCAACAAGCTTTTCAACAGAAAGCGTATTGCCTTCACATAAATTTAATACTGGTCCAGATATTCTGTTTCCTTTTATCTGGCCATTTTTGGAAATTTTAACAAACAGTGCATGTGTTCTGTACCAAAACCACGAATCCCTTTTACCATCTTTAGCATAAAAAATTTGCCATTCAGGGAATTCATGATACCACGGTGCATTAGCTCTCTTCATTAACTCTGTTGCAAATAAAATCATATTTTCATCTTTGTCAGCGTTAATAAAAATTCTCTTATTAGCATTTTCATCGACAAAATCAATTTCAGCACCTGCAACAGGAGTTAAAATACCAGAAAATGCCTCTGGAGGAGCAATCCATGCACTAATTTCACTATTCGCCGAAACTGTGTTTCCATCATAGTGATACCCCACTATTTGCAAAAGATCATCAATGATTTCTATCATTTCCTTTGTCTTAGCCATACTGTCACTCCTTTTCATTAATAATGTAGATAATCCTAATAAAAAAACTTGCCATTACCTTATAATTATTCCCCCTTCTAAAATTATCTTGAAAGAGCTCGATAAAACTTGAACTTTCTCAATAATATTATATCAAAAGATTATGTAAATTGCAAGTTTTAAAAAGGTCTTGTCCAGCAAAACTTTGATAAATATTACCCATAATTGATTCTAATCCTTTATCTCTTTCTACTGCAAATAATGAAATTTCTTCATTAAACCTTGATTTATTTATTATTTCTATGCAATTACTATATTCAATTTTTCTTTCATCTATATTTCCATCAATTTTCTTTAAAGTTCTATGATCATAGCCATCTAATAAATCTAATGCTTTTGAATAATCTCCAATTACTTTTAAAATTTCTTTTGCATCATTTCCTTCTAATCTTTCATCAATTCTATTAGCAATATCTATAAGTTTTATTGTTTTTTCTAAATATTCTAATCTTTTTTGATTTACAGCATAACCTTTTAACATATAGTCTTTTAAAATTTTATTTGCCCATTGTCTGAATATAATACCATTTTTAGATTTTACACGATAACCAACAGATATTATTACATTAAGATTATAGTATTCAACATTATATGTTTTTCAGTCATTTGCAGTTGTCGCAAATTTTGCGACAACTGATTTATCATTTTATAATTCTTCTTTTGAAGCATTATTAATATGTTTTCCAACAGTTTTTATATCTCTCCCAAAAAGTTCAGAAATTTGTTGTCTATTAAGCCAAACTGTTTCATTCTTCATATTTACTTCTAGTTTAACATCTTGATTTTAAAATAAAATAATTTCATTTTTCTTTTCTTCCATAAAAACACATCCTCTTTATTAAAATTTTGTTCTTATTACTACATTTGTTATTATTTTTATGTTACATCTATTAACATTTAAGAACTATTGTTTGCATAGCATTTTATTATATCAATATTAATTTGTCAAAAGTATATAGTGATTTTATTAAAAAAATTTAGTAACTTTATTTGTAAAAATCATATTTTTAACTTCCTCTCTCCTCCTTCTTACGATTTAGCCCTATAACATCTTTCAAATAGTCTATACAAGAATTATAGATAATACTTGAAATTATGTAAATAATGTAGTATAATTATATAGAAAATATTTCATTTAGGAGGTAGCTTTATGCGGGAAGATGAATTAAGAATCAGAGTTCTCGAAGAGGCTCGGTATTTTGTTGAAACACAATCTACCGTGCGAGAAACAGCTAAAGCCTTTGGTGTTTCTAAAAGTACCATTCATAATCATTTGACAAGACAGCTTCCTACTTATAACCCAAGTTTAGCAGGAAAAGCACAAGCTTTGTTGAAGGAAAACATGAATGAAAGAGCTTTTAGAGGAGGAATAGCAACAAAAATAAAAAATCTTATGAAAAAGCAGTAAAGCTAAAAAGGAGGTGTTGAACTAACACCTCTTTTCATTTCTATTACATATTTTTATCGTTATCATTTTTATTGATTTTTATATTTAATAATTTTAATCGTATAAATAATATTATTGATACAATAATTACAACTCCAATTATTTGAATTAATATTGAGCTTGTTCCTGAATAAGGAATTTTTTTATTACTTTTATTTACACTATTTGTTGCTTCAGAAGTTGTATTGTTCACAGTAATATTATTACCTTTATTTCCTGCATTATCTTTTTTATTGTCATTTTGATTTGTAGTGGTATTATTATTTTCCTTATCATTGTTTCCTGAATCAGTTGGAGTATCAGAATTATCAGAATTATTTGGATTTTCAGGGTTTTCTTCAGGTTTATTACCAGGATTCTCAGGATTACTTGGAGTATTAGGCTTTGTTGATGGATTATTATCTCCTGAAGATATAGCGCTTTTTGTTATTGTTGCTGAATTTGAATCAACTTTATCAATAACATAATCAACACCATTAGCTAATTCTAATTTTTTTAAAGATATTTTTGCAGAAGTATCATTTATTACTTCTTTAGCTTTAAAGCTAATTTTAGCAATATCTTCATTATTAGAAGAACGACTATCTCTAGAAACTATAAATCTGTTAGTTTCAGTATTTATTGTACCATTAGTCCAACCAGAAAGACCTTTGATAGTAGTGTCTAATTCTAATAAATTAGAATCATATTCCAAATAAGCTCCTAATGTCATGATACCTTTATCTGCTTGTAAATTTTTTAAGCTTATTGTAAATTCAACTGTATCACCTGGATTATATTTTTCTTTATCAGATGATATTGTAATTGTTGCAGATGTAATACTACTTTGTGCATAAACATCTATTGTAAATACAGAAGTTAGTATTAACATTATAATACTTATAATAAAAATTTTTCTTTTCATCAATTTCTCCTTTTTTAATCATCAAGTGCAATTTCATTATACTGTAAAATCATAATAACTAAATCATTTGCAGAAGTTGGAAAATCTGTTGCAGTTACACCATCTGTATCAGCTGCTAATAAATAAATATCTTGCAATTTTTCTTCACCAATATAATCTAGTTTAAATAATGCTATATCATTAGCTGTTAGTTCGCCATTACCATCCAAATCTGATCTAACAACAACTCTCCATTCACGACTTCCTACTTTAATTACAGTTCCTGTAAATATTTTTTCATTATCACCTAATTCAATTAATGTTTCAGGAGCTTCTGCACTATGTTTGAAAAATACTACTGGTAAAGTTGTTCCAGATGTAACTTTAGCTTTCATTGTAGCAACAGTTTCTCCTATTTCTACACCTTTTACTAAATCATCAGTAATTGTATAATGTCCTTCTCCTTGATTTTCAAGTTTTTCTTCTATAATATCTGGTATTTGTTCTATTACAACATTTGTAATAACATCACTAGCTTTTACAGATCCTTTACCTGTTCCTATATCAATATGTGAAAGTTTAATTTGCTCAATTACATTTTCATTTTCTATTACAATAAATTTAGCTTTAAATATTACAGAACCAACTTGAGATTCAACATATTGAAGTGAATCATTTTCTAGTGAGTATGTTCCAATTAAATTATGTCCTTCTGTTACATCAGTAATAGAATTACTGAAAGTCCAGTTTGAACCAGCTTCAATATCAACTAAGTGTAAAGCTTCTTTGTTATAAGTTAATAATGCTCCAAGTCCAGATATAGTATTATCTTCAAGACTATTAAAGTTATTAACTTTATAAGTAACTTCAACTGTTTCGCCCTCATCATATTTTTCTTTATCAGTACTTGAAACAATTTCAACTGAAGATTGAGCTAGAGGTTGAGAAACAATTTCCATTCCTTGCTCTTTTTCTGCTTCTTTAGTTACTTCAGGAATAAAAGCTACCTTAGCGACCATTGCTTCATAATTTTGTTTTTTCAAATCATCATATTTAATAGTATAAGTTACTTCATTATTTTCATTTGCAGAAAGTGATAAAGTATCATCACCATTAACATCGATTATTTGTTCACCAATAACTATATCATCAACAACATATCCTTCATCTGGTTTTATTGTGATTTTTGCTTCTCTTGTTTCATCATTAAATACTATTTTATTAGCTTTTTGTGTTTTTGCATCATCAGTATAAACTTCTCCACCCTGACTTGTTTGGAAGATAACAGTCTTTGATGTATCTTCTTTTTTGGCATTTTCAACTGCTGCAACAGTAAATGGACTGAATGAAGAACATTCAATAACTAAACCAAGTTCAGTGACTAAGCAAGGAATTTCTTCAACATCTATTATTTTTCCTGTATTATCTTTAATATAATGATATGCTTTAAATGTAACACCAGCATCTTCTGGTCCGTATCCATCAGGAAATCCAAGCATAATTCTAACTGATTGGCCATCTCTAATTTTTTGCATTTTGCATAAAGTCAATTTAATATTATATGTTTCACTCTTAACAACTTTGCCACCATCTGTCATTTCATCTGTTAGCATATCATTCATTGCTTTTTCTTCAGAAGGTTTTGTAGTAGTTGTAACAAGTGTCATTCTATGTTTTAATAAATCAGCTAAGTCTGAATTTTCTTCATCTGTCATATCATCCAAATTTACATCATCCATAAGTGTTGGTTTACCATAAACATTCCAATCAATTCCTTGAGATTTATAAGCATAAGCTGCACATTTGTGAGCACAGAAGTAACTAGCTGGCATTGGCCTTTTTTGAGAATTCTCTCCCATTAATCCCATCATATCAATTATATAGAAAACAGAATCATCTGCATATAAATCACTTGGTGTGAAATCAAATGTAATTGTTCTATCATTATCAAAGTGAAATTCAGTTAAACTATATCTGTTATCTCCAGCATTTGAAGACTTTTCTATAGTAACTTTTGGTTCTAATATTTCACCAGGAATTTGAACTAATTTTTCATCATAAACAATTTCACAGTGATATTTTTCTCCAATATACATTGTTGAATTTTGAATTGGACTAGCTGTTTTAATATATGGAGCCTTTACATGTGAACCATTAGGATTTAATAGTAAGTTAGATACAGCAAGCATATCTTCAGTTGTTCCAAAATAAGTTGTCATTCTAGCAATATCTTCTACAGTTGAAGCATCTCTAGCATCTACTGGTGCATCTTGGGTAACACCAAATTGTAGATAATAACAATTTGCATTATAGAAAGACAAGTATGAATCTCTACCTTCTTTTCCGTCATTTTCCCCTACTTCTTCTCCATTATCTTCATAGAAATCACGTAATGATCCATAGATTTTTGGATCTGTATAAGAAAAATAGCTATTTTGTGTCCAAGATTCTTCTTTTAATCCATTTACTGGATCTTGAGAGAAATCATAGTCTGGTTTATTATATTGCATTGTACTACAAATTAAATAATATCCATGTTCTTTGGCTTTTTGGTAACCCATCCTCTCACCTGGGTCTTCAACACCATTTTCATTTAAGTCTATGAAATAACTAATTTTAAATTTACCAGCTGCAATTCCATCTTCTTCATCATAACTTTCGTCATCTATTTCAACTCTTAAACCAGCATTTTCATAAGCAATTTCATATTTATCACTTGAATCTTCAATAGGTGGATATTTAAATTCGAAGTTTGAAACAGACATAATTCCTGTAACACGATGATTTAAAGCCATTTTATCATTACCTGCTAAGAAATATTCTGTTGAAACTTTTTCTGGTGCTTCTTGACCTACAAATTCTTTGTCTATATCTTTTTTATCTGTATTATCCCAAGTAGGATCAACACCATACCATTTATTACCTAATTGAACATAATTCCACATATGTTCCTCATATTTTACGCTAGTAACATAAGCACCATAAACTAAAACACAAGGAATATCCATTTCATCTAATATCATTTTAAATGCTCTTGCAAAACCTTCGCAAACAATTTCATGTTTAGGTCCAAAGGCACCATAAACTGTTCTAACATTCCATGGATCACCTTTTTCATTTTCATTTTGTATTGATTTATTTTCTTCTATTATTGTTTCTTCTAATTTATATGAATTGGCTTTTATAACTAATTCATGAGCTTTTTTAATTTGTTGCTCAACTATATCTTGATTTTCTGAAATTACTACTGCTTTAACTTGTTCAACATCAGATGCTAAAGCAGCTTTAACATCATCTAAGGCTTTAATAAGTTCTTGAGTTTTAACTTTTTTATTTTCATAATCCCAGAAAGCTTTATTTATATAAGTTTCAGATCTACCAAT
>CANQFD010000012.1 GCA_947598325.1 uncultured Bacilli bacterium
ATGCTTTAAAAAGTAGATATACCATATATGCAAACGATGTACAAAAATATAGTGAATGCATAGCTAAAGCATTAATTGAGAATAATTCAGTTACTATAAGTAAAAAGAGTTGTAAAGAAGATTTAGAAGAAAACTATAAGAAAAATTTAAAAGAAATGGAATATAAATTCTTTTATAAAACATACTCAGATACATATTTTTCTGATCTACAATGTAAAGATATTGACTCAATAAGATTTGCTATAGAAAAAATTAAAGATGAAAACAAAAGAAACTTATATTTAACTGCTTTAATGAGTGTTATGTGTAAAGTACAATCTACAACAGGCCATTTTGCACAATATATGCCGAAAGATCATAAAAGAATTATTCCACTAAGGAATATGAATGTGTGGAGTGAAATTTTAAGCAAATGTGAAGATTTTAAACAGATAATTAATAATAATATGAATAATAAATCATTTAATCTTGATTATAAGAAACTTATAAAACTTGAAGAAATAAAAAATGTAGAAACATTCTACTTGGATTCACCATATTCTGGAGAACAGTATTCTAGATTTTATCATATTTTAGAAACAGTAGTAAAATATGATAATCCAGAAGTATCGTATAAAGCTAAATATAGGAATGACAGATTTATGTCAGATTTTTGTTACAAAAGTAAAGTAGAAAATGAATTTGAAAATATAATAAAATATTGTAAAAATAATGATTCTAATTTAGTAATAAGTTATTCAAATAAAGGTGTAATAGATTGCGATAAATTAGAGAATTTATGTAAGAAGTATTATGAAAAAGTTGAAATTAAAACATATGACTATAAACATTCTACACAAGGGAAAGGAAATAATGAGTTATTAGAATATTTATATATTTTAAGGAGAAGTTAGAGCTTCTCCTTAAATAAATTAATCATGTATATCTACTTCTTTGTAAGTTAAACTATTCCAGTCTATTTCATATGCTTCCTTTTCACCTGTTTTAACATTTGCACATAAGAAAACTTTTGGAATGCTATCAATATATTTTGACAAATAAGGCTTAAATATTTGCACTATTTTATTAAAATCCCATTTTTCATCTGCAAACAGCCATACATCTTTCCAAGCTTGGCTAGTATAGTGTTTATGTCGAATATAATTTCCCCATTTATGTTCTAATTCTATTTTTTGTTTTGTACCTCCAGAATAAGTTACAATAACATCAGGCCCTCCTGAAGAGGAAACTGTTATATCAACTACATCTTTTTGATATATAGAAAAGGATTTCTTCCAATGTAAAAAATTTTCAAGAAATAAAGAAAATTCATCTTTTTGAACTTCTGACTTTTTTTCAATATAATCATCAACTAAATGTTTTTTAACTTTTTGCCAGTCATATAATAGTCTTTCACTAATATTTCCATCTTGATTTTGTACTTTATTTAATGCTTCATCTAATGTATAATAAGAGTATACATTATTATTGTTATCATAAAATTTTCTTGTCTTTTTGTCATAGTACATAAATAAAGGAGTATTTACCAAAATTTCTTTACTGTCTATAACATAAAATGTATCCCAAGAATTTTCATAAGATGGTATTACAAATAGAGTATTAATGTTAAATTGTTTAATCTTAGTACCTTCTAGATAATTAAACATATTAAATTCAACAACATTATCATTTTTAAATGTATTAAATAATATTCTTAAAAAATACTGTTTGTTTTCGGATTTTAATACTGCAATTTTAGGAAAATTGATATTATCTCTTTTTAAAGGAAAGTCTTTATTTTTTTCTAGAAATATTTTAATATGGGCTTGAGTTTCTCGTATATTGAAATTATTAATTTCCTTTTCTAAAAGTTTTTTTAATTCTATATTATTTGTATTAGCACTATAATTCTGAGAATCTAGTATGATTTCACCTTTTTGAAAAGCATTAAACAATCTATCATTATTACCAAGACCATAGTATGCAATGTATTTATTATTTCTATTAATAAATCCCCTAAATGTTAATGCTGTAGAAAAGTTACCTCTTAAACCTCCAAAATTTGTATCATCTAAGAATTTATAATCATTTTTATCTTTTCTTAATCTAACTAGTTCAGGCTGTAATTTATTAGCAAGTTTAATTAGATCATTTGTATTATAATACTTTTCATTTCTTGCGAATTTTGATATTAAAAATGTTAAATATAATATTTTGGGTAAATTTATACTATATTCCATAAATGTTTTCCTCCCATAATAATTAAATTATAATAAATTTTCTTATTTTTGTCAAAATTAATCGAAAAATACATTTTAAATACAATACATGGAACCATCCCTTAATATTTGCAGAAGCTGTAAAACAATGATATAATGATATACGAAAAGAGGAGATATAAATTTAAAAAAATAAAATTATTTATAAATATGAAGAAAGGGACTTTAAATGATCAAATGAACATAACTATGGATATGTCAAATGTAGAACACTATGCTAATGGAAACTATTTTGAGATGATATTGATAATGCTATGCCATTAATAAAACAATCTTAAAAATAAATAAACAGTAAATTTTATACATAAGAAAGGTAAAATAATAATGTAATATTTATAGAATTATTTTGTTTTTTGATAATAAATTACAAGTTTTGACAAATTCTGAATAATAAGAGTTGTATAATAAAAAGGGGGATTACATGGAGAATAAAGAAGTAGGGATATACTTAATTAACAAAAGAAAGTTTAAAGAATATAATACAAATGACGAAATTATTACAAAATTAAAAGAAAATATAGGAGAAAAATATAGAAAAGTAGAATTAGAACGAAATGAAATTAACGGATATAAAATTAAATTATATAATAGAATTTCATATTCCAAAGATACATGGTGTAATTTTTGGCAAGTTAGAGAAATCAATAATAAAAATGTAATTAAAGAAAGACCAGCTAATAACTATATAGCATTTATATATAGTGAAAATAATATATTTTGTGTAACAACAAATATGGCATATAATGACATAATTAAAGATATAGTTTATTTTTATGGTGTATATATAATATCATTTTTTATCAAAGATGAGGATAAAATAAGAAGCGCAACCTATAACAATATAATGAGCAACTTTTTAGGAGGCAGTGAATATTTAGGAGAAGAATATCAGTCAACTATTGATAGGTATTGGAACAGAATTAATACTAATTTAATAGCTGAATTAGATAGGAAAAGACTTTACGAGGAACTTGGATTAGAAAATAAAAGGAAAATTCCAAAGGTACGATGTGATGCAAAAGATAATTTTACAATCTGTAGTAAAATAGATATAAATCAATTAATACTTGTTATTAAGAAACTAGATAAAATATCTACAGAAGAATTAATAGATAAGTTTAATACAATAGAAAGAATAAAAGATGAGAATTATGAAGAAAAATTAAAACAGCAACTTATACAAAAAATTTATGATGACTATGAGAATAATAAATTAGATATATGTATTTTACATAAGAACATAGAAGCTTTTTTCGGCAGTATGTACTATAGTTTTATGTATGAAACAAATCAAATACATAATTGTGATACCATTCCGGGCAATAATGATTTAAAAAAGGCTTTTGATGAATTAAAAATTAATTCACAAGAAGAGATGGCGAATATTATAAAAAAATTACAATTAATATGCTTTGATACAGATGGAAATGTAGAAATTTCCGAAAATTTAGAGGCATATATAAATATGACAATAGAATATAACGATAAAGAATATTTATTTCAAAATAAAATGTGGTATCAACTGACAGATAACTATATTACAAATTTAAACCAAGTATTTAAATTTATTAAAAATAGTTTCTCTGAAGAAAAAATAGAATTTAAGGAGTGGACAAATGAATCAGAAACACAATATATAGAATTATATGATAATGAAGAAAATTTTTATAAAATACATCCAAAACGAGAAAACGGAATTGAAATTTGTGACCTAATGTATATTGATCGAAAAAATGAAGAAATAAAGATGTTATTTTTAAAAGATGGATTTGGAACTAGTACAAGAGATTTAGCAATACAATTAATCATGGGAACAAAGAGGCTATTATCGATTTCAAGAGATGATAAAATGTTAAGGAATTTTCATAAAAAGTATATAAAAGAAAAATCACCAAATTATAGCTATGAAAAATTTAAAAGAGAAATAATGACTTTTAGTAAAAATGCTGTTATGGTTTATAAATTGCCAAAAGAAAATAAAGAAACTTCTAATATAGGAAAACAGAGTGTAGTATTTGCAAAAAATGAAATTGAAATGTTAGGAACTTCTAAATTTACAATAAAACAATTATAAGAACGAAGTGGGTAAAATAAAAAAATTCAAAATATCCACTTCTTTTATAAACTAAGATTTAATTATAGCAGTAATTATTTTTAGTCCATCACAAAACCCTTTCCTATGATATTTTTCATTCTAAAACATAATCCATAAAATTCTCATCAAGTTGCTTCAATTGCTTTTTCACATACTTCTTATTTTGCTCAGGAACATTCTTCAAAATTTTCTCAGAAATTTCACCAAAATTAAGATAACTGTTTGAACGAAGTGAATTACAGATATCTTATGCAGTGACTAAATTCAATGCTTTTTATCTTATGAACAAGTTAAAGTGCCAATTTTTCAAAATATCATTATTAACTTCTCCTAAATTATTCATAAATAACCACCATAAAAATCTACCACAAGAATTATAAATCCACAAACATTCGTGTACTATCACTTGAGAAAAAGTTAGGAAAAATTTCTCAAAAAATGCCATAACTTAAAAGGAAAGTGAACCTACCAACCACTAGCAATAAAAATATCAAAGAATAAAAATAAAACATATAGCATACATTGTAGCATAGGGGGTAGCTATGCAAAATCAAACTATAGGGGAAATAATATTATGCATAATTTCAATAGTATCAACAATTTTCATAATATATTTAGTATTCCAAAAACAAAA
>CANQFD010000013.1 GCA_947598325.1 uncultured Bacilli bacterium
TTTCTTTTTTAAAAATCTATTATAGTTTTCACGTGAAATTAAACCAATATTATATCCTTTTTCAGTTAATCTTAAATCAGCGTTATCTTGTCTTAGCATTAATCTATATTCAGCTCTTGAAGTCATCATTCTATATGGCTCATTTGTACCTTTTGTAACTAAATCATCAATTAAAACTCCAATATATGCTTCTGATCTATTAAGTATTAAAGGTTCTAAATTATCAATCTTTCTACTAGCATTAATACCAGCAATTATTCCTTGTGCAGCAGCTTCTTCATATCCAGAACTACCATTAACTTGTCCTGCAAAAAATAATCCATCTATTCCTTTATATTCAAGACTAAGTTTTAAATTAGTTGAATCTATACAATCATATTCAATAGCGTATGCAGGTCTCATCATTTTAGCATTTTCTAAACCTTTTATACTTCTATACATCTTTATCTGTACTTCCTCTGGAAGTGAGGATGACATTCCTTGTATATACATTTCAGATGTTTTTTCACCAAGTGGCTCTATAAATAACTGATGTCTTTCTTTATCACTAAATCTAACTACTTTATCTTCTATTGATGGACAATATCTAGGTCCAATACCATGAATTTTTCCACTATATATAGGAGATCTATCAAGATTATCCATTATAATTTTATGTGTTTCTTTATTAGTATAAGTTAAATAACAATTAACTTGTTTTTTATTTATAATATCTTTATTTCCTTCATTTTCAAAAGAAAAAGGAACAATTTTTTCATCTCCATATTGTACTTCCATTTTTTCAAGGTCCATATTTTTTACATTTATTCTTGCAGGAGTACCAGTTTTAAATCTTCTAAGTTCAACTCCAATATCAATTAAACTTTGAGATAAATCATTTGCTGGAAAAACTCCATCAGGCCCTGATTCGTACGAAACTTCTCCAATAATAACCTTTCCTTTTAAATATGTACCAGTAGCAACAATTATTGTTTTTGCATAAAATGTTGCACCAATTTTAGTTTTTATTCCAACAACTTTATTATTTTCAGTTAATATTTTTACTACTTCAGCTTGATAAATGTCTAAATTATCCTGTTCTTCCATAGTTTTCTTCATTTCAATATGATACATTCTTCTATCAGACTGTACTCTAAGTGAATGAACAGCTGGACCTTTAGATTTATTTAACATTTTAGATTGAATAAAAGTTTTATCAGCATTTTTTGCCATTTCACCTCCTAAAGCATCAATCTCTCTTACAAGATGACCTTTAGATGTTCCTCCAATACTTGGATTACAAGGCATATTAGCAAGTGTATCTAAATTAATAACAAAAACTGCTGTTTTTTTTCCAAGACGTGCAGAAGCAAGAGCAGCTTCACAACCAGCATGTCCTGCCCCTATAACTATAACATCATAATTATCTAAAACATATTCGTTATTATTCATATAATCACCTATTTTCCAAGACAAAATTTTTCAAATATTTTATTAACTATATCCGCGCTTATATCCGCACCAATTATCTGGCCAAGCAGAGCTGTTGCTTTTTTTATATGTATTGATATTATGTCAATTGGTTTACCGTTATTTATTTCTTTTTTAGATATATTTAAATGTTCAATACTCTTATTTAATAAATCTTTATGCCTTTCATTTGTAATTATAAGCTCTGTATTATAGTCTAAATCACTTGTTTCAAAAATTTCTTCTATTTTATTTTTTAATTCTTCTATTCCATTTTCATTTATAACAGACATAGGAATTATATTTTCAATATTATTTTTTCTTAATTCGTCCATAAAGGTATCAAAAATCGATTTTTCTATTTTATCTATCTTATTTATCACTGTTATTAATTTAATACCTTTATTTTTAATTTTAGAAAGCATATCTATATCTGATTTTTCTATTTTATTTTCAACATTTAAAATATATATTACTAAATCTACTTTATCTAAAATTTTTATACTTTTTTCAACACCAATTTTTTCAACTACATTATCTGTATCCCTAATTCCCGCAGTATCAGAAATATTTAAAACAATATTTCCGATATTTATAGTTTCTTCAATAATATCTCTTGTAGTTCCAGGAATATCTGTTACAATAGCTTTTTCATATTTAGCTAAAGTATTTAAAAGTGATGATTTACCCACGTTTGGACGTCCTAAAATTGCAACATTTACACCATCTTTTATATATTTTCCTTGTTCATATGTACTTAAAATTTCATTAATTTCTTTAATTTTTTTATCTATAAGTTTATTTACATACTCTTCTTCAACTTCTTCATAATCATATTCAGGGTAATCAATACTTACTTCAATATGTGCTAAAAGTTCAATTAATTCTTCTCTTATATTTTTTATTTTTTTTGATAAATTACCATCTAACTGATTTATAGCAATTTTTGTAGAAGTACTTGTTTTAGAATTAATCAAATTAATTATAGCCTCTGCCTGAGTTAAGTCCATTTTTCCATTTAGAAAAGCTCTTTTAGAAAACTCACCAGGTTGTGCAAGTATTGCTCCATTTTTTAATACTAAATCAAGTATTTGCTTTGTAATTTGTACACCACCATGACAATTAATTTCACAAATATCTTCACCAGTAAATGAATATGGAGCTTTAAAATATGAAACAAGAACATTATCTATGTGTATTTTGCCATCATATATTTTTCCATAAACTATATTATTTGGTAAAATTTTATGATTTGTCTTAAATATCTTGTTTATAATATTTAAACTATCATTTCCACTAATTCTTACAATACTTATACCACTATTTGAAAGTGCTGTTGAAACAGCAGCTATTGTATGTGTTGACATAAACTTATTTCCTTTCCTATATAAAAGTCAGCATTAAGCTGACTTATTATATTGTTTTATTATCATTA